>NZ_JBWKJZ010000001.1:215448-422052 GCF_056431945.1 Streptomyces sp. NPDC045778
AGAACAACAAAACCCCCCCCCCCCCCCCCCCTGCCCCCCCCCCCCCCCCCCCCCCGCCGCCCCCCCCCCCCCCCCGCCCGGGGCCATCACCTGCCCTTCGGACTGGCGGATATCGGCGGCGGTGTGACGATCGATCGACTACGGGTGCCACGGCGGGGGACGCCCGCCGTGGCGGTGCGGCGCTACTTGCTGCTGACGCCGAGCGACACGTAGTCGTACCGGCCGTTGTAGGCGTCGGACATGTAGGCGTTGGTCAGCCGCGGTCCGCGCCAGGTGATGTTCTTCTCGTACAGGAACGGCATCCAGTCGGCGTCGTCCAGGATGCGCTTGTCGAGCTGCTTGTAGATCTCACCGGCCTTGACCGGGTCGGTCTCCGCGATCGCCTTGTCGAAGAGCCCGTCGATCTTCTTGTCCTTGATCTGCGACTCGTTGTAGTTGCCGTTCTCGACCAGGAAGCGGGAGTCGAACAGCGGCTGCGCGTAGCCCTGGCCGGACGGGAAGTCGGGGCCCCAGCCGGACATCTGCATGCTGTAGCCGCGCTTCTTCACCACGGAGGGCGAACCGGTGATGCTGGCCGAGTCGGCGCCGTCGAGGGACTCGACCTCGACGTTGATGTTGGCCTTCTTCAGCTGGGCCTGGAGGGCCTCGGCGGTGTCGACCTCACCCGGGTTGTTGTTGCGGGCGGTCAGCTTGGCGCTGAAGCCGTTCGGCTTGTCGCACTTCTTCAGCTCGTCCTTGGCCTTGGCCAGGTCCGGCTTGCCCTTGCGCGCGAGGACGCCGTACGGGTCGTAGTCGCTGTAGCCCGGGATCGCCTTGGGGAAGGTGCTGTTGGCGATGTCACCGGCGGCGAGCTTGCCGCCGCGGGTCTGCTGGAGGCTCGCGAAGTCCGTGGCGTAGAAGACGGCCTTGCGGCAGTGGACGTTGTCGAACGGCTTCGCGGTGTGGATCAGGGCGACGTAGCGCACGAAGGACGTGTGCATGTTGTCGACGCTGTCGCGGTGCTTCTGGACGGCGGTGACGCGACCGGACTGGGTCATGCCGGTGCCGTTGAGGTCGACGTCGTAGTCGCCGGCCATCAGGCGCTTGTCGTTCTCCTCCAGGTTGGCGGAGATGGTGACGTCGATCTTGTCCGGGAGCGCCGGGCGGATCGGGTCCGAGTCCTTCTTCCACTTGTCGTTGCGCACGAGCACGATCTTCTTGCCGGGCTTGTACGAGTCGAACTTGTACGGGCCCGAGGAGAACGGCCGCGAGGTGTACTTCGCCTTGGTGTCCTTCGCCGCCTTCACCGGGGAGCCGGAGGGCATCGCGAGGAACTGCTCGAAGTCACCGTTGCGCTTGGGCAGCTTGAAGATGATGGTCTTGTCGTTCGGCGTCTCGATCGCCTTCAGACCGAGCTTGTCCTTCGACTTGTCCTTGTACGGGCCCGGGTACTCGCCCTTGGGGTCGAGCGCCTGGCGCAGATAGCCGGGGCCACCGGTGATGGTGTCCTTGGCCCAGATGCGCTCGATCCCGTACTTGATGTCCTTGGAGGTCAGCGGCGAGCCGTCCTCCCAGGTGAGGCCGTCACGCAGCTCGTACGTGTAGGTCTTGCCGTCGTCCGAGATCTTCGCGGTGGCCTTGGCGAGGTCCGGCACCAGCTTCGTGCCCGCCTTGCCCGGCTTGGTGTCGTACGACACCAGCTGGCGCGTGTAGAAGCGCATGAAGTCCCAGGACATGCCGTAGTACGCGCGCTGCGGGTCCGCCGAGTCCAGGTCCTGCTTGCCGACCATGCGCAGGGTGCCGCCGGTCTTCTTGGACGGCTTGGCGACCTTGTTCAGGGCGGCGTTGTAGCCCGCGCCCTTGCCGTCGCCGTCGCCGTCACCGTCGCCACCGCCGCAGGCCGTGGTGGTCACCAGGGCCGCGACGACGAGGGCCGCGCCCGCGGCGAGCCGCCTTTTCGGGGGAAGTGTGGGCATTTTCTCGCAACCTTCCAGATTCGCGGTCCCTGGCTTATCGCTGCCGAAGAACCATGGAAAGAGCCACCTGACCAGCGGCAGGGGCAAGTCAGTGGGGACTGCTAGCGGGTTCCCTTGGGGTCGAGCGCGTCGCGCAGTCCGTCCCCGAAGAGGTTGAAGGCGAGCACGGTGATGAAGATCGTGACACCGGGGAAGACCATGAACATCGGGTCGTGCTCGTACGTTTCGAGGGCGTCCCGCAGCATGCCGCCCCAGGAGGCGGTCGGCGGCTTGACACCCGCGCCCAGGAAGCTGAGGGCGGCCTCCGTGAGGATGTTCGTGGGGATCATCAGCGTCGCGTAGACGGTGATGGGGGCCACGAGGTTCGGCAGCAGCTCACGGAACAGGATGTGGCGCCGGCCGCCGCCGAGGCTCTTGGCGGCCTCCACGTACTCGCGCTCCCTGAGCGAGAGCGTCTGGCCGCGCACGATGCGCCCGATGTACGGCCAGCCGAAGAAGCCGATGACCAGGACGAGGATCGCGACGCGCACGCTCGTCCCCTCGAGCCCGAGGAAGTCGTCGGGAAGGACCGAGACCAGGGAGATGATGAACAGCAGCTGCGGGAAGGAGAGCAGCACGTCCATCACGCGGCTGATCAGGGCGTCGACCCAGCCGCCGAAGTAGCCGGCGATGATCCCGAAGAGGGTGCCGAGGACGACGGCGACGATCGCGGCGAGGAAGGCCACGAGCAGCGAGATGCGCGCTCCGTAGACGATCCGGCTGAACACGTCGCGGCCCTTGTTCGGCTCGACCCCGAAGAGGTAGTCGCTGCTCACGCCGCCGAACGAGCCCTGGGGCAGGTTGGTCAGCGGGTCCAGCTTCTCCTGGTGGAAGTCGTTCGGCGGGTGTCCGAGCACGCTGACGATCAGGGGTGCGAAGACCGCCACGAGGACCAGGAGGACCACCGTGATGCCGCCCGCGAGGGCGACCTTGTCGCGCTTGAGCCGGTTCCAGGCGATCTGTGTGAGGGACCGCCCTTCGACCTTCTTCCCCCCTGCACCAGCTGCGGGGGCGACTTCCTCCGTGGGTTTCGCGTCCGCAGGTGTGTCATGCAATGGCGCCGTCATCGTGGCAGGGACCCCTCTCAACCGGCGGTGACCGGCCCGCACTTGCCGCTGTAGCGACGTGATCAGTCCGTCGTACACAGGGGCGAAGGCCCCTTGGAGCGGGAGTCTTCAACGGGGTCGTGATCTGTTACCAGACTTGTCGGGGAATGGATGCGCAACCGTGATGCTGATCGAGGTGTTCCGTTATCCGGACGTCACTGAACGCCGGGCGAACACGGGGCAGTTGGGGGCACAGGCACCACGCACGTCCATACGTTCACTCCTGCCCCAGAAGGGGACATCGCGCACGTCGACGCTGTTCAGGCCACCGACGGGAAGCGGAATCCGGCCACCGTCTTGATCATGGGAGAGGGGTGCGGGGCGGGATTGCTACGCCTTTTGCACGAGATGTGTCAGTATGCGGCCGGATAGCCGTATCCGCCCGCGGCGGGAGCCGGGGCCCCCTGCGCGTCGCGGTCGTAGAACGGCCGGGCGTTGGCACGCAGCCACAGCGCCACCGGGTCGTGCGGGTCGGCCATCGCGACGGTCGACACGGGCAGGCCCTCGGGGACGGCCCCGATGGACTGCTGCATCATCGCGCGCACCGAGTCGACGGACGCGGGCGACGTGTCGTACACGTCCAGGCCGATGGCCAGGTAGGGCGCGCCGAGCACGGGCTGCACCCAGGCTCTGCGCAGCGCGCGGACGGCCGGGGTGCGGTGCGCGTTCTGGGTCAGCAACGCGTAGAACTGCGGGAGTTCGATGGCCGGTTCGGCGAGGCGCAGCGGGCCCGCGGGCTGGGTGGCGAGGCCGCTCGCGATGCGCCGCAGATCGAGCCAGGGGACGCCGACGCCGCCGCCCGGGGCGTGCGGGTTGAGCCACAGGCCGTAGTGGTCCGGGTACAGCGAGCGGGCCACGTCGAGGCCGCCCACCACTTCGTAGCCCCGGTTCCAGCCGCTCGCGGACAGCTCCTGGGCCGAGGTCACGCACGGCGCGTAGCCGTACCCCTCCACCTCCATGTTTCCGTACTGGGCGTCGGGGGATCCGGCCTGGCCGTGCCAGAGCAGCATCCACACCTTGCCGTCGGCGAGGGCGTGCAGGAGCGCCTCGTACGCGTCATAGCGCCCCGGCGTCACCTGGCGCAGCGTGTGCTCGACCTGTCCGGCCGCAGCGGTGCCCGACGCGCTCACCCGTAACCGCCCCTTCGCGACGTGCCCTGCGCGGTCGTCACCCCGACCGCGTCACCGGGCACCAGCTTAAGCGGGGCGTGGCGACTTAGCGCTTGAACAGGTTTGCCTTGCTGGGCCTTGCTGTGCCGTCTGGTGTCTGCGGGCTTCGTTGTGGCTGGTCGCGCAGTTCCCCGCGCCCCTTCGGGGCGCTGGTCCCTCGGGGCGCTGGTCCCTCGGAGCGCTGTTCTAGTGGGCGGTGAAGAACGGGCGGAGTCTGGTCTTCATCCAGTCGCCCACCGGGTCCTGGGCCACGTCCAGGAGGACCAGGTTCACCGGCCACGGCACGGGGGCGAGGCCGAGGGCGCGACCGAGGGCCTGCATGGGCAGGTCGCGGGCGTCGCCCTCCCAGGAGGCCAGCTCGACACCGACGAAGAGGGTGGGGGCCTCGGTCTCGACGGCGGCGAGGCAGCGCCGCGCGCTGAGCACCGCGCCCGTGGCCTCGAACTCCCGGGACGCGGCGGTCAGGAAGTCCACCGGGTCGTCCTGCCAGTCGGGCTCGAAGAGCCGGACCCGGCCGCCGCTCGCGGGCCCGTCCAGCTCCGTCCGCCCCACCTGGCAAAGGGCGGCCACCGCGGCGGGCGGCAGCGGCACCGCCACCGTGCCCTCCGGGTTCAGCGCGATGCCCAGCTCCGGCGCCAGGCCGCGCGCGAACTCCACCGCGGGCGCCACCGTGCAGCTCATCCGCCCGCCCGTGGCCTGCTGGAACTCCTGCTCCGACGTGAAGACGGGCACGAACGCCTGCCCGTCAAGCTCCAGGGTCGGCAGGTCGAGCGTGGCGCTCTCGGGCCCGCCCCCGTTCGGCAGCGGGATCCACAGCCTGCTGCGGCCGAGCACCTCCACTATGCGGGCGCCCGTCGCCTCCGACGGCGGCGCTCCGAGCGAGGCGGCGAGCACCTCCTCCAGTTCGTTGGCGGGCCAGCCGCCGTAGGGATGGGCGTGCGCCTGTACCGGTACGTCCCCCGGAAAGTCCATCTGTCTCGACCCCTGCTCTGCGTGCTGTCCTGCGGCCCGACCCTAACGCCGCCCGGCAGGCGCGCCCCGCCCTACCCGTCCAGAGCCTCGAAGCCCAGCTCACGCAGGGCTCCCGCCGCCTCCCGGTCGAGCAGCACCGCCGAGCCGCAGCCGCGCGGCAGGAGCCCGCTCTCGGCGTCCCGGACCAGGCGCCCGACCGTCCTGCGGTGCCGCGCGAAGGCGTACCGGGAGACGCCGCGGCCGCGGGCGCGCTGGCCGTCGAGGGCGAGGGGCGCGGGCACGTCGAGGAGCAGCAGGTGCAGCGTGGCCCCGCGGCGGGCGGCCGCGCGGGCGAGCCAGCGGCGCACCCACGGCTGCGTGCCGCAGTCGTGGACGACGACGCCGGTGCCCGCGCGCAGCGTCCGGCGCAGGTGGGCGTAGTGCGCGAGGCGGACCAAGGGGCGGTAGAGCGCGTACGGGACGCGGCGCGGCACGCGGGCCGCCCAGCGGTCGCGGGTGTCCTGGGAGTCCACGCGCGGGCCCGCGACGGCGCGCCGCATCAGCGTGGACTTGCCGCTGCCGGGAAGCCCGGAGACCACCACGACGTCACCGGCGGCGAACATCAGGCGGCGCGGACCGGGCCGCGGCCGGTCCCTGAGGTCGCGCACCACGGCGCGGGGGACGCCGGTGACGGCCTCCCGCGCCGGACCGGCCGGGGCGCCCGGCTGCGGCGGCAGCGCGACGCCCGCGCCGGGCAGCACTGCCCCCGCCTTGGGCAGCGAGACACCCGTGGTCGTCGCATAAGCACTGCTCCTGCGCACCGTGATCGGCCTCCCCATGCTCATCACGTCACTCATCCCCAGTACTTCTCCGTCGAGTGTAAAGAGAAGGTAATGCCCTACGAAGACGACGGCGGGGGACTCCCTGGTTGCGGCTGTTGTGAAGCGGGGGCGCGTGCAATGATGTGCGCGCCAACTCCATACCGGCCGCTTGAATCCGCGCGGGAGAGTCCCCGGCGGCGCGTGAGCGTCGCGGGGCGCCGAAGGAGCAAGTTCCTCCCTTGAATCTCTCAGGCCCCGTACCGCGCGGGCGAGGCACATCTGAAAAGCGAGCCGCTCCCCCGGCAGGGCCGTCCGGCCCGATCAGCGGGGCGGCTCCACCCAAGGTGCAAGTCATGCTCCGTTATACGCGCGGTGCGTGGTGAACCTCTCAGGTTTATGACAGATGGGGAGGACAGACCTCGCCCGTCATGCCCTGGAGCCAGTACTGATGAGTCAGACCGCAAGCGCCCCACGTCAGACCGCCCTCGACGCCCTGCACCGCTCGCTGGGCGCCACCATGACCGACTTCGCGGGCTGGGACATGCCGCTGCGGTACGGCAGCGAGCGCGACGAGCACAACGCCGTGCGCACCAAGGCCGGCCTCTTCGACCTCTCCCACATGGGCGAGATCACCGTGACCGGCGCCCAGGCCGTGGACCTGCTGAACTTCGCACTGGTCGGCAACATCGGCTCCGTCTCCGTGGGCCGCGCCCGGTACACCATGATCTGCCGGCCGGACGGCGGGATCCTGGACGACCTGATCGTCTACCGCCTGGCCGAGACCGAGTACATGGTCGTGGCCAACGCCTCCAACGCCCAGACGGTCCTGGACGCCCTCACCGAGCGCGCCGCCGGCTTCGACGCCGAGGTCCGTGACGACCGCGACGCCTACGCCCTGATCGCGGTGCAGGGCCCGGAGTCCCCCGGCATCCTGAAGTCGCTCACGGACGCCGACCTGGACGGCCTGAAGTACTACGCGGGCCTGCCGGGCACCGTGGCGGGCGTGCCCGCCCTGATCGCCCGCACGGGCTACACCGGCGAGGACGGCTTCGAGCTGTTCGTGGAGCCGCAGCACGCCGAGAAGCTCTGGCGGGCGCTCACCGACGCGGGTACCCCCGTCGGGCTCGTGCCATGCGGCCTGTCCTGCCGCGACACGCTCCGCCTGGAGGCGGGCATGCCGCTGTACGGCAACGAGCTGACGACGTCGCTCACCCCCTTCGACGCGGGCCTGGGCCGGGTCGTGAAGTTCGACAAGACGAGTCACGCGGACGATTTCGTGGGCCGTGACGCCCTGAAGGCCGCCGCCGAGCGGGCCGAGAGCGCGCCGCCGCGCAAGCTCGTCGGCCTGGTCGCCGAGGGCCGCAGGGTCCCGCGCGCGGGCATGGACGTCGTGGCGAACGGCCAGGTCATCGGCCAGGTCACCTCCGGCGCCCCGTCGCCGACGCTCGGCAAGCCGATCGCGATGGCGTACGTCGACCCGGCCCACGCCGAGCCGGGCACCGCTTCGTCGACGGGGGTGGGCGTGGACATCCGCGGTACCCACGAGCCGTACGAGGTCGTGGCGCTGCCCTTCTACAAGCGCCAGAAGTAGACGCGCGCACCGGGCCGGGAGCGGACGCGCCGGGGTCCGGTCCGTCCGGCGGCGCCCCGTCCGTCCCGTCTCACTCCGTAAGACTGCACATCCCCGCGTTCATCAGCACACGCCCGCGTACAGGAGAATTCACGCCATGAGCAACCCCCAGCAGCTGCGTTACAGCAAGGAGCACGAGTGGCTGTCGGCCACCGAGGACGGTGTGGCGAAGGTCGGCATCACCGAGTTCGCGGCCAACGCGCTCGGTGACGTCGTCTACGCCGACCTGCCGTCGGTCGGCGACTCCGTCACCGCGGGTGAGACCTGCGGTGAGCTGGAGTCGACGAAGTCGGTCAGCGACCTGTACTCGCCGGTTTCCGGTGAGGTCGTCGAGGCCAACCAGGACGTGGTGGACGACCCGTCCCTGGTGAACTCGGCCCCCTTCGAGGGCGGCTGGCTGTTCAAGGTGCGCGTCGCCGAGGAGCCGGGCGACCTGCTCTCCGCCGACGAGTACACCGCGTTCGCAGGCAGCTGACCACGGCGTAAGGACTGATCTTCCGATGTCGCTTCTGAACACCCCCCTCCACCAGCTCGACCCGGACGTCGCCGCGGCCGTCGACGCCGAGCTGAACCGCCAGCAGTCCACCCTGGAAATGATCGCCTCGGAGAACTTCGCTCCGGTCGCCGTCATGGAGGCCCAGGGCACGGTCCTCACCAACAAGTACGCCGAGGGCTACCCCGGCCGCCGCTACTACGGCGGCTGCGAGCACGTCGACGTGGCCGAGCAGATCGCGATCGACCGGGTCAAGGAGCTGTTCGGCGCCGAGTACGCCAACGTCCAGCCGCACTCCGGCGCCTCCGCCAACCAGGCCGCGCTCTTCGCCATCGCCAAGCCCGGCGACACGATCCTCGGCCTGGACCTGGCGCACGGCGGCCACCTCACCCACGGCATGCGCCTGAACTTCTCCGGCAAGCAGTTCAACGTGGTCCCGTACCACGTGGACGAGGCCGGCCTGGTCGACATGGCCGAGGTCGAGCGCCTGGCCAAGGAGAACAGCCCCAAGGTGATCATCGCGGGCTGGTCGGCCTACCCGCGTCAGCTGGACTTCGCCGAGTTCCGCCGGATCGCCGACGAGGTCGGCGCGTACCTGTGGGTCGACATGGCGCACTTCGCCGGCCTCGTCGCCGCGGGCCTGCACCCGAACCCGGTGCCGTTCGCGGACGTGGTGACCTCCACCACGCACAAGACGCTCGGCGGCCCGCGCGGCGGCATCATCCTGGCCCGCAGCAAGGACTTCGCGAAGAAGCTGAACTCCGCGGTCTTCCCCGGTTTCCAGGGCGGCCCCCTGGAGCACGTGATCGCGGCCAAGGCCGTCTCCTTCAAGGTCGCGGCGTCGGAGGAGTTCAAGGAGCGCCAGCAGCGGACCCTGGACGGCGCCCGCATCCTGGCCGAGCGCCTGGTCCAGGAGGACGCCAAGGCCGTCGGCGTGGACGTCCTCTCGGGCGGCACGGACGTGCACCTGGTCCTGGTGGACCTGCGCAACTCCGAGCTGGACGGCCAGCAGGCCGAGGACCGCCTCCACGAGGTCGGCATCACGGTCAACCGCAACGCGGTCCCGAACGACCCGCGCCCGCCGATGGTCACCTCCGGCCTGCGCATCGGCACCCCGGCCCTGGCCACCCGCGGCTTCGGCGCCGAGGACTTCCGCGAGGTCGCCGACGTCATCGCGGAGGCGCTGAAGCCCGGCTTCGACGCCGAGTCCCTGCGGGGCCGCGTGTCCGCTCTGGCCGCGAAGCACCCGCTGTACCCCGGCCTGAAGTAGTTTCGTACGCTTTTATTGGCACGGACTTCCGGGGCACCGCGCACACTGGACATGAGGACGGTGTACGCGGTGCCCCGCACCGCGTCCCCGACCAGCAGTCCCGTAAGCCCGCCGAGCCCGCGCAGCACCGCCCTCGCACGACCGGCAGACAACGGCGTCTACCACCCACCATTGGAGTTCTCTCGTGGCCATCTCGGTCTTCGACCTGTTCTCGATCGGCATCGGCCCGTCCAGCTCCCACACGGTCGGCCCGATGCGCGCGGCGCGCATGTTCGCCCGCCGCCTCAAGAACGAGGGCCTGCTGGCCCACACCACGGCCGTACGCGCCGAGCTGTACGGCTCCCTCGGCGCCACGGGCCACGGCCACGGCACGCCCAAGGCCGTCCTGCTCGGCCTGGAGGGCGAGTCCCCGCGCACGGTGAACGTGGAGACGGCCGACGACCGCGTCGAGGAGATCAAGACCTCGCGGCGCCTGAACGTCCTCGGCATGCACGAGATCGACTTCGACTTCGACGAGGACCTGGTCCTGCACCGCCGCAAGGCGCTGCCGTACCACGCGAACGGCATGACGATCTTCGCGTACGACCGCGAGGGCGGCCTCGTCCTGGAGAAGACGTACTACTCGGTCGGCGGCGGCTTCGTCGTCGACGAGGCGGCCGTCGAGGGCCAGAACCCGATCGTGCCCGACGACACGGTCCTGAAGTACCCCTTCCGCACCGGTGACGAGCTGCTCCGCCTCTCCGCCGAGACCGGCCTCTCCATCTCCGCGATGATGCTGGAGAACGAGAAGGCCTGGCGCACCGAGGACGAGATCCGCGAGGGCCTGCTCGACATCTGGCGCGTGATGCAGGCCTGCGTCTCGCGCGGCATGTCCCGCGAGGGCATCCTGCCCGGCGGCCTGAAGGTCCGCCGCCGCGCCGCCCACTCCGCGCGCCAGCTGCGCGCCGAGGGCGACCCGCAGGCCCGCGCGATGGAGTGGATCACGCTGTACGCGATGGCGGTGAACGAGGAGAACGCCGCGGGCGGCCGCGTCGTGACCGCCCCGACGAACGGCGCCGCGGGCATCATCCCCGCGGTCCTGCACTACTACATGAACTTCGTGCCCGGCGCCGACGAGGAGGGCGTGGTCCGCTTCCTGCTCGCGGCCGGCGCGATCGGCATGCTCTTCAAGGAGAACGCCTCGATCTCCGGCGCCGAGGTCGGCTGCCAGGGCGAGGTCGGCTCCGCCTGCTCGATGGCGGCGGGCGCCCTCGCCGAGGTCCTCGGCGGCTCCCCGGAGCAGGTGGAGAACGCCGCCGAGATCGGCATGGAGCACAACCTGGGCCTGACCTGCGACCCGGTCGGCGGCCTCGTCCAGATCCCGTGCATCGAGCGCAACGGCATGGCCGCGGTGAAGGCCGTCACCGCCGCCCGCATGGCCATGCGCGGCGACGGCTCCCACAAGGTGTCCCTCGACAAGGTCATCAAGACCATGAAGGAGACCGGCGCCGACATGAGCGTGAAGTACAAGGAGACGGCACGCGGCGGCCTCGCCGTGAACATCATCGAGTGCTGAGCCCGGAGCCCCTCCGGAGCCCCTCCGGGCTCAGTTGTGGGCGATGAGTGACTCCACCAGGCCGGCGCGGGTGTTCGGGTAGTCCATCGGGACGATCCCGAGCCCGCGCCAGGCCCGCCCCTCGGCACTGTCGAGGACGGCGTGCGCCCGGGGGTTCAGGCCGTCGGAGTTCCAGCGCGGCGGAAGCCCGGCCGCCGTGCTCACGAAGTTGACGTACTGCTTGCCGGGCTGGGCCACCGCCTTGCGGAAGTGGGCCTCGATCTTCGGGTACTTCGCGGCCGGGGCGGCGTTCCAGTCGTCCTGGATGTCGAAGGTCCCCGTGTCCCCCCAGCGGATGCCGCCGGGAAGCCCGCCGTTGTCGGCGATGAGGACGACGCGGCCGCGGACGTCGCCGAGGCGCGGCCAGGTCTGCCCGATGTGGAAGAGGGACCGCCAGCCCCGTCGGCCCAGATAATCGTCGAAGATCGCGCGGAACGCGCTGTCGCTCTCCTGCGAGTACTCCTGCTTGACCCGCATCAGGACGGTCTCCGACGGCCGGGCGGCGAGGAGGTCCCGGCAGGCACCGAGCACGTCGTCGAAGTTCAGATTCTGGTAGAACGCCGCGTGGTGGATGGTGAAGGAGCCCTCGAAGGCCCGGCACCGGATGTCCAGGAACCGTATGCCGGACGCCAGTTGCTGCCCGAGCGTGGTGTTCTGGCACTCCACCCACCAGCCGCCGAACCGGGCGCCGGAGTCGTGCGTACCGGGAATCGTGAGGCGCTCAAGGGGCGTCGAGGCGTCGATCCCCGCCAGCCAGTCGCGGCCGTCGAGGGGGCGGGCGACGGCCCGTGCGGCGGACGTGCCGACGAGGGCGGCGGAGGCGGTGGCGCCCGCGGCGGTGAGGAAGGTGCGACGGCTGAGGGCCATGTGGGTTCCCGTGGGGGTGGGGGGTGTGGGAAGGGCCCTCAGTATGGATGGGAACGCCTGTAGCGGGGAACGGTCAATCCACAGTCAACAGTTCACGTTTCACTGACCGCCGGGGCGAACCCCCCACGCCCCTCGTTCCCCGGCAGCGACCCGCCTCGTCTCCCCTCTCTTCCTCTCCCTTGCTCTCCCTTGCTCTCCCTTCCTCCCTCCCCTACGCCCGGAGGTCATCCATGCTGCGCGGCATCGACGTCAGTTCCCACCAGTCGTCCTTCTCGACCGAAGGCGTCTCCTTCGTGATCGTGAAGGCCACCGAGGGCCGCTCCTACATCAACCCACGCCTGTCGGCCCAGACGGGACAGGCCCGGGACGCCGGCTGCGTCGTGGGCTTCTACCACTTCCTCTGGCCGGGCAACATCACGGCCCAGGCGGAGTACTTCGTCGCCAAGGCCCCGGAGAGAGCGGGCGAGTTCCTGGCCGTGGACTGGGAGTGGACCGGTGACCACACGGCGGCGACGAACGCGGAGAAGGACCGCTTCATCAAGGAGGTGAAACGCCTGCGCCCGCACCACCGGACCCTGCTGTACACCAACCGCGACTTCTGGCTGAACCGGGACACGACGTCGTACGCGGGCGACGGCCTCTGGATCGCCGACTACGTGACGGCGGGCAAGCCCCGCATCCGCGCCACGTGGCGCATCCACCAGTACACCTCGACCCCGCTGGACAAGAACGTGGCGGACTTCCCCGACAAGGCCGCGATGCGGGCCTGGGCCACGCCCTAGCGCGGGGCGGTGGAACGGCGGACGGGCCAGGGGAGCCCTGGCCCGTCCGGTGGTCCGGGTGCGCTCAGGCGCGGTTCAGGCTCGCCCAGAACTCGTCGAAGGAGAGCAGCTTGTCGCCGTTCTGATCCTTGGACTTGATGATGGCCTCGGCCACCGACTCGGTGACGTTCCAGTCCCCCATCTGTGCCATGGCGGTCTTGTACTCCGCCGCCGTGATGTAGCCGTCGCCGTCCGCGTCGAACCGGTCGAACTGCTTGCGTGCTTCCTCGATGTCCGCCACCGGGTCCGCCCCTTCTTCGTGTCCTACTGACGGGGGTTAGGGTAACGGCCGGTCCGGGTGACGATTGCAGGGAGTACGGCCATGGCCAGCGCATCGACGACGCTCGACGGCATTCTCGCCTCCGCCGCCCGCGGGGTGTTCCCGCCCCCGGACGGCAGCACCACTGTCGTACCGCAGCCGTCGCCGCGCGACGCCGGGGTGATGTCGTTCACAGCGCACTCCGTCGTCTTCACGGACGAGGACCCGGAGTGGGTACGTGCCGCCGTGGCCGGGGCGGGCTGCGACCCGCTGGCCGCGACGATGAGCCCGGGCTTCCTCGCCGCCTTCGGGCAGCGGACCGGGCTCGCCGTGGACACCATCGACCTCGTCACCGTGGCGTCCGCCGTGCCCGGCCCGCCCGATGCGGCCCTCGGCCTGCGCGAGTTGACCGACCCCGACCACCCCCGGGTGGCCCGGGCCCTCAAGCGGCGCGACGACGTGCGGGTGTGGGCGTCCGGCGGGGGCGGCGTCGTCGTCCTCGGGCGCGGGGTCGCGGGGCGCTGGGAGGTGTCCGTGGAGGTCGACGAGCCGGCGCGCCACCGGGGGCTCGGGCGTGCGCTCGCCTCGGCGGCCCGGGCCCTCGTGCCGGGCGGCGCCATGGTGTGGGCCCAGCAGGCCCCGGGCAACGCCCGCAGCGTCCGGGCCTTCCAGGCGGCGGGGTTCCGCCCCGTGGGCGCGGAGGCCCTCTTCCACGCCCGCTGAAAGGTCACCGCCCGCGCGCCGTCGTCACCCGCCCGCCTGCCCGGAGCAGGCGCGGGTCAGCGGAAGATGCCGGTGTGCCCCAGCGAGTAGCGGCCCGGCTGGGGGTAGACGGCCAGGCCGTGGGGGCCTCCGCCGACGGGGATGCGGGCGACCTGGACGCCGGTCCGGGTGTCGATCGCGTAGACCTCGGAGTCGTACCGGCCGGAGAGCCACAGCGTGTGGCCGTCGGCGGAGACGCCGCCCATGTCGGGGCTGCCGCCGTCGGGCAGGCGCCACTTCTTGGTGAGCTTGTCCCGGTGGAAGTCGAAGACGGAGACCGTGCCCTCGCCCCGGTTCGACACGTACATCTCGCGGGAGTCGCGGCTGACGTACAGGCCGTGGCAGCCCTTGCCGGTGGGCAGGAGCTTCGGCTTGTCGAACTTGTCGCCGTCCAGGACCCACATGCCGTCGGCCATCATGTCGGCGACGTAGAACTTCTTGCCGTCGGGCGACACCTTCACGTCCTGCGGCATGGCCCCGTCGAAGGGCAGCTTCTGCTGGCCGACGACCTTCATGTCCTCCGTGTCGACCTTCAGCAGCTCACCGCTGAACTCGCAGGAGACGATGAAGTAGCGGCCGTCGAGGGAGAAGTCGGCGTGGTTGACGCCGTAACAGGTCACCGGGACGGTCTTCTTCCGCTTCATGGTGTGCGGATCGCGGAAGACCAGCTCGCGGTCCATGGAGGCCATGACCACGGCGTACTTGCCGTGGGGCGTGAAGTAGAGGTTGTACGGGTCGTGGACCTCGACCGGCTTGCCCGCGTCGCCGGTCTTGGGGTCGATGGGCGTCAGGGTGTGGCCGCGGTTGTTGTTGACCCAGAGCGTCTTCATGTCCCAGGAGGGGACGACGTGCTGGGGCTGGACGCCGACCGGGATCGTGTCGATGACCTTGTACGTCGCCGGGTCGATCACGGAGACCGTGTTGGAGTTGGTGTTGGGGACGTACACGCGGGACGGGAAGTCCTTGACGGCCGGGGAGAGCTTGTTCGGGCGGTCGGCGGCGTAGACGTCCTGGGGGTCGAGGACGGGCGGCATCCCGGGCAGGCCCTTGACCTGCTTCGGCTCGGCGGGCCTGACGGGCGCCTTGCTCGCGAGGGCTTTGTTCTCGCGGCCCCCGCGCTCGGTGCCGCAGCCCGCGAGGGCGGTGAGGACGGCCGCGCTCGCGAGCAGGGCGGCGGCGCGCGTGGCCAGGGTCAGGTTGCGCATCAGGTGAGCAGCTCCGTGGTCGTGACGGCGCGCAGGCCGCGGCGGTGGAGTTCGTCCAGGACGGCGGGGAGCGCGGCGACCGTGTCCGCGTACCCGAAGTGCAGGCTCACCACGGAGCCCGCACGGACCTCGGCGGCGACCTTACGAGTGACGGCCCGGGCGCCGGGCGAGGTGAAGTCGAGGGAGTCGACGTCGTACGACAGGACGTGCGGGTAGCCCGCGCGGCGGGCCAGACGGGCGACGAGCGGGGTCGCGCGCACGGCCCGCGAGGGGCGGAACCAGTTGCCGATCCCGCCGGTGAGGCGGCGGAGCCGGTCCGCGCAGCCGGTGATCTCGGCGTAGGCCTCGGCTTCGGGGAGGCTGTTGATGCCGCGGTGGTTCAGGGTGTGGTTGCCCAGGTCGTGGCCGCCGTCGAGGACGCGCCGTGCCAGGGCGGGGTGCTCGTCGAGCCAGGTGCCCACGGCGAGGACGGTGACGCGGGCGCCGGCCCGCTCGGCCTCGCCGAGCAGCGCGCGGGCGGTGGCGGGATCGCCCTGGCCGTGGAAGGTGAGCGCGACCTCGCGCCGTCCGCGCGGGCTGTGCGCGATCTGCGCGGGCAGTCCGGGAAAGGCGCGGGGCCCGGGCGCGGGCGCCCGGTGGGAGGGGTGCGCGGGGCGGTGGGCGGGGCGGGACTCCCGGCCCGCCGACGTGGCGCACCCCGTGGAGAGGGTGAGGGCGAGGGCGAGCCCGGCGCCGGCGCGCAGCGCACCGCGGCGGTCGGTCGAAGTCACGCGACCCATTTATAGGGCGGCGACCCCCGAAAGCGGTTGATTGACATGACGGGCGGCGCTGATTGACATGCCGGGTGGTACCGATTGGCATGACGGGCGGTAGCGATTTCCATGACGGGCGGTACCGATGTACACGACGGGCGGTCCAGACCAACGGACACTCCCCCGCCCCGCCGAAGACCCCCCACAGGTGCCGTTTAACCATCGTTTACAAGGCGAGTGCTCTAACTCACCAAGGATTCACCTCTAAACTGTCCAAGAATGACCGCATATGCCCGGTTAGTGACTTTTGGATCGGAGGCCCCCGTCTGCCATAGTCGACGACAGCGACACTCATTGACCCGAGCACGTCGTTCTTCGCGGTCGCGAGCCACACCCACTCCGGTTCGCACCGCCGCTCGAAGGCCCCCGACAGCGCCGCCACCCAACGGCCCCGGGGGCTTTCGCGTACTCAGCGGTCATGCCCAAGTCCGCTGCGGCCCGGGGGCGCCCCGAAGGGGCGCGGGGAACTGCGCGACCAGCCACGACGGACCCGCAGGCGGTCGACGGCTCATCGCGGTAATTGCAGCGAAGCGCTCAGCGGTCGGTGATGCGCATCTCGAACCACGTCGTCTTGCCGCGCGGCAACAGGTCCACACCCCAGCGATCGGCGAGCTTGTCGACGAGGAACAGGCCGCGTCCGCTGATGTCCAGCTCATGGACGGGCATCAGGCACGGCAGGCCGCGCGAGGGGTCGCGGACCTCGACCCGGATCCAGCCGCGCCGCCGGTGCGTGCGCAGGCCGAAGACGCGGGCGCCGGTGTGCCGCACGGCGTTGCCGACCAGCTCGGAGACGAGGAGCACCACGTCCTCGGTGAGCTTGGGCGAAAGGCCCCAGTGGCGCAGGACGACGACCTGGGCGAGGCGGCGGGCGATGGCGGCGGACTCGGGGCGGGACGGCAGCTGGACCTCGGCGTCGGTGGGGTTGCCGAACAACTCCAGGGCCTTCAGGGCGTGTTCGTCCTCGACCGCGGGCGACCAGCGCGCCGCGGTGGCGCCCGCGCGCCGCCGCGACTGTTCAAAGCCCTCCTGCCCCGCCATGCCCCCCATCATGGCCGCCTCCGGACCCCATTGGGGCCGTTCCGGCGGAATGAGCCCCCCGGAAGCTTCCGTTCCAGGGGGCGGGCAGGTCATATGCCATGGGCAGTTAGAGGCCCCGCACAGCATGGCTGACCTGCGGTGACTTCTCGCTCACGGGAGATCACCGAGCGCGGCGGACGCGGTCGGCTTAAGGCTCTCTTAAGCCTGTGATAATCCGCCCCTTCGGGGGAAACTTTGGCTGACGAGACCTCAACTGGCCGGATATCAGAGGAACTTCGCCTTGCCAGGGCCGTCCTCCACGAAGCTGCGCATGCCGCGCTCGCGGTCCTCGGTGGCGAAGAGGCCGGCGAACCAGGTGCGTTCCACGGCGAGCCCGGTGTCGATGCCCGTCTCCAGGCCCTGGTCGATCGCCTCCTTCGCGGCGCGCAGCGCGAGCGCGGGACCGCGCGCGAGCCGCGCCGCCCACGCGTGGGCCTCCGTGTACACGTCGGCGGCGGGCACCACGCGGTCCACCAGGCCGATGGCGAGGGCCTCGTCGGCCTTGACCTGACGGCCGGTGAAGATGAGGTCCTTCGCCGTGGAGGGGCCGACCAGGCGCGGCAGGCGCTGGGTGCCGCCCGCGCCCGGGATCAGGCCGAGCAGGATCTCCGGCTGGCCGAGCTTGGCGTTGTCGGCGGCGACGCGGAAGTCGGCGCAGAGCGCCAGCTCGCAGCCGCCGCCGAGGGCGTAGCCGGTGACGGCGGCGACGACGGGCTTGGGGATGCGGCTCACCGCGGTGAAGGCGTCCTGGAGGGCCTGGGAGCGCAGCACCATGGCCCGGTGGTCCATGTCCTGCATCTCCTTGATGTCCGCGCCGGCCGCGAACACCTTCTCGCCGCCGTAGAGGACGACGGCCCGTACGTCGTCGCGGCCGGTGGCCTCGGCCGCGAGGTCCTTCAGGCGGTCCTGGAGCTCGATGTCCAGGGCGTTCATCGGCGGGCGGTCGAGGCGGATCGTACCGACGCCTTCGGCGACTTCGAGATGCACAGTTGTCATGACGGGCACGTTAGCGCTCGTTCATGCAAAAGGGAGGGGCGGCCCGGAGGGCCTTCCTCGGAAGGGCGGTGGCGGGTGACGGGCGGGCTCGGTGCACTTGGTCACAGCGTGCACCGAGCCCTTCCGGGAGCAAGGGGTGTCCGGCTCAGGCCTTCCACTTCTCCCAGGACATGTTCCAGCCGCTGTAGCCGTTGTCCGGCGCGATGACCTTGTCGTTGGAGTTCTTGACGACCACCACGTCACCGACCATCGAGCGGTCGAAGAACCAGGCCGCGGAGACGTTCTTGTCGTAGCCGCCGCGCACGTCGCGCAGGCCGATGCAGCCGTGCGAGGCGTTGTAGTTGCCGAAGGCGCCGCCGCCCCAGTAGTTGCCGTGGATGAAGGTGCCGGAGGTGGACAGGCGCTGGGCGTGCGGCACGTCCTTGATGTCGTACTCGCCGCCGTAGCCCACCGTCTCGCCGTTCATGCGGGTGACCTTGAGGCGCTCGCTGATGACCATCTGGCCGTTCCACGTCTCGTACCCGGGCTTGCCGGTGGTGACGGGGATCTTCTTGATGACCTTGCCGTCGCGCTTGACGGTCATCTGCTTGGTCTTGACGTCGACGACGGAGACCTGGCTGCGGCCGATCTCGAAGCGCAGGGTCTTGGCCTGCTTGCCGTAGACGCCCGGGCGCCCCTCCACCCCGTCGAGGTTCAGCTTGACGGTGACCTTGGTGCCCGGCTTCCAGTATTTCTCCGGGCGGAAGTCCAGGCGGTCGTTGCCGAACCAGTGGCCCTCGACCGGGACCGACGGCTCGGTCTTGATGTCGATGGCCTTCTCCACGGCGTCCGGCGCGGTGATGCCGCGCGTGAAGCGCACCGAGAACGGCATGCCGACGCCGACCTTCGTGCCGTCCTCCGGCGTGAACTGGCCGACGAAGGTGTTCTTCGGCACGAGCGTCGTGAACGACGAGTCCTTGGCCGCGACGCGTCCGTCGGCGTCCTTCGCGATCGCGTGGACCTTGTACTTGGTGCCGGACGCGAGATGCCGTTCGGGGGACCATTTCGAGCCACCCGCAACGATCCTTCCGGGCACCGGCTTGCCCTTGGGGTCCTTGACCGTGACGTCGGTCAGCTTGCCCTTGGCGGCCGTTATCCGCAGCGCCCCGTCGGTCGCCACGGCGTCCGCGCCGTCCTTGGGGGCGATGGTCACGACGGCCCGGGACGGCTTGTCCGCGTCCGCGCCGCCCTTGCCGCCGCCCTTGTCCCCCGAGTCCGAGCCGCCTCCGCAGGCGGCCACGAGCAGCAGCGTCGCCCCCGACGCCACCGCGGTCAGTCCTCTGGCGCCCCGCCGCCCCGCGCGCTTTCGCGCATGGGCCGACGCCCCCGATATCGGTCGCCCGTTCACGATGTTTCTCCCCTCGCACGGCCCCGACAGGCCCGCACTCATCCGTCGCCGCGCGACCGGGAATGACCATCCGTCTCGCGCACTGCGCTAGATAACCACACGGCCCGCACCGATGACTCCCCGCCAAATGTCACCGTTCAGTTCCAACTACGACCTTCGTGCGGGCCGGTGGTGGCATCAGCGGCTTGAGCGCTCCTTCTTGTCCGCCTTGGTGGGCTTATGCACCTGCCCTGGCTTCTTCCCGGTCCGCCATTCCTCCCACCCCATGTTCCAGCCTCCGAGGCCGTTGTCAGGAGCGACTTTCTTGTCATGGCTGTTGACGACCTCGACGACGTCGCCGATGAGGCTGCGGTCGAAGAACCAGCCCGCCGGGGTCTTGGAGCTGCCGCCCTTCACGTCGCGCAGGCCCACGCAGCCGTGGCTGACGTTGGTGTTGCCGGGCGCGTCCGGCGCCCAGTAGTTGCCGTGCAGGAAGGTGCCCGAGGTGGTCAGGCGCATGGCGTGCGGCACGTCCGGGATGTCGTACTCGCCGCCGAAGCCGACCGTGCGGCTGTTCATGCGGGTCACCTCCAGCATCTCGGTGATGACCATCTTGCCGTTGTACGTCGTGGTCTTCGGGGCGCCCGCGGTGATCGGCACGGTGGAGATCAGCTTCCCGTCGCGGCGCACCTGCATGGTGTGCGCGGCGGCGTCGACGAGGCTCACCTGGCTGCGGCCCACGGTGAAGGAGAAGGACTTCTCCTGGAGGCCGTAGACGCCGGGCGCGGCCTCGACGTCACGCAGCCGCAGGGCGACGGTGACCTTGGTGCCGGGCTTCCAGTAGTGCTCGGGGCGGAAGTCGACGCGCGTGGTGCCGAACCAGTGCGGGCGGATCTCCACGGCGGGTTCGGCCGTGACGCGGATGGCGCGCTGCACGGCGGCCCGGTCGGTGATCTCGCGGTTGAACTCCAGGGAGACGATCATGCCGGTGCCGACCGTGGAGCGGTGCTCCGGCGTGACGTACCCGATGAAGCGCTCCTCGGGGACGTACGTGGTGAACGTGGTGTGGCGGGCGGAGCGGCGGCCGTGGCCGTCGAGCGCGACGGCGTCCACCGTGTACTTGGCGGCGAGCGCCAGCTTCCTGTCCCCTCCCAGGGGGCGCCAGCTCGTGCCGTCGGCCGACATACGGCCCTTCACCTCGGTCTCCTGGGCGTCCTGGGACTTGACCACGCGCACCGACTCCAGGCGTCCGTCCGGCACCTCCACCTCGAGGTCCTTCTCGGGCCTCACCCCCTTCTTCCCGTCGCCGGGGGTGATCCGGATCGCGTCGGCGGGCGAGCGGGGGCGGCCCAGCACCCCGTCGAGCGCCGTGCCGGAGCAGCCCGTGGCCGCGCATACCAGTCCGGTCCATGCCACCGCGAGCCTCAGCGCGGTCCGTGCGCGCCGAGCGCGCCTCGTTGCCTGTCTCACGTCGGGCCCAACGAGGCTGCCCCGTCCCGGGAAACGTGAGTGCGACGCGCCCGCTGGGCAGAACAGGGGGAAGGACGTCGGCCGGGGAGCCGCGGCCGGGACGCCGCATGCCCCGACCGCACGCCGACGGGGCCGAGCCGCGGGAGGCTGACAGGTGTCGAGTGCACCCGAGCAGGGGGCGGTCAAGGGGGCGCGTGCCGTGGACCGGGTCCGGCCCGGCGGCGCGGCGGCCGAGCGCAACGGCGGGCGCGGCGGCAGGGTCCGCCCCGCCCCCACGCGCCCGGTGTGGCCGGGGGCGCCGACGCCGCTCGGCGCCCGCTTCCGGGTGGGTCCGGACGGGGTCGCGGGCACGAACTTCGCGCTGTGGGCGGGCGGCGCCGACGCTGTGGACCTGTGCCTCTTCGACGCGGACGGCACCGAGACGCGCTGCCCGCTGACCGAGCTGACGCACGAGATCTGGCACGGCTTCGTGCCCGGCGCGCTCCCCGGGCAGCGGTACGGCTACCGCGTGCACGGCCGCTGGGACCCGTGGACGGGCGCCCGCTTCAACCCGGCGAAGCTGCTCCTCGACCCGTACGCGCGCGCGGTCGACGCGGGCCCCGGCCAGGACTACGGTTCGCTGCCGCCCGAGGTGTACGGCCATGTGCGGGACTGGCCGCAGCAGCACGTGGCGGACACCGTGCGCGACGAGCGGGACTCGGCGCCGTTCGTGCCGAAGGGCGTCGTCGTGCACGACGACGCCCCGGACGACGAGTGGGCCGACGACCGCCGCCCCAAGACCCCGTGGGCGGACTCCGTCATCTACGAACTGCACGTGCGCGGCTTCACCATGCGCCACCCGGACGTGCCGGAGCGGCTGCGCGGCACCTACGCGGGGCTCGCGCACCCGGCGGCCATAGACCACCTCGTACGCCTGGGGGTGACGGCGGTCGAGCTGCTTCCGGTGCACCAGTTCGCGCACGAGGACCACCTGCTGCGGCGGGGCCTGCGCAACTACTGGGGGTACAACTCGATCGGCTACTTCGCCCCGCACGCGGCGTACGCGGCGTCCGGCACCACCGGGCAGCAGGTCGGCGAGTTCCGGGGGATGGTGCGGGCACTGCACGAGGCCGGGATCGAGGTGATCCTGGACGTCGTCTACAACCACACGGCGGAAGCCGGCGAGATGGGCCCGACGCTCTCCCTCAAGGGCGTCGACAACCACGCCTACTACCACCTCCAGCAGGACGCCCGGCGGTACGCCGACTACACCGGCTGCGGCAACACCCTGCACGTGGTGCGGCCGCAGGTCCTCAGGCTCATCACGGACTCGCTGCGCTACTGGGTGAGCGAGATGGGCGTGGACGGCTTCCGCTTCGACCTGGCGGCGGCGCTCGCGCGCTCCTTCCACGACGTCGACATGCTCTCGCCGTTCCTCGCGGTGATCGCGCAGGACCCGGTGCTCCGGCGCGTGAAGCTGATCGCCGAGCCGTGGGACGTGGGCTCGGGCGGCTATCAGGTCGGGGCGTTCCCCCCGCTGTGGACCGAGTGGAACGACCGCTACCGGGACGCAGTGCGGGACTTCTGGCGGGGCGCCCTGCCGGACGTGCGGGACCTCGGCTACCGCCTGTCCGGGTCGAGCGACCTGTACGCGTGGGGCGGGCGGCGCCCGTACGCGTCGGTGAACTTCGTGACCGCCCACGACGGCTTCACGCTCCGGGACCTGGTGAGCTACGAGCGCAAGCACAACGAGGCCAACGGCGAGGGCAACCGCGACGGCGCGGACGACAACCGCGCGTGGAACTGCGGCGCCGAGGGCGAGACGGACGACCCGGACGTGCGAGCCCTGCGCCTGCGCCAGCTGCGCAACCTGCTGACCACGCTGCTGCTCTCCACCGGCGTGCCGATGCTGGTCGCGGGCGACGAGATGGGCCGCACCCAGGGCGGCAACAACAACGCGTACTGCCAGGACAACGAGATCAGCTGGGTGGACTGGGAGCTGCGCGACGACCCCGGCTGGGGCGGGCTCCTCGCGCTCGCGCGCCGCCTCATCGCGCTGCGCCACCGGCACCCGGTCCTCAGGCGCCGCGCCTTCTTCTCCGGCCGTGCCCACTCGGCGGACGGCCTGCGGGACCTGGCGTGGTTCACCGCGCGCGGCACGGAGATGACGGAGGCCGACTGGTACGCGCCCGCGGCGACGCTCGGCATGTATCTGTCGGGGCGCGACATACCGGGCCGGGACGCGCGCGGGGCGCAGGTGAGGGACGACAGCTTCCTCGCGGTCCTGCACGGCGCGGACCGGGCGGTGGGCTTCACCCTGCCGGGGCCGCCGTGGGCGGACGCGTACGAGGTGGTGGTGGACACCGCGCGCGAGGAGCAGCGCGAGGCCCCGGGCACGCTGCTCGCCGCGGGCACGGAGGTGACCGTGGAGGCGCGCTCCGCGCTGCTGCTCAGGGCGGTGCCCGCGCCCGGCGCGGGGCAGGCCTGAGCGGGCCCCCCGCCAACGTGCCTGCTGTCGGCGGGCCGTGACGGTGCTTCAGGTCCGTACCAAAGTATTGCCCCAGGCCCGGAGGCCGACGAAGCTCACCGCATGGACCTGGAGTTGCGGCACCTGAAGACGATCCGGGCGATCGCCGACGCGGGCAGCCTGACCAAGGCCGCCACCGCGCTCGGCCTCGCGCAGCCCGCGCTCAGCGCCCAGCTGAAGCGGATCGAAAGGGCCCTGGGCGGCGCGCTGTTCGAGCGCGGCAGGTCCGGGGTGCGGCCCACTCCCCTCGGTGAGTTCGTGCTCGCGCGCGCCCGGATCGTGCTGCCCGCCGTCAGCGAACTCCAGGAGGAGGCCGAGCGGTTCACCCGCGGCTGGCAGGACCGGCGCGGCTTCCGGCTCGGCGGCACCCACGGGCCGCTGCTCGGCGGCCTGGTGGACCGGCTCGCCGCCGCGCACCCCGAGCAGTCCGTGTCCACGTACACCTCCTGGTCCGAGCGGGAGATCGCCGCGCAGGTCGCCGACGGGCGCCTTGACTTCGCGCTCGTCGGCACGTGCGGGGCGGCCGCGCCGCCGGAGCGGGAGCGGCTCGTGTGGCGGGAGGTGGCGCGGGACCCGGTGTTCGTCATGCTCGCCACCGAGCACCGGCTCGCCGGGGAGCCGCAGATCGACCTCGCGGACCTCGCGGACGAGGCGTGGACGGACGTGCCGGGGGACGGCTGCTTCGGGGACTGCTTCACCGCGGCGTGCGCGCGGGCGGGGTTCACGCCGTCGTCGGTGTACGAGACCGACACCGCGTCGTGCGTGCACCTGGTGCAGGTGGGGCGGGCCGTCGGGCTGTGCCGCGCGACGTTCCCGCCGACGGGCGGGATGGTGACCCGCCCCCTCGCGGGCACGCCGCTGTACTGGCGGCATCTGCTGGGGTGGCACCCCGAGACGTACGCGCACGACACCGCGGCGGCGGTGTTCGCGCACGCGCGGGCCGCGCACGCGGAGGCCGCCGCGCGCAGCGAGAGCTACTCGGCGTGGCTGGCCTCGCCCGGGGCGGACGTGGGCTAGCCGCTCCCGGCCGCGTCGGGCCGGTCCTGATGAACGGCAGGTGGCGGGGGCCATAACGCGGGGCCAGGGGGGTAACTGGCATCTATTGGGCGCCTGTTGAGGCTTCTACGGTGTGGGCGACCGGAGAGAGGGCGGATCCCGCTTCCCCGCTCTACGGATCCCCCCTCCCCGATGACACACCGAGGAGACCCCCATGCAGCTCAAAGATGCCTCCCCGTTCCCCAGGAAACGTCCCGAACGCCGCGGCCTGGCCGCGGCCGGCGCCGCGTTCGTGGCCACCGGCGCCCTCGTCTTCGCCTCGATCCCCGGCTCCGCCCACGCCGACTCCCCGTCCCCCGCCGACACCGCCGCCGTGGCCGAGACGTCGCCCGCGGTGCTCAAGGCGATGCAGCGCGACCTCGGCCTCACCCCCGCCCAGGCCGAGGCGCGGCTCGTCAACGAGGCGGAGGCCGGCGCCGTCGCGGGCTCGCTGCGCAACGCTCTCGGCCGTGACTTCGCGGGCGCCTGGGTCCAGGGCGCCACCTCGGGCACGCTCACGGTCGCGACGACCGACGAGAAGGACGTCCCCGTCATCACCGCCAAGGGCGCGAAGGCCCGGGTCGTCGACCACGCCGTCGCCCGGCTCGACGCGGCCAAGGCGGCCCTCGACCGGGCCGCGAAGAAGGCGAAGAAGACCACGACGCGGGACGCCCCGGTCTGGTACGTCGACGTCAGGACCAACGCGGTCGTGGTGAACGCCGTGCACGCCTCCGCCGCCCACGAGCTGGTGGCCGCCGCCGGCGTGGACCGCGACCTGGTGCGCGTGGTGAAGACCAAGGACCGGCCGAAGCCGCTGTACGACATCGTCGGCGGCGACGCGTACTACATGGGCGGCCGCTGCTCGGTCGGCTTCTCGGTCACGCAGGGTTCGACGCAGGGCTTCGCCACGGCGGGCCACTGCGGTCGCGTCGGCACGGCCACGCAGGGCTACAACCGGGTCGCCCAGGGCACCTTCCGCGGCTCGATCTTCCCGGGCCGCGACATGGCGTGGGTGGCCACGAACGCACAGTGGACGGCGACCCCGTACGTCAAGGGCCAGGGCGGCACGCGCGTGGGCGTCGCGGGCTCGACGCAGTCGCCGGTGGGCGCCTCCATCTGCCGCTCCGGCTCGACCACCGGATGGCACTGCGGCACGATCTCGCAGCACAACACCAGCGTCACCTACCCCGAGGGCACCATCAACGGCGTGACCCGCACGACGGTGTGCGCCGAGCCCGGCGACTCCGGCGGCTCGTACATCTCCGGCAGCCAGGCGCAGGGCGTCACCTCGGGCGGTTCTGGCAACTGCCGCTCCGGCGGCACCACGTTCCACCAGCCGATCAATCCGCTGCTCCAGCAGTTCCAGCTGACGCTGCGGACCACGGGCGGCGAGGACCCGGGGCCCGGCCCCGGCGACCCGAACGGCAGCTGGGCGGCGGGCTCCGTGTACGAGACCGGTGACACGGTCACGTACGGCGGCGAGACCTTCCGCTGCCTCCAGCCGCACCAGGCACAGGAGGGCTGGGAGCCCCCGAACACCCCCGCGTTGTGGGAGCGCGGGTAAGGACCCAGGGCTGAGCGGGCCGCGCCCCGGGGGGTGCGCGGCCGGCGAGGACCGGATTCCGGTCCCGGCGGGTCCCGTGCTACGGGGGGCCCGCCGAGGGTGCCGCGGCGGTGCGCCTCCGATACGGCCGCGGCCCGGTCCTCGACGCCCGACTTGCCGGACATCCAGGTGAGATGGGTCTTGTGCCCCCGGTGACGAGTACGAGCGCTTCCCGTTCGCGGGAGCGCGGCGGCTCGTCACCGGGGGCACGTGCGCGTGCCGCCGAGCGGGACCTAGGACCAGCGGAGGACGGCGTACGGGACGAAACTCGGTGGGCCCTGTCAGTGGTGAAACGTAGGCTCGCCCCTGATGTCCACCACACTCGAATCCGCCGGCGGCGGCCGGTCGGCCGTCCGGACGCTCACGCGCCTGTGGCCGTACGTCCGCCCTGTCCGAAAGCGCCTGTTCTGGGCGGCCCTTGTGGCCGTCGTGGCCTCCTGTACGAGCCTCGTCTTCCCGCTGATCCTGAAGTGGATGGTGGACGGGCCGGTGGCCGACGGGGACACGGCGGGGGTCTGGCTCGGGGCGCTGCTCCTGCTCGGCCTCGGCGTGGCGGAGGCGCTGCTCTTCGGCTTCCGGCGGTGGCTGGTGGCGCGGCCGCTCGCGGGTGTCGAGGCGTCGATGCGGGCGGACCTTTTCCGGCACCTCCAGCGGCTGCCGGTGGCGTTCCACGACCGGTGGGCCTCGGGCCAGCTGCTCTCGCGCGGCACGACGGACCTGATGCTGATCCGCCTGTTCCTCGCCTTCCCGCTGACCTTCATGGTGGTGAACGGCGCGACGATTCTCGTGGGTGTCGCCCTCCTCCTCGCCCAGGACTGGTCGCTCGGCCTGGTGCTGCTCGCGCCGGTGGTACCGCTGGTGGTCCTGGTGTCGTACTGCGAGTCGCGGTTCGCCGACGTGGCGCGGCGCGCGCAGGACCAGGTCGGGGATCTGACGACGGTCGTCGAGGAGAGCGTGCTCGGCATCCGCATCATCAAGGGCTTCGGCCGGCACCGCAGCCAGGCGCGGGCCTTCCGCGAGCTTTCGCGGACCCTGCGCGGCACGGAGCTGGCCAAGGCACGCCTTCTCGCCGCGATCTGGGGGATCATCACGACCCTGCCGGAGCTGGCCATCGGGGCGGCGCTCGTGCTCGGCTCCGTGCAGGTCGCCGACGGCGGCCTGTCGGCGGGCACGCTCGTGGCGTTCCTGTCCACGGCGCTCGCGCTGCGCTGGCCGGTGGAGTCGATGGGCTTCCTGCTCGCGATGAGCCAGGAGGCGGCCACGGCGACGGAGCGGTACTTCGAAGTGCTCGACGCGGCGCCGGAGTCCGACGCGGGGGCCGCGTCCGGGAGCGGCCCTGAGGCAGCCGACGGGATGCGCTCCGACGGGATGCGCTTCGAGGGGGTGTCCTTCCGCTACCCCGACGCGGACGACGACACGCCCGCGATCCTGTCCGGCATCGACCTGCACATCCGTACGGGCGAGACGATGGCCCTGGTGGGCGCCACCGGCAGCGGCAAGACGACGCTCACCGCCCTGGTGCCCCGGCTGCACGACGTCAGCGGCGGCCGCATCACGCTCGACGGCGAGGACATCGCGGCCCTGCCCCGGCAGCGGGTGCGGGAGCTGGTCGCGGTGGCCTTCGAGGAGCCCACCCTGTTCTCGGCGTCCGTCGGGGAGAACGTCCTCATGGGGGCGGGCCCGGACGCCGGGGAGCGGGAGCTGGACCACGCCCTGTCGGTCGCGCAGGCCGGCTTCGTGCACGAGCTGCCGCAGGGCGCGGACACCCAGGTCGGCGAGCAGGGCCTGAGCCTGTCCGGCGGCCAGCGGCAGCGGCTCGCCCTCGCCCGCGCGGTGGTGGGGCGGCCGAGGTTCCTCGTCCTGGACGACCCGCTGTCGGCCCTTGACGTCCACACGGAGGCCATGGTCGAGGCGGCGCTGCGGCGGGTCCTGAAGGACACCACGGCCCTCGTGGTGGCCCACCGCCCCTCGACGGTGCTGCTCGCCGACCGCGTCGCCCTGCTCTCCGGGGGCCGCATCGCCGCCGTGGGCACACACCAGGAACTGCTGCGGGACAACGCGGAGTACGCGTGGCTGATGTCGGGGGGATCCCAGTGAGTACGCAAAGCCCCGCCGGCCGCGACGACTTCGACCAGGACACGCTGCCCACGGCGCCCGGCGCGACCCGGCGGCTGCTGCGGTCGCTGCTCGCGCCACGGCGCGGCCGGGTCACGCTGGCCGCCGTGCTGCTGCTCCTCCAGCAGGCCGCGGTCCAGGCGGGCCCGCTGCTCGCGGCGTACGCCATCGACTCGGCCGTGCCCGCCGTGCGGAAGGACGACTACGGCCCGCTGATCGCCGTGGGTGTCGGCTACGCGCTCTCGGCGGCGCTGTCCGGCGCGCTCCAGTACGCCTTCATCCTGGCCTCGGCGCGCGTCAACCAGGACGTGCTGCTCGACCTGCGCGGGCGGATCTTCCGGCACGCGCAGGCGCTCAGCGTGGACTTCCACGAGCGGTACACCTCGGGGCGGCTGATCTCCCGGTCCACCACGGACGTCGAGTCGCTGCGCGAGCTGCTCAGCGAGGGCCTCCAGGAACTGCTCACGGTCATCCTGTCGTTCGTGTACATCGCGGCGCTGCTGCTCTGGCTCGACCTGGGCCTCGGCGGGGTCGCGGTGGCGTCGTTCGTGCCGCTGTACCTGCTGATCCGGCTCTTCCAGCGCCGCGCGGCCAAGGTGTACCGGGTGCGCTCCACGGCCATCGCCGCCGTGATCGTGAAGTTCACGGAGACGATGAACGGCATCCGCCCGGTGCGGGCGTTCCGGCGCGAGCGGGCCAACGACGAGCGCTTCGCCGCCCTGAACCGCGAGCACGAGCGCGTGAACGGCGACGCGCTCCTGGAGATGGCCCGGTACGTGGTGGGCTCGCGGCTCGTCGCGAACACCTCGGTGGCCGGAATCGTCCTGTGGGGTGCCCACCGCGTCGCGGAGGGCACCCTCGCCCTCGGTGTCCTCGCGGCGGCCGTGCTGTATCTGCGGCGCCTGTACGACCCGATCGACCGGCTCGGGATGTTCCTGAACTCGTACCAGTCGGCGGCGGCCTCCCTGGAGAAGATCGCGGGGCTGCTCGCGCAGACGCCGACCGTGCCGGAGCCGGAGCAGTCCGCCGCGCGCCCGCTGCCGGAACTGGCCTCCGAGCACCCGGGCCGCACGGTCGTCTTCGACGGCGTGCGGTTCGCGTACCGGACGGGCGGCGAGGTCCTGCCGCGCTTCGACCTCACACTGCCCGCCGGGCAGACCGTCGCCGTCGTCGGCTCCACGGGCGCGGGCAAGTCGACGCTCGCCAAGCTCCTCGCCCGGTTCTACGACCCCACGGAGGGCCGCGTCCTGCTCGACGGCGTCGACCTGCGCGAGCTTGCGACGGCCGACCTCAGACGCGGCGTCGTGATGGTCACCCAGGAGGCCTTCCTGTTCTCCGGCACGGTCGCGGAGAACATCGCGATCGGCCGCCCGGAGGCCACCCGCGAGGAGATCGAAAGGGCCGCGAAGGCGATCGGCGCCCATGACTTCATCGCGTCCCTGCCCGACGGCTACGACACGGACGTGCGCAAGCGCGGCGGGCGCATCTCGGCAGGGCAGCGCCAACTGGTGGCGTTCGCCCGCGCGCTGCTCGCCGACCCGGCGGTGCTGATCCTGGACGAGGCCACCAGCTCCCTGGACATCCCCGGGGAGCGGGCCGTGCAGCGCGCGATGGACACGGTGCTGCGCGGCCGCACGGCGGTCGTGATCGCCCACCGCCTGTCCACGGTGGAGATCGCCGACCGGGTCCTGGTCATGGAGCACGGCCGGATCGTCGAGGACGGCACCCCCACCGACCTGATCGCGACCACAGGCCCCTACGCCCAACTCCACAAGGCCTGGCGATCCAGCGTAGTGAGCTGAGCCGCACGGGGGGCGGCCCCGCCCGGGGGCGCCCCAAAGGGGCGCGGGGAACTGCGCGCCCAGCCCCCGACAACGGGCAGGTAAACAATCAACGGCAACCCCCCGATGCGCCGCATAACGGACGCCCGAACCCCCGCAGCGGACGTATTCCAGCCAAAGTACGCCAACTGAATGACATGTACCTGTCTCGAATGGCACTCTTCCCCTCACCAGTCGCCCAGGGGCCCAACCCCCGGCGGCTCCCGCGCGCGGCACGCGGCCAAGGCGGCGCGGCGCGCGCCAGGCACCACGTACTGCCCTGCTCTGCCCGGCCGGTCACCCGCCGCCGGGTCGCCACAGGCCGCGCACCCCCGCGGCCGCGCAGAAGGAGTCCGTGTTGAGCACATCCCCCACATCCCCCACAGCACGCAGAACCCCTGCCCGTAGGCGCGCCACCGCCGTCGGAGCCTTCGTCGCCGCCGCGGCGCTGCTCGGCGTGACCGTCCAGGCCACCACCGCGTCGGCCGACCCGGGGACGGTCGGCACCAAGGCCGACGCGGGCGCCCTGCCGCAGCAGCTCTCCCCCTCGCAGCGGGCCGAGCTGATCCGCGCGGCGGACGCCTCCACCGCCGCCACCGCCGAGCGCATCGGCCTGGGCGCGAAGGAGAAGCTGGTCGTCCGCGACGTCATCAAGGACCGGGACGGCACCACGCACACGCGCTACGAGCGCACCTACGCGGGCCTCCCCGTCCTCGGCGGCGACCTCGTCGTCGCCACCGACAAGGCAGGCCGGGTCACGGACGTCAACCGTGCCTCCAAGGCCCGCCTCACGGGCACCGGCACGAGCGCCGACGTCAAGGCGGCGAGCGCCGAGAAGCAGGCGCTGAGCGCGTCGAAGGCGGACGGCTCCACCAAGCTCAAGGCCCAGAAGCCGCGCAAGGTCGTCTGGCTCGCCGACAGCAAGGGCGGCGCCCCGAAGCTCGCGTACGAGACGGTGGTCGGCGGCCTCCAGGAGGACGGCACGCCGAACGAGCTGCACGTGGTGACCGACGCAAGGACCGGCAAGAAGCTCGGCGAGTGGCAGGGCGTCCACGAGGGCACCGGCAACACGCAGTACAGCGGCCAGGTCCCGCTCACCACACAGCAGTCGGGCTCGCAGTACACGCTCACCGACACCGCGCGCGGCAACCACCAGACGCGCAACCTGAACCGCGGCACCTCCGGCTCGGGCACCCTCTTCACGGGCCCGGACGACGTCTGGGGCAACGGCCAGGCCTCCAACGCCGAGACCGCGGGCGCGGACGCCCACTACGGCGCGGCCCTGACCTGGGACTACTACAAGAACGTGCACGGCCGCAACGGCATCAGGAACGACGGCCGCGGCGCCACCTCACGCGTGCACTACGGCAACAACTACGTCAACGCGTTCTGGCAGGACTCCTGCTTCTGCATGACGTACGGCGACGGCTCGGGCAACGCCAAGCCGCTGACGTCCATCGACGTGGCCGCCCACGAGATGACCCACGGCGTCACCTCCGCGACCGGCAACATGACGTACAGCCGCGAGCCCGGCGGCCTGAACGAGGCGACCAGCGATATCTTCGCCGCCGCCGTCGAGTTCAACGCCAAGAACGCGAACGACGTGGGCGACTACCTCGTCGGCGAGAAGATCGACATCCGCGGCAACGGCACCCCGCTGCGCTACATGGACAAGCCCTCCAAGGACGGCTCGTCCCTCGACTACTGGCGCAGCACCGCCGGGAACGTGGACGTCCACTACTCCTCCGGCATCGCCAACCACTTCTTCTACCTGCTGAGCGAGGGCAGCGGCGCGAAGGTCATCAACGGCGTCTCGTACAACTCGCCGACGTATGACAACAAGCCCGTGACCGGAATCGGTATCGACAAGGCCGCCAAGATCTGGTTCCGGGCCCTCACCACGAAGTTCACCACGACCACGAACTACGCGGCGGCGCGCACCGGCACGCTGGCCGCCGCCGGCGAGCTGTACGGCACCACGAGCGCCGAGTACACCGCGGTCGCCAACGCCTGGGCGGCCGTCAACGTCGGCGCACGCCCCTAGCCGGCGCCGACCGGCGCCGCTCCGGGAGCCCGGAACCGCCAACCCCCGGGGCGGCGCCACCGTTCACCGCGTGATCGACTTCGGCCCTTCCGTTCACACGGTGTTCGCATGACGGACCTTGACCATCGGCCAACGGACGCAATCTGGCCAACATTCAATCAAGGTCCTGACATGTACCTGGCTCAAATGGCACGCTGCTCACGCACGGCACACAAGTTCTCCCGCACAGCACCAGTTCGGCCCGGGTGGTCCCCCATGCCATCCGGGCCTTCACACAAGGAGCATGCGTGACCCCCCACATATCGAAGCGTTCCACCCTGGCCATCGCCACCGCCGTCGCCGCCGGAGCGCTGCTCACCGCCGGAATGACCACCGGCGCATCCGCACAGCCCGACACCAACAGATCCGCCGCCCCGGCCGCCGCCCCCGCCGCGGCGCCCGCCCCGCTCTCCGCCTCCGCCCGCGCCGGCCTGCTCCAGGGCGCAGCGGACAAGGCCGCGGCGACCGCCGACCGCATCGGCCTCGGCGCCAAGGAGAAGCTCGTCGTCCGTGACGTCGTCAAGGACCGGGACGGCACCACGCACACGCGTTACGAGCGCACCTACGCCGGCCTTCCCGTCCTCGGCGGCGACCTCGTCGTGCACACGGCGAAGGACGGCTCGGTCAGCGGCGTCAGCAAGGCGACCAAGGCCACCATCAAGGTCGCCTCGACCGACGCGAAGCTGGCCCCGAAGGCCGTGGCCGCCGCCGCCAAGTCGACGGCCGCGAAGACCGGCGACACCGCGAAGGCCGACCCGCGCGCGCCGCGCAAGGTCGTCTGGGCCGCCGAGGGCAAGCCCACCCTCGCCTACGAAACCGTCGTCACCGGCGTGCAGAAGGACGGCACGCCGAGCGAGCTGCACGTCATCACCGACGCGGCCACCGGCGAGAAGCTGTACCAGCACCAGGCCGTCGAGACCGGCACCGGCAACAGCCAGTACAGCGGCAAGGTCACGGTCGGCTCCGTCAAGAGCGGCAGCACCTACCAGCTGACCGACTCCGGGCGCGGCAACCACAAGACGGTCGACCTGAACCACGGCTCCAGCGGCGGCAAGCTCTACACCGACGCCGACGACGTCTGGGGCACCGGCAAGCCCACCAACACCCAGACCGCCGCCGTCGACGCCGCCTACGGCGCGGGCCTGACCTGGGACTACTACAAGAACGTGCACGGCCGCAGCGGCATCAAGGGCGACGGCAAGGGCGCCACGTCCCGCGTGCACTACGGCAACGCCTACGTCAACGCCTTCTGGCAGGACTCCTGCTTCTGCATGACCTACGGCGACGGCGAGGGCAACGCCAAGCCCCTCACTTCCATCGACGTGGCCGCCCACGAGATGACCCACGGCGTCACCTCGGCCACCGGCAACATGGAGTACAGCGGTGAGTCCGGCGGCCTGAACGAGGCCACCAGCGATATCTTCGCCGCCGCCGTCGAGTTCAAGGCCAACAACGGCCTGGACAAGGGCGACTACCTCGTCGGCGAGAAGATCGACATCAACGGCGACGGCACCCCGCTGCGCTACATGGACAAGCCCTCCAAGGACGGCTCGTCCCTCGACTACTGGAGCAGCAACGCCGGCAACGTCGACGTCCACTACTCCTCCGGCATCGCCAACCACTTCTTCTACCTGCTGAGCGAGGGCAGCGGCAAGAAGACGATCAACGGTGTGGCGTACGACAGCCCGACCAAGGACGGCTCCAAGGTCACCGGCATCGGGCGCGACAAGGCCGAGAAGATCTGGTTCAAGGCCCTCACGTCGTACTTCACCTCGACGACGAACTACGCGCAGGCCCGCAAGGACACGGTGAAGGCTGCCACCGACCTCTACGGCGCCAACTCCGCCGAGGCGAAGGCGGTTGCCGCCGCCTGGACCGGTGTGAACGTCAAGTAACCCGCTGAACCGGGCGGCACTCGGGGAGACCCCCCGGGTGCCGCCCGCACCACGTCCGGGGCTAGCGCATCAGGACCCCCGCCGCCTCCCCCGTCGCCTCCGAAGGCACTGCCACCAGGCCCAGTTCCGCGCCGTTCGCCAAGAGGCGGTGGGCGGGCAGGACGCGGACGGTGTAGCCGAAGGGGCCGGTGCGGTCCAGGGCCAGGGGGCCTTCGTAGCGGAGGCGGCCCTCGCCGTCCGGGGGTCCTGCGGGCTTCAGCGGCACCGGCGTGGCGTCGGTGATGTGGTCCTCGGGGTCGACGCGGCCCGCGATGGCCTGCACCTCGACGTCGTCGCAGGACAGCTCGCCGAGCCGTACGCGCACCCGCAGGGCGAGGGTCGCGCCCAGCTCCGCGGTGGTGCCCACGGCCGTGGCCTCGACGTGGTCGACGGCGACGCCCTGCCAGGCCGCGCGGACGCGGTTCTTCCACGCGGCGAACCCCGTGGCGGCGTCCGCGGTGAGCACCCGGTGGGAGCGCGCGGCGGGCACGTACAGGCGCTCCACGTACTCCCGCACCATGCGCCCGGCCAGGACCTTCGGGCCGAGCCGGGTCAGGGTGCGCCGGACCATCTCGATCCACCGGTCGGGCAGCCCTTCGGGCCCGTTCTCGTAGAAGCGCGGGGTGACGCGCCGCTCCAGGAGGTCGTACAGGGCGGCCGCCTCCAGCTCGTCGCGGCGGTGGTCGTCGGTGGCCGCGCCGTCGGCCGTGGGGATCGCCCAGCCGAAGTCCGGCTCGAACCATTCGTCCCACCAGCCGTCAAGGACCGACAGGTTGAGGCAGCCGTTCAGCGCGGCCTTCATGCCGGAGGTGCCGCACGCCTCCAGGGGGCGCAGCGGGTTGTTCAGCCATACGTCGCAGCCCGCGTACAGCTTCTGGGCCATCGCCATGCCGTAGTCGGGCAGGAACACGATCCGGTGCCGCACCCGCGGGTCGTCGGTGAAGCGCACCAGGTCCTGGATGAGCCGCTTGCCGCCGTCGTCGGCCGGGTGCGCCTTGCCGGCGACGACGATCTGCACGGGCCGCTCGGGGTGCGTGAGCAGCTCCAGGAGCCGGTCCTGGTCGCGCAGCATCAGCGTCAGTCGCTTGTACGAGGGCACGCGCCGGGCGAAGCCGATGGTGAGGACGTCCGGGTCGAGGACCTCGTCGATCCAGCCCAGCTCGGCGGTGGCGGCGCCGCGCTGCCGCCAGGACACGTGCAGCCGGCTGCGCACCTCGCGCACCAGCTGGGCGCGCAGCTCGCGGCGCAGCTGCCAGATGTCGGAGTCCTGGATGTCGGCGACGGCGTCCCAGCGCTCGGAGCCGCCGACGGACAGGGCGCGGTCGGTGCGGCGCTCGCCGATCTGCCGGGCGCCGAGCCGGAACACCTCGGGGGCCACCCACGTGGGCGCGTGCACGCCGTTGGTGACGGAGGTGATCGGCACCTCCTCGGGGTCGAACCCGGGCCACAGGCCCTGGAACATCTCCCGGCTGACCTTGCCGTGCAGCGTGGACACGCCGTTGGCGCCGCGGGCCAGGCGCAGGCCCATCACGGCCATGTTGAACACGTTGGCGTCGCCGCCCGGGTAGGTCTCCATGCCGAGGCGCAGGATCAGCTCCACGTCGATGCCGGGCAGTTCGGCGTCGGGGCCGAAGTGGTGGGCGACCAGCTCGCGGTCGAAGCGGTCGATCCCGGCGGGCACCGGCGTGTGCGTGGTGAAGACGGTGCCGCCGCGCACCGACTCCAGGGCGCCCTCGAAGTCGAGCCCGCCCTGGACCAGTTCGTGGACGCGCTCCAGGCCGAGGAAGCCCGCGTGACCCTCGTTGGTGTGGAAGACCTCGGGGGCGGGGTGCCCGGTCAGGCGGCAGTAGGCGCGCACGGCACGGACACCGCCGATGCCGAGCAGCATCTCCTGGAGGAGCCGGTGCTCGCTGCCGCCGCCGTAGAGCCGGTCGGTGACCTCGCGGGCGCCGGGGTCGTTCTCCTCGACGTCGGAGTCCAGCATAAGGAGCGGCACCCGGCCGATCTGCGCCTGCCAGACGTGGGCGCGCAGGGCCCGGCCGCCGGGCAGCGCGAGCCGCACCAGGGCGGGGGTGCCGTCGTGTTCCCGCAGCAGGGTCAGGGGCAGCTCGTTCGGGTCGAGCAGGGGGTAGTGCTCCTGCTGCCAGCCGTCGCGGGTGAGGGACTGGCGGAAGTAGCCGTGCCGGTAGAGCAGTCCGACGCCGACGAGGGGCACGCCCAGGTCGCTGGCCGCCTTCAGGTGGTCGCCCGCGAGGATGCCGAGGCCTCCGGAGTACTGCGGGAGGGCGGCCGTGACGCCGAACTCGGGCGAGAAGTAGGCGACGGCGGCAGGCAGGTCGGAGCCGGGGGCGCCGGGCGGCTCGGCCTGCCGCTCCTGGTACCAGCGGCGGCCGGTGACGTACTCGCGCAGGTCGTCGGCGCACTCGCCGAGACGGCGCAGGAAGTCCTCGTCGGCGGCCAGCTCGGCGAGGCGGGCCGCGGGCACGGAGCCGAGCAGACGCACGGGGTCGCCGCCCGAGGCGTCCCACAGGACCGGGTCGACGTCGCGGAAGAGGTCACGGGTCCCGGCGTGCCAGGACCAGCGCAGATTGCGGGAGAGTTCGCTGAGCGGGGCGAGGGCGGCGGGCAGGACGGGACGTACGGTGAAACGACGGATGGCTTTCACGGCGGCACCTCTGTCGGAGGACGTACGTGACGCATCGACGGTAGGGGGTCGGGCCGCCCCGCCACCACGGGGCACTGAACTCGCCCAGCACATAGGCAAGTTGTGGCCCCTGCGAAAGCCGAGGTCAGGGCGCGTGCCCGGAGACGACCTTCCCCTCGGCGGTCGTGGTGAAGACGGCTCCCCCGGCGTAGAGCGGCTGCCCGAACGTGGCGACGGGATCCGTGCTCCCGGTGGGGCCCGCCTTCGGGATCTCCTTGGTACGCAGGGTGTCGACGTCCCCGTCGACGCGCAGGCCGCGGATCTCATAGGCGCCCGTGGACAGCACCCGGTCGCCCGCGAGCGCCAGGGTGGCCAGGTCGTTCGGCGCGCCGTAGCGCCAGCGGCGCTCGCCGGTGCGCCAGTCGTAGGCGCTCAGCTCGTGCTCGATGACGGCGCCCGGGTCGGGGCTGTCGCTCGCCACGACGAGCACGCCCCCGGCGCCCAGCACCGGGCGCGGTCCCGAGGGGCGCACGCCGGGCGCGAGGACGCGCCGGGTGCGCAGGGTGGCGGGGTCGAGGTCGCGCACGCCCTGGTGCCCACGGCTCCAGCACACCAGCGAGGACCGGGCGCGCAGCATGAGGTCGTCGCAGGGCACGGAGGCGGTACGGGCGGTGGCGCCGGTCCTCGCGTCCAGGCGGACGACACCGCCCTTCTCCAGGGCCGTGAACACCCGGCCGCCGTCGACGACGAGCGGCCCCGCCGCCTTGGGCAGCGGCTTCGACCGCCACAGCTCGCGGCCGTCGGACGCGGCGCGCGCCCGTACGACGCTGCTGCCCGGCGCGTCGCCCGGTGCGGAGCCGCCGAGGCGGAACTCGACGACGTACACGACGTCCTGCGCGTACGCGACGCCCAGGGTGCCCGAGCCCGTGGGCGCGGGCGCGCGCCAGCGCTCCTTGCCGGACGCCACGTCGACCCTGGTGACGCCGAGTTCGCTCGGTACGTAGACGGCACGGCCCTCGGTGTCGGCCTCGGGCGGCACCGCCTGGATCCCGGTCAGCTCCCCGGCGCGGCCGGGGAAGCCGCGCGTCGTCCACCGGTGCCGGCCGCTCGCCGCGTCGAAGCCCGCCGCGGCGCCCTTGCCGTCGCGGCACACCAGCGTGGCGCCGGCCAGGACGCAGCCGTCTCCCCGGTCGTCGAGGCCCTCGGGGCGGGCCACGGACCAGGGCTTCCAGCCCCGGGGGCGGGCGGCGGCGCGCAGAGCGTCGGGGCCGTGGTCGCCGGTGCGGTGCGCGTCGCCGTACTCGGACACGACGAGCGGGCGCGGCTTCCCGCCGCCGCGCGGACCGGCCGGGGCGGCGGAGCCGCCCGCCCCGCCGGAGGCACCGGCCTCCCGGCCACCGCCCTCACCGCCCTCGCCGCCGCCTCCGCCGCCGCCCGGCAGCAGGACGGCGGTGAGCGTCACGGCGGACACGGCGAGCGCGGCGCCGGCGATCCACAGCCACCGCCGGCGCGCGGCCACGGGTACGGCCTCCGGAGAGGCGGGGGCCCGGCCCGGATTCGCCGCGCCGCCGGTCACCGTGTCCGCCGCCGCGAACTCCGCGTCCCCCGCGGCCCGTTCACAGCGCTCCACGGCCTCGCGGTGCTCGGCGAAGAGGGACAGGACCCCGGCCGGCCAGGGCACCGCGGGCGCCGGGCCTTCCAGGCGGCCCGCCAGCTCCGCGGCGCTCGGCCGGTCCTCGGGCGCGGGCGCCAGGCAGGCCGCCACGGTCTCCCGCAGGCCGTCGTCCTCCGGCACCCCGGACAGGTCGGCGTCGCCCTGCGTGACGCGGAAGATGACGGAGGCGATCTCCTGGTCGTCGAAGGGGCCGCGCCCGCTCGCCGCGTACGCGAGCACCGCGCCGAGCGCGAACACGTCGGACGCCGGCACCACCGCGTGGCTGCCCAGGAGTTGCTCGGGCGCCAGGTAGCCGGGCGTGCCCACGATCATGCCCGCGGTGGTGAGCGCCGTCGCGTCGAAGGCCTGCGCGATGCCGAAGTCGATGAGCCGCGGCCCGTCCGGGGCGAGCAGGACGTTACCGGGCTTGAGGTCGCGGTGCAGGACCTGGGCGAGGTGCACGGTGCCGAGGGCGTGCGCCAGCCGGGCGCCGAGCGCGCGCACCGTGCCCGCGGGCAGCGGGCCGCACCGCCGCACGGCCTGCCCGAGGGCGGGCCCGGCCACGTACTCCGTGGCCAGCCACGGCACATCGGCGGCAGCGTCGCCGTCGAGGAGCGCGGCGGTGCCGGGCCCGGACACCGCGCGGGCGGCGGCGATCTCCCGGCGGAAGCGGACCCGGAACTCGTGGTCGATGTCGAGGTCGGACCGCACGGTCTTCACGGCGACGAGCGGCGTGCCCGGGCCCGAGCGCGCGAGGAAGACCTCCCCCATGCCGCCCGCGCCGACGCGGGCGAGCAGCCGGTACGGGCCGACGTGGCGCGGCGGCCCGGTCAGCGGTTCGAGCACGGGGACTCCTCGGGATCAGTCCTGTGGCGGGCGGAACGGTGGGGTTCAGGAGGGGATGCGGACGGAGACGACCGTGCCCTGGTCGTACACGATCGTCGCGACCCCGCCGAGCGGCAGGACCGTCGGCGGACGCAGGTGGTCGGCGACGACGGCGCCGAGGTCGTCGCCCTGCTTCGGCTCGCGGTCGCCCGGCGCGCCCGGCACCCGCAGGGCGCGCGCCTCGCCGGAGGCGGTGAGCGGCACCGTGCGCAGGGTGGTGTTGTCGGCGAGGAGCGCGCGGTCGCCGATGAGCAACGGCGCCGAGGAGATCATCCGCTTGACCTGGTCGTCGGCCACGGTCAGCGGCTCCTCGCGGGTGACCCGCCCCTTCTTCGCCTCGGCGACGAGGAGCTTCGCCGCCTCGGTGTCGTAGGCGAGGGCGTCGCCGGGGCCGACGGCGGTGACGACGACGTCCGGCGCCACCTTCCCGTCCGGCCGCACCCCCGGCGCCTTGAAAGCGAACGCACCCTCGGCCTTCAGGGTGCGGGCGTCGAGCCGGGTCACCCGGGTCCCGGCCTCCTCGGTGGCGTCGTCGAAGCCGGAGCGGCCGGTCACCACGGCCGCGCACAGGATCTGCTCGCCCACGGCCATCACGCTGAGGCACTGCTCGCCGTCGTAGGCCTTGCCGCGACGTGCGCCGGTCCTGGCGTCGAGGGCGACCAGGCCCTCTTTGGCCCAGGCGTAGACGCGGCCGTGCCGGGCGACCTCGGCGCCGTACATGCCGTTCTGCTCGGCGCCCGACAGCTCGTCGGTGCTGAGCGGCACGGTCCAGCGGGGCTCGCCGCCGCCCAGCGGGTAGGCCAGGAGCGTCGCGCCCTTGGGGCCGCCGTCGCCGTACGGCTTGGCCTCGGCGGTGACGAGGAGCAGGCCGTCGCCGAGCAGCGCGCGGGTGAAGAACCTGCCCTCCGGCGGGCGCGCGGACCAGCGCACGTCGCCGGACGCGGAGTCGCGCACCTGGAGGCGTCCCTCGTGGGCGATGACGGAGGTCCCGCCGCGCACCACCGGGTCCAGGCTGTCGCCGGGCATGAACAGCTTCCCGGACGGGCTGATGTAGGCCTCGCCCCCGGAGGCCCCGCTGCCCCCGCCGGCCCCACCGGCCCGGTCGTCCGCCGAGCGGCCGTCGGACGTCCACAGGCGCTTGCCGTCGGCCGCGCCGATGGATTCGTACGTGCCGTTGGTGAGCAGGCAGACGACGGCCCGGGTGTCGGCGGCGCAGTTCATGGGCGCGTGCGAGAACGAGCCGCGCCACGGCTTCCAGCCCTTGGGGCGCTGCGCCGCGTGCTGCGGGACGAGGCCGCTGCGGTCGTCGGTGCCGTTCTTGTCCACGCCCGCGGCGGCGATCAGCGCGGCGGGAGGGAGGGTGCGGGACGGGGCGCCGCCGGGGCGCTCCGCGCCGCCCTTCGCACCGCCCTTCGCGCCGCCGGAGCCGGAGTCGGGCCCGAGCAGCGCGAGCAGGGCGCCGGTGGCGCCGCCGGCCACCGCGACGGCGGCGACGACGGCGAACGCGGTACGGCGGCGTCGCCGCCGGGAGGCGCCGGGCGCGGTGGCCGCCGCGGGCGCGGCGGCGCCCATCGTGGGCACCTCGTGGACGGCACCCGAAGTGCCCGGCGCGGCCGGGGCGTTCAGGGCGGTGGGCGACCACGTGGGCGTCGGCTCCCCGCCGGGCGGCGCGGCGGGCGGCGCGGGCAGGGGCAGCAGCGGCCGCCCCACGGCGCACAGGTGCTCGACGTCCTGCCGCACCTCGCCGATGGCCTCCAGGACGGGCGCGGGCCACGCGAAGCCGGAGCCGTCCCCTCCGGCGAGGCCCGCGAGACGCCCGGCGAGCACCTCGGGGCCGGGCCGCTCGGCCGGGTCCACGACCAGGCAGGCCGCGAGGACGTCCCGCAACTCCGCCGGTATGGCGTCCAGTTCGGCCTCGGCGCGCGAGACCCGGTACAGGACGGCGGCCACGGGCCCGTCGCCGAACGGGTCGCGCCCCACGGCCGCGTACACGAGCACGGAGGCGAGGCAGAAGACGTCGGACGCGGCCACCACGTGCCGGCCGCCCGCGACGTGTTCGGGCGACATGAAGCCGGGGGTGCCGACGAGAAGGCCGGTGGCGGTCATCGTGGTGGCGCCGGGCGTGCGGGCCACGCCGAAGTCGATGAGCTTGGGCCCCTCGGGGCCGATGAGGACGTTGGCGGGCTTCAGGTCGCGGTGCAGCGCCCCGGCGGCGTGCACGGCGGTGAGGGCCCGGGCCATGGCGGCGCCGAGCGCGGCGACGGCGGGCACGGGCAGCGGCCCGTGCCGCCGCACCGCATCGGCGAGGGTGGGCCCGGGCACGTACTCCGTGGCGAGCCAGGGCTGTTCGGCGTCGGCGTCCCCGTCGACGAGCCGGGCGACGCAGGGGCTGGTGACGGAACGGGCCACCGCGATCTCGCGCCGGAAGCGGGCCCGGAAGGCGGGCTCGTCCGCGACGTCGCGCCGCACGACCTTGACGGCGACGAGCCCGTCCGGGTCGTACGGGGCGCGGGAGCCGTCGGGGGCGGCGGACGAGTCCGGGGCGCCGGGCACACCGGGGGCACCGGGCACACCGGGCACGTCTTGCGGCACGGGCACGTCTCGCGGCACGGCGAGGAAGACCTCGCCCATGCCGCCGGCGCCGAGCCGGGCGACGGTCTCGTACGGGCCCGTCCTGCGTGGGGACGTGTCCCTCAACCGACCGATCATCCCGCGCCGCCCCCCGTGTACGCCGTCACCTCATGAAACGCCCCGGCAGATTACTCGGTTCACCGAGGCGGCGGCAGTCAGGAGGGCGGCCCGGGCGGGAACGGCACCTCGGCGAGGACCGGCACCAGCCAGCCCTCCTCCTGCTCCAGGTGGGCGGTGAGGAGACCCGCCAGGGCGTCGAACTCCCCGAGGAACTCCTCGGCATCGGCGGTCGCGAGGTCGTCGAGCAGGGCGAGGACGCGCTCCTTGAGGCGGGCGATCTCGCGGTGCTCCGCGGCCAGGCGGGCGAGGGGTTCGCGCAGGCCGGGGTGGTGCGTGGCGACGCCGGGGAAGACGTGCTCGTCCTCGCCGGTGTGGTGGAAGGTGAGCGCGTCGCAGAACTCCAGGCAGCGCCGGCGGATCTGGAGGCCGAGGCACGGCGCGGGCGGTTCGCCCGGGCCCTGGTGGGCGGCGCGCGCGGCGAGGTGCGCCGCGGCCTCGGCGCGGAGGTGACCGAGCTGCTCGCGCAGCCAGTCATGGACCTCCAGGAGCTTGTCGGCGAGGGTGCGGACCTCGCGGGGCCGCGGGGTTCCGGTGGTCGTGGGCATGGGGGAGGGATCTCCAGACAGGGATGCGCGTCCGCGCGTACGTGACGGACCGACGGACGCGGTGAAAGGAAAGGGGAAGCAGAGTGCTGCACGGGCGCCCCGGGGCCCATGGAGGGCGGGGGACGCGGGCGCGGCTACGTCAGCCGACGCGGCGCCGCGCTGCGAGATGAACGCAAGGTCATGTCCCTTGGTGAAGGTGCTCGCCCGGTCGAAGGCCCGCCCACTGCTCTTTGGCCCAAGCCACGCGGCACGCGCACCATTACAGACACCGGTCCCGCGCCCTGTCAACGCGGGACCGGTGTGCCGTGCGGCACCCGGCGGCAGGCGTCCGCTCGCTCAGCGGCAGGCCGCCGCGATCGCCGCCGTGTCCCAGTAGAACGGCCGCACCTCGCGGATCCTGCCCTCCTCGACCGTGACGCTCTGGAGGAGCGGGAAGGCGAGCGAGCGCCCGGTGGCCCGGGCGCGGGCGCGGATCTCGCTGTGCACGGCGACCGTCTGCCGCGCGCCGGTGGCGGCGTCCCCGAGGAACTCCTGGCGGACGATGTCGAACTCCGCCCAGGTGCCGGCCATCGCGAGGAAGAACCGCTCTAGGCCCTCGTGCCCGCGCCAGGTGCCGCCGTACGGCAGGGAGTCGGCCTGGTGCAGGACGACGTCGGGCGCGAAGTAGGGGGCGAGCGGGGCGAAGGAGGCGCGGCCGGGCCCGCCCGCGGCCAGATAGCGGGTCTCGGCGGCGTACATGGCGGTCAGCACGGAACGGGCGTCCGTACGGGCGTCGGGGTGCGGCGTGGTGGTCATGCGGCGAGGGTGGCCGGTGGCGGCGGCGCGCGCTGGCGGTCTTCGGACGTCCACCTCGGCTCGCGGTGGGCGGTGGGCGGTGGGCGGACGGGTGGGTCGGCACCCGCCCGCCCCCACCGGTGTCCGGACTCCGGTGAAGGGCGGGGCGGGTTGCCGCCCTGGGCCCTCACTGATCATCGGGGAAGCGGAAAATCCAAGTCAATCCTCGGATTTACTAGCATGATTCCAAGTCAGAGCTTGGGTTGAGCCGTAACCAGCCAAAAGCCGGGCGGTATGACCGATTCCGCCCCACTTTCCGGCTTGTGACCGTTCGCCCGCACACGAGACCCTGCCAAGCGCGCCCGCGACCGCGCGGCGCGCACAGGGTGTCGTTTCCAGGGGAGGGAACGCAGTACATGGAAATGCAACGCACCAGAGGCCGGCGTCGGGCGGGGGCCGTCGCGGCCGTCGCCACGGTGGGCCTGCTCGCCGCAGTGACCCCGCCGTCGCACGCCGCACCGGACTCCGGGGGCGAGAGCCGCACCGGCACGTACATCGTGACGCTGAAGCCGGGCACGAAGTCCATGTCCGGCGCGGGCAAGGACATCGCCGAGAAGTACGACGCGCGCATCCAGCACACCTACACCACCGCCCTCAACGGCTACGCCGTGCGGGCCACCGCCACCGAGGCGCGCCGGCTCGCGGCCGACCCGTCGGTCGCCGGCGTGGTCGCGGACCGCAAGATCCGGGTGGACCTGGGGGCGCGGGCCGCGGCGCGGCAGCCGAACCCGCCGTCGTGGGGCCTGGACCGCGTCGACCAGAAGAACCTGCCGCTCGACAAGTCGTACACCTCGCCGCGGTCGAAGGGCTCCGGCGTCACCGTCTACGTCATCGACACCGGCGTGCGCACCTCGCACAAGGACTTCGGCGGGCGCGCCCGCTCCGGCTGGGACTTCATCCAGAACGACGCCGTCGCCCAGGACGCCAACGGCCACGGCACGCACGTGGCGGGAACGGTCGCGGGCACGAAGTACGGCGTGGCCAAGAAGGCCAAGATCGTCGCCGTGCGCGTGCTCGACTCGGAGGGCGGCGGCACGCTCGGCGGGATCATCGCGGGCGTCGACTGGGTGACCAGGAACGCCCGCAAGCCCGCCGTCGCCAACATGAGCATCGGCACCCCGGCCTTCGCCCCGCTGGACGCGGCGGTGCGCAAGTCCATCGCGTCCGGCGTCACGTACTCGGTGGCGGCGGGCAACGAGAGCGAGTCCGCGACGCGCTCCTCGCCCGCCCGCGTCAAGGAGGCCCTGACGGTCGGGGCGTCCGACCGGCGTGACAGGCGCCCCTCGTTCTCCAACTACGGCTCGCGCCTGGACCTGTTCGCGCCGGGCGTGGCGATCAAGTCCGCGTCCAACAGGAGCAACACGTCCACGGCGACCTACGACGGCACGTCGATGGCGGCGCCGCACGTCGCCGGTGTCGCCGCGCTCTACCTCGCCGACCACCGCACGGCCAAGCCCGCCAAGGTCGGCAAGTGGATCACCGACCGGTCGGCCAAGAACAAGCTGTCGGGCGTGGGTTCCGGTTCGCCGAACCGACTGCTCCAAGTTAAGTAGCCCGTACCAGCGGCCCCCGGCGGGAGCCCTCAGCCCCGCCGGGGGTCCCAGGTCGTCACTCTGCGGACCCGGCACCCAAGTGTCCCCTTGGCTCTCAGCCGCCCCTCCACGCTTTCGCTCAAGTTGCACGTGTATGCCTTCGGCAGGGCTCGGCCCTTCGCTCAAATCGCGCCACCCCTCCTGTCGTACAGGCTTGTTGTGGTTCACCCGGGCAGGTCACTCTTCCTGGGAAACGCGACCTGACGCGGCCCGGTACGTGGCCGCTGCCCAGGGGAGGGAAGGTCGCGTCCAAGGGGAGGGAACCAGCACATGCAGTCGTCACACACGCGCCGGATACGGCGGATCTCGGCCGTCACGGCCGTCGCCCTCGCGGGCGGCCTCGCCGTCGCCGTGCCGCCGTCGCAGGCCGCGTCCGACACCGCCGAGCACGGCTACGTCGTCACCCTGAAGGCGGACACCCGCGCGGCGTCCGCGGAGGGCAGGGACATCGCGGACGAGTACGGCGTGAAGATCAGCCACACCTACCGCTCGGCCCTGAACGGCTTCGCGGTCAAGGCCAGCGCCGCCGAGGCGCGGCGGCTCGCCGCGGACCCGTCGGTCAGCGCGGTCAGCCGGGACATCACGCTCCACACGGTCGGGCGCCAGGTCAACCCGCCGTCCTGGGGCGAGGACCGCATCGACCAGGCCAAGCTGCCGCTCGACCGGACGTTCCGCTATCCGAACTCGGCGGGCGCGGGCGTCACCGTGTACGTCATCGACACCGGCGTGCGCACCACGCACAGGGACTTCGGCGGGCGCGCCCGCTCCGGGTTCGACTTCGTCGACAACGACCCGATCGCCGAGGACGGCAACGGGCACGGCACGCACGTGGCCGGGACCGTCGCGGGCGCGAAGTACGGCGTCGCCAAGAAGGCCAGGGTCGTGGGCGTGCGCGTGCTCAACAACCAGGGCTCCGGCACGCTGTCCGGCGTCATCGCGGGCATCGACTTCGTGACCAGGAACGCGCGCAAGCCCGCCGTGGCGAACATGAGCCTCGGCGGCGCCGCCAACGCCCAGCTCGACCAGGCCGTGCGCAACTCCATCAGGTCCGGCGTGACGTATGCGATCGCGGCCGGGAACTCGGGGCAGCCCGCGAGCGGCACCTCGCCCGCGCGCGTCGCCGAGGCGCTCACGGTCGCGGCCTCCGACCGCGGCGACGCGCGGCCCGCGTTCTCAAACTACGGCCTGAGTGTCGACATGTTCGCGCCCGGCGTCGGCATCAAGTCGGCGGGCATCGCCGACGACAACGCCTCCGCGACGCTCTCCGGCACCTCGATGGCGGCACCGCACGTCGCCGGGGCCGCGGCCCTGTACCTCGCCGACAAGCGCTCGGCGCCGCCGTCCGAGGTGATGCGGATGCTCGTGAACCGGACCGCGAAGAACCGGCTCACCAACGTGGGCCCCGGCTCGCCCAACCGGCTGCTCCAGGTCAAGTCGTGACCCTCGCGTAGTCGGCGCGGCACCGCCGCACCGTCGCCCCCGGCAGGCGCACCCCGCCTGCCGGGGGTTCGTCGTGCCGGGGAGGGCTGCCGGTGGCCGGTCTTGTGCGTGCCGTTACGCGCGAGTAGTTAACAAAGCGCCGGATTGCCCACCCGAGAAGCGTGGGAAGGCTCCACCGGTACGCGCGTGCACGCGCCCGGCGCCCCAGAAGTGCACACGCACCCGCGGAACCCCTCCACAGCCGGAATCCGCCCACGCGCACGCGGAACAGGAGCGGTCATGCCCGAACCCCGCCAAGATGTAAGGGAGTTCATATCCGTGCCGGTCACCGGAAGGATCCCCATCCTCGCCGTCGAGCCCGTGGTGCTCGGCGGCCGACGCCCCGCCAAGGCCGTCGTCGGCGAGACGTTCCAGGTCAGCGCCACCGTCTTCCGCGAAGGCCACGACGCGGTCGCCGCGAACGTGGTGCTGCGGGACCCGGCCGGGCGCGCGGGCCCCTGGACCCCGATGCGCGAGCTGGCGCCGGGCACCGACCGGTGGGGCGCCGACGTCACCCCGGACGGGCAGGGCGACTGGACCTTCGCCGTGCAGGCGTGGAGCGACCCCCTGGCGACCTGGCGGCACCACGCGGAGATCAAGATCCCCGCGGGCATCGACACCGACCTGGTCCTGCTCGAAGGCTCCCGGCTCTACGAGCGCGCCGCCGCCGGGGTCCCCGCCGAGCTGCGCGCCCCCGTGCGGGCCGCCGTCCAGGCGCTGACCGACACCTCCCGCGCGCCCTCCGCCCGCCTCGCCGGGGCGCTCACGCCGGAAGCGGACGCCGTGCTCGCCGCCCATCCGCTGCGCGAACTGGTCACCTCCACCGAGGAGTTCCCGCTGCGGGTGGACCGCGAGCGCGCCCTCTTCGGCTCCTGGTACGAGTTCTTCCCGCGCTCGGAGGGCGCCGTGGTCCGCCCGGGCCAGCCGCCCGTCTCGGGCACGTTCCGCACGGCCGCGCGGCGGCTCCCGGCGATCGCCGGCATGGGCTTCGACATCGTCTACCTGCCGCCCGTCCACCCCATCGGCACCACCTACCGCAAGGGCGCGAACAACTCCCTGTCGGCCGGGCCGCACGACGTCGGCGTGCCCTGGGCGATCGGCTCCCCCGAGGGCGGCCACGACGCCGTGCACCCGGACCTCGGCACGCTCGACGACTTCGACGCGTTCGTGCGCGAGGCGGGCCGCCACGGGCTCGAAGTCGCGCTCGACTTCGCCCTCCAGTGCTCCCCCGACCACCCGTGGGTGGAGAAGCACCCCGACTGGTTCGCCCACCGCGCCGACGGCTCCATCGCGTACGCGGAGAACCCGCCGAAGAAGTACCAGGACATCTACCCCCTCCACTTCGACCGCGACCGCGCGGGCATCACCGCCGAGACCATCCGCCTGCTGCGCTTCTGGATGGGGCACGGGGTGCGCGTCTTCCGCGTCGACAACCCGCACACCAAGCCCGTCGCCTTCTGGGAGGAGGTCCTCGCCGACATCCACCGCACGGACCCCGACGTCCTCTTCCTCGCCGAGGCGTTCACACGGCCCGCGATGCTGCGGACCCTCGCCGCGATCGGCTTCCACCAGTCGTACACGTACTTCACCTGGCGCAACGACAAGCGGGAACTCACCGACTACCTCACCGAACTGTCAGCCGAGACCGCGCACTACCTGCGGCCCAACTTCTTCGTGAACACGCCGGACATCCTGCACGCCTACCTCCAGGACGGCGGGCCGCCCGCCTTCGCGGTGCGCGCGGTGCTCGCCGCGACGCTGTCGCCGACCTGGGGCGTGTACAGCGGCTTCGAGCTGTACGAGAACACGCCGCTGCGCCCCGGCAGCGAGGAGTACCTGCACTCGGAGAAGTACGAGCTGCGACCGCGCGACTGGGCCGCGGCCGAGCGCGAGGGCCGCACCCTCGCTCCCCTCATCACCCGCCTCAACGCGGCACGGCGCGCCAACGCGGCCCTCGGCCAGCTGCGCGACCTGCACTTCCACGAAGCGGACAACGACGCGGTGCTCGCCTATTCCAAGACCGTGCGGCACCCCGGCGGCTCGAACACGGTTCTGGTGGTCGTGAACCTCGACCCCCACCACACCCAGGAAGCCACGGTCTCGTTGAACATGCCACGGCTCGGCCTCGACTGGCACGAGTCGGTGCCGGTGTGCGATCAGCTCACCGGTGAGACCTACCACTGGGGCAGGGCCAACTACGTGCGCCTGGATCCGGGCGTCACGCCCGCGCACGTTCTCGTCCTGCGACCGTCCTACCGCTGATCGGAGGGTCACCCACACATGATCGTCAACGAGCCCGTCCCGGACACCTTCGAGGACACCCCCGCGAAGGACCGCGACCCGGAGTGGTTCAAGCGCGCCGTCTTCTACGAGGTCCTGGTCCGCTCCTTCCAGGACAGCAACGGCGACGGCGTCGGGGACCTCAAGGGCCTCACCGCCAAACTCGACTACCTCCAGTGGCTGGGCGTCGACTGCCTGTGGCTGCCACCGTTCTTCAAGTCGCCGCTGCGCGACGGCGGTTACGACGTGTCGGACTACACGGCGGTCCTGCCCGAGTTCGGCGACCTCGCGGACTTCGTGGAGTTCGTGGACTGCGCCCACCAGCGGGGCATGCGCGTGATCATCGACTTCGTGATGAACCACACCAGCGACCAGCACCCGTGGTTCCAGGCCTCGCGCAACGACCCCGAGGGCCCCTACGGCGACTACTACGTCTGGGCGGACGACGACAAGCAGTACCAGGACGCCCGGATCATCTTCGTCGACACCGAGGCCTCCAACTGGACCTTCGACCCGGTGCGCAAGCAGTACTACTGGCACCGCTTCTTCTCCCACCAGCCGGACCTCAACTTCGAGAACCCGGCCGTGCAGGAGGAGATCATCTCCGCGCTCAGGTTCTGGCTCGACCTCGGCATCGACGGCTTCCGGCTCGACGCGGTGCCGTACCTGTACGCGGAGGAGGGCACCAACTGCGAGAACCTCCCCCGCACCCACGAGCTGCTCAAGCGGGTGCGCGCCGAGATCGACGCCCACTACCCGGACACCGTCCTCCTCGCCGAGGCCAACCAGTGGCCCGAGGACGTCGTGGACTACTTCGGCGACTTCGAGCACGGCGGCGACGAGTGCCACATGGCCTTCCACTTCCCGGTGATGCCGCGCATCTTCATGGCCGTCCGCCGCGAGTCGCGCTACCCCGTCTCGGAGATCCTCGCCAAGACGCCGCGCATCCCCTCGGGCTGTCAGTGGGGCATCTTCCTGCGCAACCACGACGAGCTGACCCTGGAGATGGTCACCGACGAGGAGCGCGACTACATGTACGCGGAGTACGCCAAGGACCCGCGCATGCGCGCCAACATCGGCATCCGCCGCCGCCTCGCGCCCCTCCTCGACAACGACCGCAACCAGATCGAGCTGTTCACCGCCCTGCTGCTCTCCCTGCCCGGCTCACCGATCCTGTACTACGGCGACGAGATCGGCATGGGCGACAACATCTGGCTCGGCGACCGCGACGCCGTGCGCACCCCCATGCAGTGGACGCCCGACCGCAACGCGGGCTTCTCGTCCTGCGACCCGGGCCGCCTCTATCTGCCCACGATCATGGATCCGGTCTACGGCTACCAGGTCACGAACGTCGAGGCGTCCATGTCCTCGCCGTCCTCGCTCCTGCACTGGACCCGCCGGATGATCGAGATCCGCAAGCAGAACCCGGCGTTCGGCCTCGGCTCCTACACCGAACTGCCCTCGTCGAATCCGGCCGTTCTCGCCTTCCTGCGGGAGGCGCCGTCCACCGGCGAGGAGGGCGCGGGCGGTGACGGCGCGGACGACCTCGTGCTGTGCGTGCACAACTTCTCCCGCTTCGCCCAGCCGACCGAGCTGGATCTGCGGGTCTTCAACGGCCGCCATCCGGTCGAGCTGATCGGCGGGGTGCGCTTTCCGGCCATCGGTGAACTGCCGTACCTCCTCACCCTCGCGGGGCACGGCTTCTACTGGTTCCGGCTGCGTGAGGACCCGGCGTAAGGTCGCCGTGACAGTGCCGTGAAGCCGCCCGCGGCAGGCGTGAGGCGCGCCGCACCGGGCACTCGCCCACGGCACGGCCCTTGCCCGGCACCCCCGGCACCTCCCCTTGACACCCCCCGTCGAGGGCGCGGAAAGGACACGACGCCATGTCGGAAGCCGCCACCCGCCCCAGTGCCCACGCCGGCGCGCTGATCGCGTCGCTCGACCCGCTGCTTCGCGGCTGGCTGCCGCGCCAGCGGTGGTTCGCGGGCAAGGGCCGCCCCGTCACGGGCTTCGAGCTGGTGGCGGCGACGGAACTCCTGCCGCCCGGGGCGGACCCCGGCCTGCTGCACCTGCTGATCCGGGTGCGCCAGCCGCTGCTCGCCGGGCCGGACACGGCGGCCGACCACGAGCTGCCCGCCGACTGCTACCAGCTCCTGCTCGGGGTGCGGGACGAGCTGCCGCCGCCGCTCGCGCCCGCCCTCATCGGCCACGTCACCCAGGGCGCGCTCGCGGGCAGGACCGTCTACGAGGCGCTGCTCGACCCGCGCCTGACCGGGCTGCTCCTGGAGCGCCTGCGGCTGCCCGGGCGGCTCGGCGTGCTGCGCTTCGCCCGCGCCGAGCACACCGACATACCGCCCTCGCTCGCCCCGCGCACGTGCGGCGTCGAGCAGTCCAACTCCTCGCTGGTGTACGGCGACGCGCTGATACTCAAGCTCTTCCGCCGGGTGGTGCCCGGCGTCAACCCCGACCTGGAACTGCCGCTCGCCCTGGCCCGGCAGGGCTGCGCCCGCGTGCCCGCGCCCGCCGCCTGGCTGACGGCCGACTCCGCCGACGAGCCGCTGGTGCTCGGTGTCCTCCAGCCGTACGTGCGCGGCGCCTGCGACGGCTGGGAGCTGGCCCTGCAAGCCCTCGCCAAGGGCGAGGACTTCGGCGCCGAGGCCCGGGCGCTCGGCCGCGCCACCGCCGAGGTGCACGCGGCCCTCGCCGCGGCCCTGCCCACCGTGTCGCTCGGCCGCGCCCAGGTGGAGCTGCTCGCCCGCGGCATGACCGAGCGCCTGGAGGCCGCCGCCCGCGCGGTGCCCGCCCTGCGCCCGTACGAGCCCGCGCTGCGCACCGCGTACCAGGCGCTCGCCGATCTCGGCACCCACAGCGGCACCGCGTGGACGGCCCAGCGCGTCCACGGCGATCTGCACCTGGGCCAGTGCCTGCGGGCGCCGTCGGGCTTCTGGTCCCTCATCGACTTCGAGGGCGAGCCCGCGCGGCCGCTCGCCGAGCGCCGCATGCCGCAGCCCGCCGCCCGCGACGTGGCGGGCATGCTGCGCTCCTTCGACTACGCCGCCCGCTCCTTCCGCCCGTGGGCCCCCCGCTGGGCGGACGCCTGCCGGGCCGCGTACTGCACGGGCTACGCCGACGTCGCGGGCCGCGACCCGCGCACCGAGCCGGTGCTCCTGCGCGCCCACGAGACCGACAAGGCGGTCTACGAGGCGGTGTACGAGGCCCGCCACCGCCCCGACTGGCTGCCGGTCCCCCTCGCCGCCCTCGACCAGCTCGCCGCGGACGCCGCGGGCCCGCGCCGGAGCACCGGCGCGTCCTGCCGCCCCGACGACGCCCGCTGACCCGCTTCCCACGCCCTTCGGACAGGAGGCCGCCTCCGTGACCCGCCGTCCCCCCTCCTCAGCCCCGCAGAACGAACCCGACCCCGAGGTCACACCACCGCGCCAGCCTGCCGCCAAGCGGACCAGGAAGAAGACGGCCGCCGTCAAGAAGACGGCCGCCGCGAAGAAGGCCCCGGCGAAGCGGAAGGCCGCGGCGAAGGCGCCTGCGCAGCCGGTGGCACCGCCCCCCGGGAAGACCGCGCAGCCACCGGCCCCCTCCCCCGTGCCCGAGGCCGACCGCGTCCGGCTCCTGACCGGCACGCACCACGATCCGCACGGGGTGCTCGGCGCGCACGCCGTGCCCGGTGGGGTGGCGTTCCGCGCCCTGCGGCCCCACGCACGCGCCGTGACCGCCGTCATCGGGGACGTACGCGCCGAACTGCTCGACGACGGCGACGGCTTCTTCTCGGCCGTCCTACCGCTGCGCGAGGTCCCCCAGGACTACCGCCTGCACATCACGTACGACGGGACGGAGTGGGACACCCACGACGCGTACCGGTTCCTGCCCGCGCTCGGCGAACTCGACCTGCACCTGATCGGCGAGGGCCGGCACGAGCAGCTGTGGGAGGCGCTCGGTGCGCACCCGATGACGCACCAGGGCGTCATCGGTACCCGCTTCACGGTGTGGGCGCCGAACGCGCTCGGCGTGCGCGTCGTCGGGAACTTCAACTACTGGGACGGCACGGGCTCCTCGATGCGGTCGCTCGGCGGCAGCGGGGTGTGGGAGCTGTTCGTGCCGTCGGTCGGCGAGGGCGAGCTGTACAAGTTCCAGATCACCCGGCCCGACGGCAGCATGACCTTCCGCGCCGACCCGCTGGCCCGCCGCACGGAGGTGCCCCCGGCCAACTCCTCCGTCGTGCACGCCTCGCACCACGTGTGGCGGGACGAGGAGTGGCTGCGGCGCCGGCAGGAGACGCCCGCGCACCGGGCGCCGTTCTCCGTGTACGAGGTGCACCTGCCGTCCTGGCGGCCCGGCCTCACCTACCGCCGGCTGGCCGAGCAACTCCCGGCCTACGTCCGCGACCTGGGCTTCACGCACGTGGAGCTGATGCCGGTCGCCGAGCACCCCTTCGGCGGGTCCTGGGGCTACCAGGTCACCGGCTTCTACGCGCCGACGGCCCGGCTCGGCACACCCGACGACTTCAAGTACCTGGTGGACGCGCTGCACCGGGCCGGGATCGGCGTGCTCATGGACTGGGTGCCCGCGCACTTCCCGCGCGACGACTGGGCACTCGCCGAGTTCGACGGGCGGCCGCTGTACGAGCACGAGGACCCGTTGCGGGCGGCCCACCCCGACTGGGGCACGCTGGAGTTCGACTACGGCAGGGCCGAGGTGCGCAACTTCCTCGTCGCCAACGCCAGTTACTGGTGCGAGGAGTACCACATCGACGGCCTGCGCGTGGACGCCGTCGCGTCCATGCTGTACCTCGACTACTCGCGCGAGCACGGCCAGTGGACGCCGAACGCCCACGGCGGCCGCGAGAACCTGGACGCGGTGGCCTTCCTCCAGGAGATGAACGCCACCGTGTACCGCCGCTCGCCCGGCGTGGTCACGATCGCCGAGGAGTCCACCGCGTGGGACGGCGTGACCCGCGCGACCCACCACGCGGGACCCGGCGGCTTCGGCGGCCTCGGCTTCGGCCTGAAGTGGAACATGGGCTGGATGCACGACTCGCTGGGCTACATGGCCAAGGACCCCGTCCACCGCAAGCACCACCACCACGAGATGACGTTCTCGATGGTGTACGCCTACAGCGAGAACTACGTCCTTCCCATCTCGCACGACGAGGTCGTGCACGGCAAGCGGTCCCTGGTGTCGAAGATGCCGGGCGACTGGTGGCGGCAGCGCGCGAACCACCGGGCGTACCTGGCCTTCATGTGGGCCCACCCCGGCAAGCAGCTCCTCTTCATGGGGCAGGAGTTCGCGCAGGGCGCGGAGTGGTCGGAGAGCCACGGCCCCGACTGGTGGCTGCTCGATCCGGCGTACGGGGCGGAGGCGGACCACCGGGGCGTGCGGGACCTGGTCCGCGACCTCAACACCCGCTACCGCGCCGAGCCCGCCCTGTGGCAGCGCGACACGGAGCCCGAGGGCTTCGCCTGGGTGGTGGGTGACGCCGCCGAGGACAACGTCTTCGCCTTCCTCCGCTTCGGCGCGGCGGGCACCTCTCCCCTGCTGTCCGTCTCCCACTTCTCCCCCGTGGTCCGGCACGAGTACCGCGTCGGGGTACCGGACGACGTCACGGCGTGGGTGGAGGTCCTCAACACGGACGCGGAGCGATACGGCGGCGCCGACACCCTCAACCCCGACCCCCTCAAGCCCACCCCCACCCCGTCCCACGACCACCCCGCCTCCCTCCTCCTCTCCCTCCCGCCCCTTTCCACGATCTGGCTCCGCCCGGCCTGAACCCCGCGTCAGCGAGACGTCAGCGGGACGTGAGCGGCCCCTGTAAGCGTGGTGACACACACAGCAGCCGCGTCCACAGCAGGAGTCACCGCATGACCGTCCCTCACCACCACGGCGCCGACCCGGCCGGCCCCTCCCGCAGGTCGGTGCTGGCCGCCGCGGGCCTGACGGCCGCGGGCCTCGCCTTCCAGGGGTCCCTGGGTGCCGCGAGCGCCTCGGCGGCCGCGGCCCCCGCGATCTTCTACTCGCCGCACCAGGACGACGAGGCGATCGGGATGGCCGGCTCCATCCTGGAGCACAAGGCCGCGGGGCGACCGGTCTACCTGGTGCTCGTGTCCCGGGGCGAGAACGGCGGCATCGCGGAGTACCTCAACCGGCCCCGGTGCGTCCTGGGCGACAAGTGCTCGGCCCCCGGCCACACCCACGAGCTGGGGTGGCAGGAGGCCTGGCCGACGCCCGAGGTGGTCTCGGCCCGCACGTCCGAGTTCCACCTGTCCGCCAAGGCCCTCGGCGTCGACAAGGTCATCAACTTCAAGCTCTCCGACACCGCCTACGGCACCGACAGCGAGTACGACGCCTTCGTCCGGCAGATCATGGACAAGGTCCGCGGGCTCGCCCGGAAGTACCCGGGCGCCTCGCACAAGTTCGCCGCGGGGTGGCTCGACACCACCGACCCGCGCCAGCCCACGAACGCCACGCACAAGGCGTGCAGCGACGCCGCGTACTGGCTGATGAAGAACGGCGAACTGAAGGACGTGCGCTTCAACCACATCTACACGTACGAGGCGTTCGGCCGCGACCAGCGCGACCGCGGCGCGGACCACGTGCTCCACATCCCGTCCGCGCACATGGCGAAGAAGCGGGCCGCGATCCTCGCGTACAACACCTGGGACCCGAACCGGAACCTCTACACCGCCGGGTACCACAGCGTGCCCACCATGCTGGAGCAGGCCTACAGCGACCCGAGGGAGTTCGTGTACGCGCTGCCGTCCCGCTACAAGCCCGGCCGGGGCAAGTAGCGCGCGGGCCGCGTGCCGGGCCCGGCCCCGGGGAGGGCGGGCCCGGCCGGCGGGGTCAGCCGGCGGCGAGGTCCGGCGGCAGCGTCTCCGGGAGCGGTGCCGTGTGCAGCAGGGCCAGGCGCTGGGTGGACCTGGTCAGGGCGACGTACAGGTCGCTGGTGTCAAAGCGGGACGGCTCGACGACAAAGACCGTGTCGAATTCGAGCCCCTTGGCCTGCCGGGGATCGAGCAGGACGAGGGAGCGGGTGAGGTCGGGCACCTCCCCCGCGGTGACGCCCGGCAGCTCCGGGGCCAGCTCCGCGTGCAGGTCACGGGGGGCGATGACCGCGAGCCGCCCCTCGCGTGGAGCCTCCGCGACGGCCCGCGCGACGGCGTCCGCGAGGTCGCCGTCCGGCACGTGCCGCGCCCAGGGCTCGACGCCGGTGGACCTGACGGACCGGGGCGGCTCGAAGCCGGGCCGCCCCGCCCTGCGGGGCACCTCCGCCGCGAGGGCCATGATCTCCGCGGGGGTCCGGTAGTTGACGCCGAGCCGCGCGAACTCCCACCGGTCCTCGACGTACGGCGCGAGGATGTCCGCCCAGGAGCCGACGCCCCCGGCCTCCGCCGTCTGCGCGGGATCGCCGACCAGCGTCATGGAGCGCGTCGGGGAGCGCCGCATGAGCAGTCGCCAGGCCATCGCGGACAGCTCCTGCGCCTCGTCGACGATGATGTGCCCGAACGCCCAGGTGCGGTCGGCGGCGGCCCGCTCGGCCGCGCTGCGGTGGTCGGCCTCCTCGTGCCGCTCGGCCATCCGCTCGGCGTCGATGATGTCGTGCGCGAGCAGGACCTCGGCGTCCTCCTCGTCCTTGTCCTCGAATTCGTACGTACGCGAGGCGTACGACACGTCGAGCACGCCCTGCGCGTACGCGACCTGCCGCTGCCGCTCCGCCTCCGCGCGGGCAAGGGCAGCGCTGTCGTCCTTGCCGAGCAGCTCGGCGGCCTCGTCGAGCAGCGGCACGTCGGCGGGCGTCCAGGCCGCGCCGGGGGCCCGGCGCACGGCGGCGGCGTCCGCCTCGGACAGGTGGACGGGCTCCTCCAGATAGTCGGCGACGAACCGCTGCGGGGTGAGCGCGGGCCACAGCTCCTCGATCGCCGCGTGCACCTCGGCGCTGGCCGCGATGCCCTTGCCGAGCTGGGCGATGTCGTCGGGCCCGAGGAAGTTGGGCCCGCCGTACGGGTCGTGGCCGATGCGCTCGGCGAGCTGCGCGGTGAGCGCGTCGATGACGTGGAAGGCGAACGTGGGCCGCGCGAGGTTGTGCGGCAGGTCGGCCGCGCGGGCCGCGGCCCGTGCCTCGTAGGCGATCTCCCAGTCGAGGACGAGGTCACCGTCGTCGTGCTCGATGATCAGCGGCGCCCCGGGTTCGGGCAGCCGCTGCCGGTCCTCCAGGGCCCGCTTCAGCACGTCGGCCATCGCGGCGCGGCCCTTTACCTCGGCCGCCGCGGGCGTGTCCGTGCCGGTCGCCGTGACGCCGGGGAACAACTCGCCGAGGGAGGCGAGCAGCACTCCGGTCTCGCCGAGCGCGGGCAGCACGTCGCTGATGTAGCCGAGGAAGGCCGGGTTGGGCCCGACGATCAGGACGGCCCGCTTGGCCAGCAGCTCGCGGTGCGCGTACAGCAGGTACGCGGCGCGGTGCAGCGCGACGACGGTCTTGCCGGTGCCGGGGCCGCCCTCGACGACGAGGACGCCCCGGTGCGGGGCGCGGATGATGCGGTCCTGCTCGGCCTGGATGGTCCGCACGATGTCCTGCATGCGCCCGGTGCGCGCGGAGCCCAGCGCGGCCAGCAGCACCTCGTCGGCGTCGGCGCTCTCGTGCCCGGTGCGCGTGGCGTCGCCGAGGTCGAGGATCTCGTCGTGCAGACCGGTGACCTCGCGGCCCCGGGTGGTGATGTGCCGCCGCCTGCGCAGCCCCATCGGGGTGTGGCCGGTGGCGAGGTAGAAGGGGCGCGCGACGTCCGCGCGCCAGTCGACGACGAGCGGCGTGCGCTCCGTGTCGGAGGCGCGGATGCCGATCCGCCCGATGTGGTGGTCGCGGCCGTCGCGGAACGCGAGCCGCCCGAAACACAGGCCGTTCTCACTGGAGTCGAGCGCGGCGAGCAGCCCGGAGCGCTCGGCCACCAGTACGTCGCGCTCCAGGCGCGCCTGGAGGCCGTTGCCGACCTGCTGGAGCGACGCGCGCACGGCAGACTCGGCCTCCTCGCGCAGCGCGTCGAGGCGCGCGTACAGCCCGGAGACGAATTGCTGCTCTTCCCGCAATTCCTCGGTTGACAATTCAGCCCCTCGCCAGATACAGTGTCGTTATACAGATTCCCGCAATACTCGTGCGCCCAAATGCGCAGAGCAATGCGAAAGAATCCACTATACGCAGAGAAAAGCCCCGCGCGTCAATGACGCCCGGGGCTTGTCTCTTGTTCCGCCGCTCGACTCCGGCGGACCGGCTTCCGTCAGGCGGCAGGGCTCAGAGCACGCCCGCCCCCGTCAGCTCCCCCACCAGCTTGCGCTTCGCCCGCGCCCCGACGGCCTGCCACACCGGCTCACCGTCACGGAACACCATCAGCGTCGGCGTGGAAAGCACCCCATAGGCGATCGTCGTCTCGGGATTCCGGTCCACATCGATCCGCACCACCTTCAGGCGCTCCCCCTCCTCCGCGGCGAGAGCACCGAGCACCGGCGCCAGCTGCCGGCACGGCCCGCACCACTCAGCCGTGAACTGCACGAGCACCGGCCGCTCACCGCTCAGCACCTCGAACCCGAAATCCCCGTCCGTCACCTCGGCCACACCCTCGGCCCGCACACCACTCATGCCCGTCCACCCCTTACGTCAGTTCGCACCGCGGCTCCGGACCACCCGGAGCCTCCGCGTCGGCCGCCAGCTCCCGCAGCGCCCGCTCGGCCCGCGCCAGCTGCGCGCCGACCTGCGCGCGCACCGCGCCCAACTCTCCGATCAGGGCGTCGATTTCGGCCAGCTTGCGGCGGTACACGGCCACCGACGCCGGACAGGAGTCGCCCGCCGGGTGCCCGGACCGCAGGCACTCCACGAACGGCCGGGTCTCCTCCAGGTCGAAGCCGAAGTCCTGGAGCGTCCTGATCTGCTCCAGGAGCCGGACGTCGCCCTCGTCGTAGGCGCGATGGCCGTTGCCGTCCCGCCGCGCGGGCAACAGCCCCCGCGACTCGTAGTACCGCAGCGTCCGCGTGGTCGTCCCCACCCGTGACGCGAGTTCGCCGATGCGCATGCCGCGACCGTAACCCTTGACGTCGGCGTCAAGGCCAGCGATCCGCGCGGGGTCAGGGCTTGCGGACCGCCTCCACCGTCGCCGTCCAGTCGTCGGCGCCGTGGCCCAGGTCGACGCCGCGCCGGGCCACCGCGTTCACGGCGCGCAGCACGGAGGTGTCGAGGCCGCGGTGCTCGGCGGCGTGCACGATGTGGTCGATGCCCGCCACCTCCATCACCAGGTTCGCCTCCGCGCCCGGGTAGCTGCCGGAGTCGACCTGCCCCGCCATCTCGTCGACGAGGGAGGTGACGAGACCGGCGTTCGCCTTGAGGAAGGGGGCGAGCGCGGCGGCCGGGACGCCCTCCGCCGTCGCCAGCGCCAAGGCGTGCACGACGCCGGACATCGCGGTCCAGAAGTAGTCGAGCAGCGACAGGTCGTACACGGCGGCGAGGCCGTGGTCCTCACCGACGTACGTCGTGTGCCCGCCGAGCGCCTTGAGGGCCTGCTCGTGCTTGTCGTACGCGGCACGCGGGCCCGCGTGGAAGAGCAGCGCGTCCGGCGTGCCGACGACGGACGTGGGCACCATCACCGCGCCGTCCAGGTAGTCGACGCCCGCCGCGGCGGCCCACTTCGCGGCGTTCCGGGCGCGCTCGGGGGTGTCGGAGGTGAGGTTCACCAGAGTGCGCCCGGCGAGGTCGGCGGCGAGCGGTTCGAGGACGGCCGCGGAGGCGTCGTAGTCGACGACACACACGACGACCAGCTCGCTCGCGCGCACGGCCTCGGCGGCGCTCGCCGCGCGGACGGCACCCCGGGCGACGAGGTCCTCGCCCTTGCCCGCCGAGCGGTTCCAGACGGTCGTCGGATGGCCGGCGTCGAGGAACGCTCCGGCGAGGGCCCGGCCCATGGCGCCGAGGCCGATGACGGTGACAGAGGTCTTGGGGTGGGTGTCGTTCTGCATGCCCCCCATGCTTGGTGAGTACGTACGCGGCTACAAGTACCGACTATTTGGTCAGGTACTCACCTTTTGGTAAGCATGGGGGCGCGTCAGCGCAGCGGGCGGTACGAGGCCCGGGTGAAGAACGCGCCGCCGTTCGCACCGAGGCGTCCCGGGCCGGGGAAGTGGTCGGGCAGGTCCCCGCGGCGGAGACCGGGGCCGACGTCGGGGCCCTCGTCGTCATCGTCGTCGTCCCCGTATCCGTATCCGTCGTCGCCGTCGTCGCCGTCGTCCTCACCGTCCTCGTCGTCCTCTTCGTCGCCCGGCACGCCCAGCAGACGGCGTGTCAGCAGGTCGCGGTCCGACAGGAGTTCGTCCAGAGCCGCGCGTACGTCCCCGGGCTCCGTGCGGGCCGCGTCGCGCTCCGCGGCGATGAGGACCGCGCGCCGGACCAGCTCCTTGGTGAAGGACGCCGTCGTGCCCTCCGTGCGCGCGACGACCTCGTCGGCGAACGCCTCGTCGAGGCCGAGCCCGTCGCCGTACAGGGCGAGCAGCCGACGACGGCCCGCCGCGTCGGGCAGCGGGATCTCCACCGCGAGGTCCACGCGGCCCGGGCGCTGCACCAGGGCGGGCTCCAGGAGGTCGGCGCGGTTGGTGGTGAGCAGGAAGGCCACGTCGGCGTCGTCACCGAGGCCGTCCATCTCGTTCAGGACCTGGAAGAGCAGGGGCTGTTCGCCGTCCCCGTAGTCCCGGGCCTCGGCGACGAGGTCGCAGTCCTCCAGGACGACGAGCGCGGGCTGGAGCATGCGGGCGAGCGCGCAGGCCGGGCCGATCGCGCCGATCGTGACGCCGGAGAGCAGCACGACGGTGAAGTCCGGCATGCCCGAGAGCAGATAGCGGATGGTGTGGGTCTTGCCCGTGCCGGGCGGCCCGTACAGGAGCAGGCCGCGCCGCAGGTGCTGGCCCGCGGCGAGCAGCCGCTCGCGCTGCCGGGCCACGCCCACGACGTGCCGCTCGACGCGGTCCAGGAGCCCCTCCGGCAGGACGATGCCGTCGCGGTCCAGGTCCGGGCGCCGGTGGAAGCGGAACGGTCCGAGGCCTTCGCTGAAGTCACCGCCTTCGAAGGACAGGACCTGGCCCCGCAGCACGTTGTGCTCGCGGATCAGCGCGTCGACCCCGGCCAGCAGCCGCTTCGCGGTGTCGCGGTCCGCGGCGAGGACTTCGAGCTGGACCATGTCGTGGCCGTACTCGCGGCCCGGGCCGCGCAGGAGCACGACGCAGCGCTCCTCGCGGCCGTCCGCGGTGCGCTCGGTGCCGAGGTAGAACCCGAAGGACACGCAGGCCAGTTCGGCGTCCGGGGACACGGGCAGGTGCGCGTAGTCGACGGCGCCGATCACGAACCTGTCGTAGCGGCTGGCGGATTCGAGGATCTCGGACAGCGTGTAGTGGCCGCGGTGGTCGGCGCCGGTCATGCCGATCAGCTCGTACGAGCGCGACGCGGCGCCGAACCAGCGCTCCAGGGCCAGGTGCACGTTCGGGTGGTCGTAGGGCGCGTACGCGGCCTTCACCACCGGGGCCTGGCCCGGCTCGACGCCGAGGTGCCGGCGCAGGCGGGCGGTGAGGTCGCGCTCGCCGTCACCCTCGGTGCGCGGGCGGCGCGCCACGGCCTCGACGAACTTCGTGAACAGCTCGCCGACCCGCTCCAGCTCGGCCTGCTCGCTGCCCGGCGCGCCCTCGTCGCCGGGGCCGCTGGAGACGATCCGTGTGGTCATGGGTGTGCTCCCCCGTCGTGCCACGGCCGCTGGTCGGGCGGCCCGAGGTCTTCCAGCGTGGCGGGGGCTGTTCGCCGCCGTCAACGCCATTTCGTGGGCGGGAGGGGCGGGGGCGCGCCGCGGTGTCGTCAGCGCCGATTCGCGGACGGCGGGCCGGGGCGCGCCGCGGTGGCGTCAGCGGTGTGACACGGGTTCCCTCGCCGTGTCCCGCGCCGGCGCGTCGGCCTGGGGCGCGGGCTCCTGCCGCTTCCTCGGCAGCAGCAGGGCCACCACCAGCGTGCCCACGCCGAGGATGACCGCGCCGACCAGGCTGGTGTGGGCCACCGCGTCGGAGAAGGAGGTGCCGACGGCGTGCTTCATCTGCTCGGCGCCCTGCGCGAGTTCGGCGGCCTGGGCCTTCAGCTCGGCGGCCTTCCGCGGGGAGTTCGCGCCCGCGGCCTGCTCGGCGAGGTGCCGCGCCTGCTGCCCGACGGCCTGGGCGACACCGCCGCCCGCGCCCACGGAGTCCTGGGCCTGCTCAAGAGCGGACGCCGGGAGCTTGCTGCCCGCGGTCTCGTCGGCGAGACCGTCGGCGTACGAGGTGCCGAGGACCGAGCCGAGGACGGCGATGCCGAGGGAGCCGCCCAGTTCGAGCGAGGTGTCGTTGACGGCTCCGCCGACACCAAGGTCCGACTCCGGGAAGGCGCCCATGATCGCGTCCGTGCAGGGCGAGACCGCCAGGCCCATCGACAGGCCGAGGACGACGAGGGGCAGCACGAAGTCCCCGTACGACGTCGCCGCGTCGGTGGTGGTGAGCAGGGCCAGGGCCGTGGTGCCGCCGACCATGCCCGCGGTGACCATCACCTTCGCGCCGAGCCTCGGCGTGAGGAAGCCGGTGAGCGCGGAGCCCACGAACACCGCGCCCGCGAGCGGCAGCATGCGCACGCCCGTCTCCAGCGGGTCGTACTCCAGGACGAACTGGAGGTGCTGCGTCAGGAAGTAGAAGGCGCCGAACGCGGCCACGAAGAACAGGGCCACCGCGAGGTTGGCGCCGGAGAAGCCGCGCCGGGCGAACTTGCGGACGTCCAGGACGGGGCGCGGGTGGCGCAGCTCCCGGACGACGAAGAGGACGAGGCCGACGGCGGCGACCACGGCCGCGCCGATGGCACTGGCACCCCACCCGAAGCCGGGCCCCTCAATGATCATGTAGATGAGCGCGCCGATCCAGACGACGGAGAGGAGCCCGCCCACGTAGTCGATGCGCCCCGCCGCCGAGGACTTCGACGGCGGTACGAGCACGAACGCGCCGATGATCGCGACGGCTGCCACGGGGATGTCGATGAGGAACGTCGACGCCCAGCCGTAGTCCTCCAGGAGCATGCCCGCGATCAGCGGGCCCGCCGCGATGGCGATGCCGGACGTGGCCGCCCACAGCGTGATCGCCTTGGCGCGCTCCTGGCGCGGGAACGTGGCCGCGAGCAGGGAGAGCGTCGCGGGCATGATCATCGCCGCGCCCACGCCCATCACGCCGCGCGCGACGATGACGGCCGTCGAGCTGTCGGCGAGCGCCCCGGCACCCGCGCCCGCGCTGAGGACGAGCAGCCCGAGCACGAGCGCGCCGCGCCGGCTGTACTTGTCGCCGATCGCGCCGAAGAGCAGCATCAGGGCGGCGTACGGGACGGTGTACGCGTCGATGACCCATTGCAGGTCGGAGCTGCTGAGGTCGAGGTCGCGGGTCATGTCGGGCGCCGCCACCGTCAGGGCGGTGTTCGCCATGACGGCGATCAGCAGGCTCAGGCACAGGACCAGCAGCGCCCACCAGCGGCGCGCGTAGGGCCGGTCCATCCGCTCCACCGGCTCATTGATCAACAAAGGCATCGTGGCCCACCCCTCGGAGTACGTCGAGCATGTACGCGGTCCAGTAACTTGCACACCGATGTGTAATTGCACGGCGGTGTGCAATCTAGCTCAAGGGTGCCTTCTTGCACAGCAGTGTGCAAATACGGGGGTGGGCGGCACAATGGCGCCATGAGCCGTACGAAGCCGATGTCGTCGCGGGGTGCTGCCGCCGGGGCCGCCGGGGCCGCCGCCGGGGCCGCCGGGCCCGTCGCCGGGGCCGCTGCCGGGTCCCCCAGGGCCGCCGGGTCCGCCGCCACGGCGCGCGCCGACGCGAATCGCCGCCGCATCCTCGATGTCGCCTACGCCGAGCTGACCCGGGACCCGGACGCGTCCATGGACCAGATCGCGCGGGGCGCCGGGGTGGTGCGCCGCACGGTCTACGGCCACTTCCCGAGCCGGGACGCGCTGATCACCGCGCTCCTCGACGAGGCCGTGGAAGCGGTGATGGCCGCGCACTCCGCCGCCTACGCGAACGCGGAGGACCCGGCGCGTGCCGTGGCCGCCGCGATGCTCGGCGTCTGGCGCGTCACCGACCGCTACCGCCTGCTGCTGTCCCTGGCGCAGCGCGCGGTGACCATGGACGGCATCCGCGAACGCCTGGCGCCGATGAACGCGGCGGGCGAGGCGATGTTCCAACGGGCCCTGGACGAGGGCCGTTTCACCACCTCGGTGCCGCCGCGCGCCCTGGTCTACGTCCTGGAGAGCATCGTCTTCGGCCTGATGGAGGCGGTGAACGCCGGGGTCATCGGCTCGGAGGAGGCAGGCCGCGCGGCCCCCATCACGTTCCTCACGGCAGCGGGCCTCCCCCTGCCGGAGGCCACGGCGCTGGTGGACGGGCTCTAGCCCCTGCGGGCCAGCAGCGCCCGGACCGTCTTGCCCTGTCCCTGGCGGGGGAACCAGCCCACGTCCTGGGCGAGTTGGCGTACGACGAGCAGTCCCCGGCCGCCCTCCCCCGTGGGTGACGGGCCTGCCGCGTCGAAGCCGGGGAACTCCCCTACGGGGTCCGACACGTCGACGACCAGGGCGCCGCTCTCCGTGACGGCGAGCCGTAGCCACAGGTGGTGCCCCGTGACGCGCCCGTGCCGGGCGGCGTTGGCGACCAGCTCGGAGACGACCAGGACAGCGTCGTCGGCGTCGCCGCGCCATTCCCATGCGTCGAGCCGCAGCCGCGTGCCCTTGCGGGCGAGGGCCGGGGCCGCCGGGGTCATCGGGTAGCTGGTGGCCCAGGCGCGCGCCAGCTGTACCGCTGGTGGGGGTGGAAGTTCCGTGGGGTTTGTCATGGGCCTACGGTCCCGAGCTTGCACGTTCGACTTCAATCGAACTTCCCTGAAATTTCAGGGTGATTGTGAAGTGGACTATGCGCGAATCTGCACAACCCTCTGCGCCGACCGCGCACGAGGTGTCACACTCCGACCGCAAGGGCAGGTGACACGCACAAGGAAACATGGGCGGTGCACATGGCAGCCAAGCGCGGACGGACCGGGCAGCGGCTGGAACTCGGGCTACAGCTGCGACAGTTGAGGGAAGAACGCGGCCTGACGCGGAAACAGGCCATTCAAGGGCTACGCATCTCCGAGGCATCACTGCTCCGGATCGAGAACGGTGACCTGAACTTCCGCTACGTGGGAGACCTCCGGAAGGTACTGACCAAGTACGGCGTCACCGACGAGGACGCCGTCGATGCGTTCGTCTACCTCAACCGGGAGTCCTCGCGCCAGGACTGGCTCACGCAGTACCGCGGGCTGATGCCCGCTGGCATGCCGAGCTTCGTCGGCCTCGAACCAGAGGCCAGGAGCATGCGGATCTACCACCCCACCCTTGTCCATGGCCTTCTTCAGACACAGCGCTATGCGCAAGCCCTCCACGACTTGAACAAGCCTGTGGAGGAGACCACGTCGGAGTTCATCCGCAACAGCGTGGAGCTACGGATGAAGCGGCAGGAGTGCTTGACCCGGGAGAACCCGGTCAAGCTGCGTGCCATCCTCGGCGAGGCCGCTCTGCGCTATCCGGTCGGAGGCAAGGATGTGATGTGCGAACAGTACGAGAAGCTCTCCGAACTGGCCTCCTGGGAGCACATCACGCTCCAGGTGCTGCCGTTCAGCAACGGCTACCGCTCGACGAACGACTTCGGGATTCTCGACCTCGGCGACAGGCTGCCGCACCGGGTCCAGATCGACAGCGCTTGGGGCGCGGTGCACAGCTCGGACAAGCGCCGCGAAGTCGACCGGTTCATCCGACGGTTCGACGCCATGGTCGCCTCCGCCTTGCCGCCCGAGGACACTCCCCAATTCATGACCCAACTACAACGGGAACTGTGACCCATGACTCGCATCACCAACACATCCGAACTCGCGCCTGAAGAAGCCTGGTTCAAGTCGTCGTACAGCGATGGTCAGGGGCAGAGCTGCGTAGAGGTGGCCGATGTCACGAGCTGGCGCAAGTCGTCGTACAGCGACGGCGTCCCCAGTAGCTGCATCGAGGTCGCCGACCTCACCCGCCAAGCCGGCGGCAGCCACAGCGGTGACGTCGGCATACGGGACTCCAAGAACCCCGACGGCCCCGCCCTGCTCCTGGGGGCGCCCGCCTGGAGGGCCTTCCTAGCGGGGCTCGCCCCCGGCGTGGGGTGATCGCGGGCGGTGCAGCCGGGCCGGGAGGTCGTCCCACTGCGGGCCCAGGCGGTAGTGGGAGGTGTGCACGCAGTCCGGGCACACGTACTGCGTGCGCCAGCCGCCGCCCCGGCAGCGGACCTCGCCCACGGGTATCGGGGCGGTGGTCCAGTGGCCGCAGACGCCGAGCACTCGGTCCGGGAGAGCAGTACGCATGAGGGTGGTCAGCTCCTCTGAAGTCGTATCCCCGGCCCCCGGACCGCGAGGGTCCGGGGGCCGGGGCGCGTCACCTGGGGGCAGCCGCGAGGGCTAGGCCTGCACCGGGGCCTTCGCCAGCGGCACCTGCTCGGGCACGGCCTCGGCCGCCGCCGGAGGCGCCCCGTGCTCGTCGTCGACCAGCGTGCGCTCGTCGAAGGGCAGCTCGCCGTCGAGCACGAGGGCGACCCGCTCCCGGTCGACCTCCTTGGTCCACGTGCCGATGAGGAGCGTCGCCACCGCGTTGCCCGCGAAGTTGGTGAGGGCGCGCGCCTCGCTCATGAAGCGGTCGACGCCGATGATGAGGCCGACGCCGTCGACGAGCCCGGGCTTGTGCGACTGGAGGCCGCTGGCGAGGACGGCGATGCCGGAGCCGGAGACGCCCGCCGCGCCCTTGGAGGCGATCATCATGAACAGCAGCAGGGAGATCTGCTCGCCCACGCCCAGCGGCTGGTCCATCGCGTCGGCGATGAAGAGCGAGGCCATGGTCAGGTAGATCATCGTGCCGTCGAGGTTGAAGGAGTACCCGGTCGGCACGGTGATGCCGACGACGGGGCGGCTGACGCCCAGGTGCTCCATCTTCGCGATGAGCCGCGGCAGCGCGGACTCCGACGACGACGTGGAGAGGATGAGCAGGAACTCCCGGCCCAGGTACTTCAGGAGCTTGAAGAGGTTGACCCCGGTGACCAGGCGAAGCAGCGTGCCGAGCACGAGCAGGATGAAGAGCGCGCAGGTGACGTAGAAGCCGATCATGATGGTGGCCAGGGCCTTGAGCGCGTCCGTGCCGGTCTCGCCGATGACCGCGGCCATCGCGCCGAACGCACCGATGGGCGCGGCCCACATGATCATGCCCAGGATGCGGAAGACCAGCTTCTGGATGTGGCCCACCCCGCGGAGGATCGGCTCGCCCGTGCGGCCCATGGCCTGGAGGGCGAAGCCGACGAGGAGCGCGACGAGCAGGGTCTGGAGGACCTCGCCCTGGGTGAAGGCGGAGACCATCGTCTTCGGGATGATGCCGAGCGCGAAGTCGACGAGGCCCTTGTCCGCCTCGTCGGCGGCGTCGTGGCCCGCGGCCTTGTCCGACGAGGTCAGGTCCATGCCGGAGCCGGGGTGCAGGATGTTGCCGACGACCAGGCCGATGGCCAGGGCGACCACCGACATGGCGACGAAGTAGGCGAGGGCGAGACCGCCGACCTTGCCGACCTTCGCGGCCTGCCGGACCGAACCCACGCCGAGCACGATGGTGCAGAAGATGATCGGCGAGATCATCATCTTGATGAGGTTCACGAAGCCGGTGCCGAGGGGCTTCAGCTCCTTGGCGAAGTCCGGCGCGATGAAGCCCACGGCGATGCCGACGAGCACGGCCGCGATGACGGCGATGTAGAGGTAGTGGGTGCGGTCCCGCTTCTCGCGGGGCGCGCGTGCGGGCGGGGCGTCCGGCCCCGCCGGGGGCCGCGCCCCGGTCCCGGCGGCGCCCGCCGCCGTCCTGTCATCTGCCACGGTTGCCTCCTTGGGCGACTACGACCTCTGCGTCCTCGCGAGTCGTGCGGCTCACGTCCTGGCGATTCCGGGTGACTATCTCCCGGGGTGTGAGGGCGGTCACCCTTGCGTTCATTGAGTTCGCGCGGAGGTCTCCGTGGATGTGTCCGCGCGCGTCTCCGTCGACGTTCCTTTAGGTCAGGCGCGTACGGCGAGGCAGACTTGCACCATGCCCCAGGCCCCCCGACCGCCCCGCCGACCGCGGGCTCCGCGCAGCCTCGCCGGTCAGCTCTTCGCCATGCAGGTGGTCCTGGTGGCGGTCGTGGTCGCGGGCTGCGCCCTGTTCACGTACCTCAGCGACCGGCACCAGGCGGAGGAGGCGGCACGGCGCCAGGCCACGGCGGCGGCGCGCGCGGTCGCGGACGCGCCGTCCGTGCGCGAGGCGATCCGCGGCGACGACCCGTCCCGCGCGCTCCAGCCGTACGCGTCGAAGGTCCAGCGGGACACCGGTGTCGCCTTCGTGACGATCATGGACAGGCGCGGCATCCGCTGGACCCACCCCGACCCGGCCCGCATCGGCCAGCGCTTCCTCGGCCACACGGCGGAGGCGCTGCGCGGCCAGACCTTCACGGAGACGTACACCGGCACCCTCGGGCCCTCCGTGCGCGTGGTCACGCCCATCCACGACGGCGGCCGGATCGTCGGCCTGGTCAGCGCGGGCATCACCATCGAGGAGATCACGGCGAAGGCCCGCGGCCAGCTCGTGTCGCTGCTCGGCGTCGCGGCGGCGGCCCTGGTGCTCGGCGCGGTCGGCACGTACGTCATCAACGCGCGGCTGCGCCGCAGCACCCACGGCATGAACGCGGCCGAGCTGAGCCGCATGCACGACTACCACGAGGCCGCGCTGCACGCCGTGCGCGAAGGCCTGCTCATGCTCGACGGGCGGCGCCGCGTGGCGCTCATCAACGACGCCGCGCGCGAGCTGCTCGGCGCGGGCGAGGGCGTCGTCGGCGCCTACGTCACGGACCTCGGCCTGCCCGCGCCGCTGACCGGCGCGCTGCTCGACGCGGCGCCGCGCGTGGACGAGGTGCACCTGACGGCGGACCGCGTCCTCGTCGTGAACACATCGCCGGTCTCCGGCGGCGACCGCAAGGGCACCGTGGTCACCCTCCGCGACCACACCGAACTCCAGGCCCTCACCGGCGAGCTGACCTCCGAGCGCGGATTCACCCGCGCCCTGCGCTCCCAGGCCCACGAGGCCGCGAACCGGCTGCACACCGTGGTCTCCCTGATCGAAATGGGCCGTGCCGACGAGGCGGTGGAGTTCGCCACCGCCGAGCTGGAGCTGGCCCAGGCCCTCACCGACCAGGTGGTCGCCGCCGTCAGCGAACCGGTCCTCGCGGCCCTCCTCCTCGGCAAGGCGGCCCAGGCCAACGAGCGCGGCGTCGAGCTGGTCGTCTCCGACGACACCAGCGTCGACGACGGCGAGCTGCCGAGCGCGCCCGCCTCGCGCGACCTCGTCACCATCCTCGGCAACCTCATCGACAACGCCGTCGACGCGGCCCAGGGCTCCCCCTCCGCCCGCGTCACGGTGACCGTCCTCGCCGGCCCCGACACCCTGCTCCTGCGCGTCGCGGACACCGGCCCCGGCATCCCCGAGGCCCACCGCGAGGCGATCTTCACCCGGGGCTGGTCCACCAAGTCCCCCGACGGCCGCGGCCTCGGCCTCTCCCTCGCCCACCAGGCCGCCACGCGCAACGGCGGGACGCTGACGGTGGCCCCGTCCCCCGCGGGGGGCGCGGAGTTCACGGCCACGCTGCCCCTCACCGCCCCCGCCGCGCTCCGGGAAGGGGCCGACAGATGACCGAGCAAGCGCCCGCCCCCATCCGCGTCCTCGTCGTCGAGGACGACCCCGTCGCGGCCGACGCCCACGTCCTGTACGTCAACCGGGTGCCGGGCTTCGAGGCCACCGCCACCGCCCACACCGCCGCGGAGGCGCGGCGCGCGCTCGACCGCGGGCCCGTCGACCTGATCCTCCTCGACCTGAACCTCCCCGACGGCCACGGCCTGTCCCTGGCCCGCAGCCTGCGCGCCGCCGGGCACAAGGCCGACGTCATCGCCGTCACCTCCGCCCGCGACCTCACCGTCGTCCGCGAAGGCGTCTCCCTCGGCGTCATCCAGTACGTCCTGAAGCCCTTCACCTTCGCCACCCTGCGGGACCGGCTCACCCGCTACGCCGAGTTCCGCAGCGCGGCGGGTGAGGCCACCGGGCAGGACGAGGTCGACCGCGCCCTCGCGACCCTGCGCGCCCCGGCGCCCGCCACCCTGCCCAAGGGCCTCAGTGGCCCCACCCTGGAACGCGTCACCCGCACCCTGCGCGACGCCCCGCCCGAAGGCCTCACCGCCGCCGCGGCGGCGGACCTCACGGGGCTCTCCCGCATCACGGCCCGCCGCTACCTGGAGCACCTGGTCGACACCGGCCGCGCGGCCCGCAGCCCCCAGTACGGCCAGGTGGGCCGCCCGGAGCTGGTCTACCGCTGGCTGCCGCCGTCCTGAGGGGCCCGGGCGCCCCGCCCGGGGTCCGCCACACCGCTGCACGGGCATTGACCTTGGTTCCAGCAACCGCTTACGTTCACCGGCAGCAGCCGTGCGCGGCAGGCAGCGCGGCCGCGCCGGACCGTAGGAGGTCGTGCCCGTGCGCCCCACCGCTTCCGCCCCTCTCCTCCTCGCGACCGCACTCGCCGCCGGCGCCCTCACCGCGTGCGGCGGCGGCTCCGGTGACGACCCGGACACCGTGAAGGTGTCGTACAAGCAGTCCATGGACAACCAGATCCGGGTGATGGACGACTACCTGGAGGCCATGAAGAAGCAGTTCGAGAAGGCGCATCCGGGCAAGAAGGTGAAGCTGGTGCCGATCAAGGCTCCGGACGCCGAGTACTACACGAAGGTGCAGCAGACGCTGCGCTCCCCCAAGACCGCGCCCGACCTCGTCTACGAGGACACCTTCCTCATCAACTCCGACATCACCAGCGGGTACTTGAAGCCCCTCGACCCGTATCTGGAGAAGTGGAAGGAGTGGCCGAAGTTCATCGACACGGCCAAGGCCGCGGCCCGGGCGGAGGACGGCAAGACGTACGGCGTGCCCGACGGCACGGACACGCGCGGGCTGTGGTTCAGCAGGGACATCTTCAAGAAGGCGGGCCTGCCGCAGGACTGGCGGCCCAAGAACTGGGACGAACTCCTCGACGCCGCCCGCACCGTCAAGAAGAAGGTGCCCGGCGTCGTGCCGCTGAACGTGTACACCGGCAAGCCCGGCGGCGAGACCTCCGCCATGCAGGGCCTGGAGATGCTCCTCTACGGCACGGGCGAGAACCCCGTGTACGACCCGAAGGCCAAGAAGTGGGTCGTCGGCAGCAAGGGCTTCAAGGACGCCCTGCGCTTCGTCGAGACCGTCTACAAGGAGAAGCTCGGCCCCGACGTCGAGGACGCCCTCGACCCGAACATGGCCACGCGCGTCCGCGGCGAGTTCCTGCCCAAGGGCAAGCTCGCCATCAACCTCGACGGCTCCTGGCTCCCGCAGGACTGGCTCAAGGGCTCCGGCCACGAATGGCCCGAGTGGTCGAAGGAGTTGGGCCTCGCGCCCATGCCCACGCAGCACGGCCAGGCCCCCGGCAAGGTCAGCATGTCCGGCGGCTGGACCTGGGCCGTTCCCGCGAAGGCCGACAACCCCGACCTCGCGTTCCAGTTCATCGAGACCATGCAGACCAAAGAGAACGCCAAGAAGTGGTACATCGCCAACTCCGGCATCTCCGTACGGAAAGACGTCGCCAAGGACCCCGAGTACATGACGGCGCAGCCCGGCATCCGCTTCTTCACCGACCTCGTCTCCGTCACCCACTACCGGCCCGCCTACCCCGCGTACCCGAAGGTCTCCACCGCGATGCAGGAGGCCATGGAGAAGGTCACCACCCGTGACGCCTCCGTCGACGACGCGGCGAGCGGCTACGACGACGAGGTCGAGTCCGCCACGGACGGCAAGGTGATCGAGAGGTGACGGCGCCGGCGACGGCCCCGCGCGAGGCCCCGCCACGGGCCGCCGCGCCGCGCCCCCGGCGCCTGGCCCGCTCCATGGGCCGCGCCCTGCCCGTCTCGCCCGCCGTCGTCCTGATGGCCCTGTTCCTCGCGGGCCCCATCGGCTACTGCGCGTACATCGCCTTCACCGACCTCCAGCTCACCGGCCAGGCGCACGAGAGCTTCGTCGGCTTCGAGAACTTCCGCACGGCCTTCGGCGACGAGGACTTCCTCAACGCCGTCCGGCTGACGCTCGTCTTCACCTTCCTGTCCTCGGTCGTCGGCCAGAACACGCTCGGCCTGGCCCTCGCCGTCCTGATGCGCCGCGCCTCCAAGCCGGTCCGCACCCTCACCGGGGCCGTCGTCATCACCGCCTGGGTCCTGCCCGAGGTCGTCGCGGGCTTCCTCCTCTACGCCTTCTTCCGCCGCGACGGCACCCTCAACGCCGTCCTCGACACCCTCCACCTGCCCTCCCAGAACTGGCTGTTCACGCTGCCCATCCTCGCGGTGTCCTTCGCCAACATGTGGCGGGGCACGGCCTTCTCGATGCTCGTGTACTCGGCCGCGCTCAGCGAGATCCCCCAGGAGGTCACCGAGGCCGCCGAGGTCGACGGCGCGGGCGGCTGGCGCCGGATGTGGCACATCACCCTGCCGATGATCCGCCGCTCCATCGGCACCAACCTCATGCTCAACACCCTCCAGACCCTCTCCGTCTTCGGCCTCATCTGGGTGATGACACGCGGCGGCCCCGGCAACCGCAGCCAGACCCTGCCGCTGTTCATGTACGAACAGGCCTTCCAGAAGAGCATGATCGGCTACGGCACCGCGGTCGCCCTGCTGCTGCTCCTCGTGGGGTCCCTGTTCTCCCTGGTCTACATGCGCCTGCTGCGCACGGAGGTCTGATGTCCGCACGCCGCGCCCGCAGCCGCCGACTCGCCGCCGACATCGGCCTGCTGACCGTGGCGGCGGCCTTCGCCGTACCGCTCGCCTGGGTGCTGCTGTCCGCCGTCGACCCCAAGGCCGACGTGGGCGTGAAGCGCCCCGACGGCTTCACCCTCGACAACTTCGACGCCGTCCTCACCGACGAGATCACCTTCACACCGATGCTGAACAGCCTGCTCCTGTGCGGCGGCGGCACGCTCCTGACCGTGGTGAGCGCGGCCCTCGCCGCCTACCCGCTGTCGCGCTACACCTCCCGGCTCAACCGGCCGTTCATGCTGACGATCCTGTTCGCGACCAGCCTGCCCATCACCGCCATCATGGTTCCGGTGTACGCGCTGTTCGTCCGCGTCGACCTCATCGACACCCTCCAGGGCACCATCTTCTTCTTCGCCGCGTCCCAACTGCCCTTCGCCATCTGGCTGATGAAGAACTTCATGGACGGCGTGCCCAAGGAGCTGGAGGAGGCCGCCTGGACGGACGGCGCCTCGCCGCTGCAATCCCTCGTCCGCATCGTGCTGCCCCTCATGGGGCCCGGCGTCGCCGTCGTGACCGTCTTCTCCTTCGTCCTCATGTGGGGCAACTTCTTCGTCCCCTTCATGCTGCTGCTCTCCCCCGACCAGATGCCCGCGGCCGTCAGCATCAACGACTTCTTCGGCAGCAAGGGCGCCATCGTCTACGGCCAGCTCGCGGCGTTCTCCCTCATCTACTCGACGCCGGTGATCCTCCTGTACGTCCTGATCGCACGGCGGCTCGGCGGCGGCTTCGCCCTGGGCGGCGCGGTCAAGGGCTGAGGGCGCGGGGGCGCACGACGGGGCGCTCCGGCGGATGTGGCTTCGTCCGAGGCCCAGCCTCGTAGGAACGCACCGTAGTCGCCCGACTCCGCTCCCCCTACCGTGTGCCCCGTGCCAGCAAGCCAGCCCCCACCGCCCTTCGACTTCCCCGCCGCGCGCCGGCTGCGCGAGGCGCTGGGCATGGCGCCCGGACATGTCGCCTACGGCATGCGGGCCGGCTACGGCCTCACCCACGTCACCGCCGACACCGTCAGCGCGTGGGAGCGGGGCCTCGCCACCCCCACCCCCGCCGAACTGACCGCCCTCGCGGCCACGCTGTGGTGCTCGCCCGGCGAACTCATGGGCGCCGCCCGGACGTTGCGGGAGCATCGCCTGGCCCGCGCCCTCGCCCCGGAGGACGTCGCGCGTGGCGCGGGCGTGGAGCTACAGGCGTATCTGCGTATGGAGGAGACCGACCAGTGGCGCGGCAGCGACCGGCAGTCCGCCGCCCTCGCGCACACGCTCCAGCTGTCGCTGCCGGACTTCATCGCGGTCACCGGCCGCGCCGAGCAGCTCGCGGAGCTGCTGCGCCGGGCGGTCACGACCCGCTGGCAGGGGTACGTACGCCCGGTCAGCAAGCTCCTCGCCGTCGACAAGCGCGCCGTCGAGGGCCCGCTGCGCAGCCTGCACGACGCGTACCAGTCACGGATGGTCCGCACGCTGAGCTGGGGCGGCGGCGCGAGCGCGGACGCCTCGGGCCACGCGGGCCGCGACTTCCTCGACCGCGTCCTCGACCACTTCTGGCCCCTGGTCCCCGGCCCACCCTGAGGCGACCGGGGTACGGCCCGACGGCGGCCACGGCCCGACGGCGGCGGCGTAATCTATCTCAGCTCTAGATAGAACGTTCTAGAAAGTCCAGAGTTCGAAGTCCGGAGCGCCGGACAGCGGGGGCCACGCTCTAGAAGACGGACTCCGCCTCGTCCATCCGGTCCTTCGGGACGGTCTTCAGCTCTGTCACGGCCTCCGCGAGCGGCACCATCTCGATGTCCGTGCCGCGCAGGGCGGTCATGCGGCCGTAGTCGCCGCGGTGCACGGCCTCGACGGCGTGCCAGCCGAAGCGGGTGGCCAGGACGCGGTCGTACGCGGTGGGCGTGCCGCCGCGCTGGACGTGGCCGAGGATGACCGGCTTGGCCTCCTTGCCGAGGCGCTTCTCCAGCTCGTAGGCGAGGGCCGTGCCGATGCCCTGGAAGCGCTCGTGGCCGAACTGGTCGATGGCGCCCTTGCCGTAGTCCATGGTGCCGTCGGCGGGGTGGGCGCCCTCGGCGACGCAGATCACCGCGAACTTCTTGCCGCGCGCGAACCGCTCCTCGACCATCGTGACCAGGTCGGCCGGGTCGAAGGGGCGCTCGGGCAGGCAGATGCCGTGGGCGCCGCCCGCCATGCCGGACTCCAGGGCGATCCAGCCCGCGTGCCGCCCCATGACCTCGACGACCATCACGCGCTGGTGGGACTCGGCGGTGGTCTTCAGCCGGTCCATGGCCTCGGTGGCCACGCCGACGGCCGTGTCGAAGCCGAAGGTGCGGTCCGTGGAGGAGATGTCGTTGTCGATGGTCTTGGGTACGCCGACGACCGGGACCCCGGCCTCGTGGAGCATCTTCGCCGCGGTCAGCGTGCCCTCGCCGCCGATCGGGATGAGGGCGTCGAAGCCGCTCTTCTCGATCAGGTCCTTGGCGTTGTCGCAGGCGGCGCGGAAGCGGGCGCGCTCCAGGCGGGAGGAGCCGAGGATCGTACCGCCGCGGGAGAGGATGCCGCTGACCGCGTTCAGGTCCAGGGTGCGGTAGCGCCCGTCCAGCAGGCCCGCGTACCCGTCCTCGAAGCCGATGACCTCGTCGCCGTAGTTCGTGACGGCTCGGTGCACGACCGACCGGATCACTGCGTTGAGGCCCGGGCAGTCGCCGCCCGCGGTGAGAATTCCGATACGCATCGCGCTGTGTCTCCTGCTCGCTGTTGCTTCGTGTGAGCCGGTCCGATTGTTCCACGGCGTTCGGCCAGCCTGCGACTTAGCCAGCCGCAGAGGTATTGTCAAGAGGGCACGACCAACAATATCGGGTGTTTTTCCGGCGCTGCCGGAGCTGCCCTCCCCCTCCTCACCAGCGAAGACAGAGAAGAAACGGAGAGCACGCGTGACGCGCAGCGTGTACGTGACCGGGATCGACCGGGGCGACGGCCGTCAGGTCGTCGAGCTGGGAGTCATGGAACTCCTGACCCGCCGGGTGGACCGGGTGGGGGTCTTCCGCCCGCTCGTCCACGACGGACCGGACCGCCTCTTCGAGCTGCTGCGCGCCCGGTACCGGCTCTCGCAGGACCCGGCGTCCGTGTACGGCATGGACTACCACGAGGCGTCCGCGCTCCAGGCCGAGCAGGGCACCGACGAGCTGGTCTCCCGGCTCGTCGACCGTTTCCACCAGGTCGCGCGCGCCTTCGACGTGGTCCTGGTGCTGGGTACCGACTTCGCCGCCACCCAGCTCCCGGACGAGCTGTCGCTCAACGCCCGGCTCGCGAACGAGTTCGGCGCCTCCGTGCTCGCCGTCGTCGGTGGCAAGAACCAGACCGCCGAGTCGGTGCGCGCCGAGACCCGCAACGCCTACCGCGCCTACGAGGCCCTGGGCTGCGACGTCCTCGCGGTGGTCACCAACCGCGTGGCCCCGGCCGATCGCGAGGAGATCCAGGAGGGCCTCGCCGCGAGCCTGCCGGTGCCCTGCTACGTGCTGCCCGACGAGCCCGCCCTGGCCGCGCCGACCGTCGCGCAGATCACCCACGCGCTCGGCGGCCGGGTGCTCCTCGGCGACGACTCGGGCCTGGCCCGGGACGCCCTCGACTTCGTCTTCGGCGGCGCGATGCTGCCGACCTTCCTGAACGCCCTGACCCCGGGCTGCATGGTCGTGACCCCCGGCGACCGCGCCGACCTGGTCGTCGGCGCGCTCGCCGCGCACAGCGCGGGCACCCCGCCGATCGCAGGCGTCCTGCTGACCCTGAACGAGCAGCCGGGCCCGGAGATCCTGCGCCTGGCCGACCGGCTCGCGCCCGGCACGCCCGTCGTCGCCGTGTCCGGCGGCTCGTTCCCGACGGCCGCCGAGCTGTTCGCCCTGGAGGGCAAGCTGAACGCGGCGACGCCGCGCAAGGCCGAGACCGCCCTCGGCGTCTTCGAGCGGCACACCGACATCGCCGAACTCCTTGAGCGCCTCTCGGTGTCGGGCAGCGACCGGGTCACGCCGATGATGTTCGAGCACAAGCTCCTGGAGCGGGCCCGCGCCGACCGCCGCCGCGTCGTACTGCCCGAGGGCACCGAGGAGCGCGTCCTGCGCGCCGCCGACGTGCTGCTGCGCCGGGGGGTGTGCGACCTGACGCTGCTCGGCCCGGTGGAGGCCATCCGCAAGAAGGCCGCCGACCTCGGCGTGGACCTCGCGGACTCGCAGCTCGTCGACCCGCAGACGTCCGAGCTGCGCCAGGACTTCGCCGAGGAGTACGCGCGCCTGCGCGCCCACAAGGGCGTGACCGTGGAGCTGGCGTACGACGTCGTGGCGGACGTGAACTACTTCGGCACGCTGATGGTGCAGCGCGGCCTCGCCGACGGCATGGTGTCCGGCTCCGTGCACTCCACGGCCGCGACCATCCGCCCCGCCTTCGAGATCATCAAGACGAAGCCGGACGCGTCGATCGTGTCGTCCGTGTTCTTCATGTGCCTGGCCGACAAGGTCCTCGTGTACGGCGACTGCGCGGTCAACCCCGACCCGAACGCCACGCAGCTCGCGGACATCGCCGTCCAGTCGGCGGGCACGGCGGCGCAGTTCGGCGTCGAGCCGCGCATCGCGATGCTGTCGTACTCCACCGGCACCTCCGGCTCGGGCGCGGACGTCGACAAGGTGCGCGAGGCCACCGAGCTGGTCCGAGGCCAGCGGCCCGACCTGAAGATCGAGGGGCCGATCCAGTACGACGCGGCCGTCGAGCCGTCGGTGGCCGCCACCAAGCTGCCGGGCTCCGACGTCGCGGGCCAGGCCAGTGTCCTGGTCTTCCCTGACCTGAACACCGGCAACAACACCTACAAGGCCGTGCAGCGCTCGGCCGGCGCGATCGCCGTCGGCCCGGTGCTCCAGGGCCTGCGCAAGCCCGTGAACGACCTGTCCCGCGGCGCGCTCGTCCAGGACATCGTGAACACCGTCGCCATCACGGCGATCCAGGCCCAGACCCCCACCCAGTCCCCCACCGAGAAGGCCCCCCAGTGAGCAGCTCCACCCGTGTTCTCGTCCTCAACTCCGGCTCGTCGTCGGTGAAGTACCAGCTGCTCGACATGGCGGACTCGAGCCGCCTGGCGATGGGCCTCGTCGAGCGCATCGGCGAGGAGACGTCGCGGCTCAAGCACACCCCGCTGACCGGTGACGGCGCCGAGCGCGAGCGCACCGGGCCGATCGCCGACCACGAGGCGGCGCTGAAGGCCGTCGCCGAGGAGCTGGCGGCGGACGGGCTCGGCCTGGACTCGCCCGAGCTTGCCGCGATCGGCCACCGGGTGGTGCACGGCGGCCTGAAGTTCACCGAGCCCACGGTGATCGACGACGCGGTGCTCGCCGAGATCGAGCGCCTGGTGCCGGTGGCCCCCCTGCACAACCCGGCCAACATCACCGGCATCCGTACGGCCCAGGCTCTCCGGCCCGACCTGCCGCAGGTCGCCGTCTTCGACACCGCCTTCCACACGACGATGCCGGAGGCGGCCGCCCGCTACGCGATCGACGTGGCCACCGCCGACGAGCACCGCGTACGGCGGTACGGCTTCCACGGCACCTCGCACGCGTACGTGTCGCGGGCCACCGCGGAGCTGCTCGGCAAGGCCCCCGAGGACGTGAACGTCATCGTGCTGCACCTGGGCAACGGCGCGTCCGCGTCCGCCGTACGCGGCGGCCGGTGCGTGGACACCTCCATGGGGCTCACGCCTTTGGAGGGGCTCGTGATGGGTACGCGCTCCGGAGACATGGATCCGGCCGTGATCTTCCACCTGGCGCGGGTGGGCGGCCTTTCCATCGACGAAATCGACACGCTCCTCAACAAGAAGAGCGGCCTTATCGGCCTCTGCGGCGACAACGACATGCGGGAGATCCGCCGTCGCATCGACGAGGGGGACGAACAGGCGCGGCTCGCCTTCGACATCTACATTCACCGCCTGAAGAAGTACATCGGCGCCTATTACGCGGTGCTCGGCCGGGTGGACGCCATCGCCTTCACGGCGGGGGTCGGCGAGAACGCGGCGCCGGTGCGCGAGGCCGCCGTGGCGGGCCTGGAGGAACTGGGCCTCGCGGTGGACGGCGACCTGAACGCGGTGCGCGGCGACGAGCCGCGGCTGATCTCCCCCGAGTACGCGCGGGTGAAGGTCGCGGTCGTACCGACCGACGAAGAACTGGAAATCGCCGCGCAGACTTATGCGCTGGCAGGAAAGAACAGCTGAGCACCGACGCGCCCATTTGTATCTTCCGCCAGACGGAATATTCCGCAGCGAAACAAACCGATAGGATCGTCCCCATGCGCCGTTCCAAAATCGTCTGCACCCTGGGTCCCGCCGTCGACTCCGAGGACCAGCTCGTCTCGCTGATCGAAGCCGGCATGAACGTGGCCCGCTTCAACTTCAGCCACGGCACGCACGCCGAGCACCAGGGGCGGTACGACCGCGTCCGGGCCGCGGCGGAGCGCACCGGCCGTGCCATCGGCGTCCTCGCCGACCTCCAGGGCCCGAAGATCCGCCTGGAGACCTTCGCCGAGGGCCCGGTCGAGCTGGTGCGCGGTGACGAGTTCACCATCACCGCCGAGGACGTGCCCGGCGACAAGTCGATCTGCGGGACGACGTACAAGGGCCTGCCCGGCGACGTCACCAAGGGCGACCAGGTCCTCATCAACGACGGCAACGTCGAGCTGAAGGTCGTCGAGATCGACGGCCCGCGCGTCAAGACGATCGTCGTCGAGGGCGGCGTCATCTCGGACCACAAGGGCATCAACCTGCCCGGCGCGGCCGTGAACGTGCCCGCGCTCTCCGAGAAGGACATCGAGGACCTGCGCTTCGCCCTGAAGATGGGCTGCGACATGGTCGCCCTGTCCTTCGTGCGCGACGCGAACGACGTGAAGGACGTCCACAAGGTGATGGACGAGGAGGGCCGCCGGGTCCCCGTCATCGCCAAGGTGGAGAAGCCGCAGGCCGTCGAGAACATGGCTGACGTCGTGGCGGCGTTCGACGGTGTCATGGTCGCGCGCGGCGACCTGGCCGTCGAGTACCCGCTCGAGAAGGTCCCGATGGTGCAGAAGCGCCTCGTGGAGATGTGCCGCCGCAACGCCAAGCCGGTGATCGTCGCGACCCAGATGATGGAGTCGATGATCACCAACTCCCGCCCCACCCGCGCCGAGGCGTCCGACGTCGCCAACGCGATCCTGGACGGCGCCGACGCGGTGATGCTGTCGGCCGAGTCCAGCGTGGGCGCGTACCCGATCGAGACGGTCAAGACCATGTCGAAGATCGTGGCGGCGGCGGAGGAGGAGCTGCTCTCCAAGGGCCTCCAGCCGCTGGTCCCCGGCAAGAAGCCGCGCACGCAGGGCGGTTCGGTGGCCCGTGCCGCCTGCGAGATCGCGGACTTCCTCGACGGCAAGGCCCTGGTGGCCTTCACCAAGTCCGGTGACACCGCACGGCGTCTCTCCCGCTACCGCGCGGCCCAGCCGATCCTGGCCTTCACCACGGACCAGGAGACCCGCAACCAGCTCGCGCTGAGCTGGGGCGTGGAGTCCTTCGTCGTCCCGCACGTCGACAACACGGACGAGATGGTCGAGCTGGTGGACGCCGAGCTGCTCAAGCTCAAGCGCTACAACGAGGGCGACACCATGGTCATCACGGCCGGCTCGCCCCCCGGCGTCCCCGGCACCACGAACATGGTCCGGGTGCACCACCTGGGCAACGGCTGCCGCGACTGACGTCGTCGGACCGTGAGAGGAGGGCGTCCCCCGGCGGGGGGCGCCCTCCTCTCGTCTCACCGCGGCCGGTTCAGTCGGTGATCGACTGGTGCAGGCCCGGGATGGTGAGGTCGCCGCCGAACTGGCCCGCCTGCTGGACCTTCACATGGGTGAAGTAGATCAGCGGCAGGTTCAGGGGCGGCGGGTGCTCCGGGTCGAAGGTGATCGGGATCAGGCCGAACAGGTTGCCGGAGATGCGCTCCGTGTACATCGTCGTGTCGCCGTTGCGGATCGTGGACGTGGAGCCCTTGGCGGCCTGGACGTGGTACTTCGTGCCGCCCGGTCCTCCGACGATCTGGTGCAGGTCGCCGATGTCCGTGCCGCCGCTGATGATGTACTTCAGCGCCTGCTTGGTCCGGCCGTCGGGCATCTTCAGGTTCACGACGCCCTTGTAGTCGGCCCCCTTGAGCAGCAGGGAGCTGGCCTCCAGGTGCCACGGCTGGTTCGGGATCGGCGCGGGCGGCTGCTCGTCGTCGCCCGCCACCTTCTTCTCCACGACGCACGGGAAGGGCTTCTTGCCGTTCCCGTCCGGGGCCATGGGGTCCTTGGACTCCTCGGGGGCGGGCTCGTCCTTGGCGCCGCCGGCCTTGTCCTCGCTCTTGTCCCCGGTCTTGTCCTCGGCCTTGTCGCGGGCGTCCTCGGCGGTGTCCTTCGCCTTGCCGGTGGTGTCCTGGACGGGCTCGGTGGCCTTGCCTGGCCGACTGCCGTCGGTCTTGTCGGCCTTGTCATCCGGTGACTCGGACGGCTTCGGGGCCCGCGGCTCCTTCTCGCGCTCCTCCGGCGTGAGGAGGTCCTTGAGGGCGTCGCCGACACCCAGCGGGTCCAGCGGATTCGTGGGCTTGGCCGACTCCGGGGCGGGCTTCGCCCTCTCGGGGGTCTCCGCGGTCCGCGACGCCGAGGGCGTAGGCGACGCCGACGGCGAGGGCCCGTCCGCCTCGTCCTTCTCCCGCACCTCCTCGGCCCGCTTCCGCGCGTCCTCCGCCTGCTTCTTGCGGGCGGCCTCCTTCTCGGCCTTGTCCGCGGCGGCCTTGTCGGCAGCTGCCTCGTCCGCGGCGGCCTTCTCCGCGTCCTTGGACTGCTCGTCGGGGGCCGTCACGCACGGCCCGTCCTGGAAGGGGTTCTCGGGCACACCCGGCTTCGCCTGTGCGAGCTGCGGCGTCAGCCCCATCCCCATGAGGACGGCGGTGGGCATGGCCGCGAGGGCGATGGCCTTGCCGACGGGTACACGAGTCAACAGCGGCTTCCTGGGGGCCGCGTGCCGCGGCCCCGTTCTCCCACGGGATGTGCCCGCGTCACTCCCGCGGCGCACCTCGTCAGTCGGCACGGTGCCTCCCGTTCGTCCCGTTGGCCGGGCTCGTTCCTGACAAGTCATCGGTCGCGCCGCCCGGTGCCTTCGTGCTGCGTCTCTTGGGCCGCTGGGGCCTGTGGGGCTTCTGCGGCTTCTCGTGCACCCAGGAGACGCCGAGCGCACCGCCGACGAGGGCGAGCAGGAAGCCCATGACGAAGCCGCCGAAGTTGGACACCACCAGGGAGACCAGGGCGAGCAGGATCGCCGCGACACCCGCGAACACGCGGGACTGCGGCTGGAACCACATGGTCAGGCCGAGCACGACCAACAGCACGCCGATGATCAGGGATCCGGCCCCGGCGGTGGTCGCCATCCGGATGGTCAAGGTGCCGAGCGTGAGGTTCGCGTACGGGAAGTACATGATCGGGATGCCGCCGAGCAGCGTCAGCAGGCCACCCCAGAACGGGCGCTGACCGCGCCACCCCCGGAAACCCCGGCGCATCCGGGCAAGCTTGCTGTCGAGGCCCACCTGCGCTTCGGCGCTCATGTCGTACCGCTCCTCGGGTATGGCGTTTGGTTCTCTGTGTCGGATACGGGCACGGGGACGGCTGGTTGAAGACGTGGCGCCCCCGCGCCCGGCCGTTCGGCGCGACGAGCGCGGCTCAGACAGCAAGGGCCCCGGCAGTGGTCCCGCCTGCGGCTCGGTGGAGCGAAGCGGAGGGGTGGGACCGGGGAGACCGAGGCGTCGACTGCCTCAGTAGCACTCGTGCTTGCCCTTCTTGACCGACATGTGCAGGCCGGAGAGCTTGAACGTGCCCGCGCTGGTGGCCCACGCGCGCTGCTCCACATCGGTGAAGAGCACCTCGTCGGCCTGCTGCGCGAACGAGTCCGGAACGTACTGCTTCTTGGGCTTGTCCTGCGGGTTCCGGCCGGGACCCTTCGTCGTGCGGTCGATCGACACGCCGATGTCGACGTTGGTGAACGTCGCGTTGGCGCGCAGGTCGTCGGCGTCGATGAAGAGCTTCTTGGCCAGGACGGGGTCACCCCCGCCACCGGCCTTGAGCGTCATCGACACATCGCCGAACATCGGCACCGGGACGACCACGGACTGGCACAGCTTCGTGATCTCCGCCGAGTCCAGGCCGACGACGGCGACCGGGTGCTTGCCCGACTTGCCGACGTCCATCGCCCCGTACTGGACGAATCCCGTGCCCTTGAGTTCCTTGGCGGTCACCTTGAACTGCTGACCGGACACACTGAACGATGCCGCGAGCGCACCCTGCGAGAGGGCCACGCCTATCGCGGCGGTCGCCGCGACGCTCGGCACCATGACCACGGCGAACCGCTTCCATCTGGTTCCGCCACGAGCCACGGACTCCATGACTTTCCTCCTTCTCGGACGTACATCTCCGTCCCGCTGCTCCCGAGGGGCCGGTTCAGCGGAGCGGGGATGGGAGAAGTGCTACGTCCTCGGACAGGAGAGCGCCCGCGTCGCCAGGCGCGCGTCGCGCCTGAGTCACCGGCGATCACCCCCGAGCGACAACCACTGGTCGCGCCTGACTCATCACGCACAACCCTGCCGGACAGGCCCTGCCGTCGGGACGGGCAGAGACCCCCCTGTCCAGGACCGGCGACGGTGTCACCGGCCCACTCGGTGGGGAACCGGAAAACCCGTCTCCCGAATGGCTGTCGGAGTGCGGGCAACGGACCGAGCGTGGCCGATCGTGGTGCATTCTCGGCGCCCGCACAAGGGGTTCATTACTGGCCGGTAACGGTGGGATAACCGAAGCCTGACGGCCTGATATCGATCAACGACACACGGTGGTTTCAACAGACCGGCAACATCCGGATATTGGAGAACAGAAGGGGACAGAAGACCGCCCTCGACTTACTCCAAGTAACAGTGGCCGCGTTTACCAAGATTTGGCAAAACGCGGCCACTGTGGCACTGCGGAGGCAGATTTTTCACTTGGACACCACGCGCCCCCGCCCGATGTGAACCGGTCAGCGGACAGTTCGCCGGGCAGGGCGGGGCAAAACCGGCGGAATGCCGGACTCCGGGCTTATCACGCCCGGAGGGCGGTTCAGAAGAGCACCCGGGCGAGCGCCGTGCGCGCCGCCGTCACGCGCGGGTCGTCCGCGCCCACCACCTCGAAGAGTTCGAGCAGGCGCACGCGAGCGGCGTCGCGCTCCTCGCCCGCGGTGCGCCGGACCGTCTCGACCAGGCGCCCGAAGGCGTCCTCGACGTGCCCGCCGACCAGGTCGAGGTCGGCCGCCGCGATCTGCGCCCGGGCGTCGCCCGGCTTCTCGGCGGCCTCCTTGCGGACGGCCTGCGGGTCCATGTCCTGCACGCGGCGCAGGAGTTGGGCCTGGGCGAGGCCGAGCTTGGCCTCGGTGTTGCCGGGGTCGTCGCTCAGCACGTTCTCGTACGCCCGGACGGCGCCGCTCAGGTCGCCCGCGTCCAGGGCCTGGACGGCGGCCGCGAGTGCGGCGTCGTACGGCCCCGCGGGGACGGGGGCGGGCTGCGCCTCGTCGGAGGCGTCCGCGTCGACGGTCAGGCCGGTGAGCCCGAAGCGCTCCTCCGCGACCTGGACCAGCTGGTCGAGGGTCTGGCGGATCTGCGCCTCGGGGGCCGCGCCCTGGAAGAGCGGCAGGGCCTGGCCCGCGACCACCGCGAACACCGCGGGGATGCCCTGCACGCCGAACTGCTGCATCAGCATCTGGTTCGCGTCGACGTCGATCTTCGCGAGCAGGAAGCGGCCGGCGTATTCCAGCGTCAGCCGTTCCAGAAGCGGGCTGAGCTGCTTGCACGGCTCGCACCACTCGGCCCAGAAGTCGATGACGACGGGCACCTCGGTGGAACGCTGGAGTACGTCGCGCTCGAAGCCCGCCTCGTCGACGTCGATGACGAGACTCGCGGGGGTGACGGCTCCGCCGCCGCCCTGCCTGGCCGCTTCGGCGCGGGCCTGCTCCGCCTTCGCCTTGGCCTCCTGGGCCGCCTTCACCGCGGCGAGGTCGACGACTCCGCTCATGGACATGTTCCGTGGCTGCATGAGTACATCCTCCCCCAAGCCGTACGGGAACCGTGCCCCTCCGTGGACCCCCGCCGGATTGCGGGCCTCGCGGACGGGCTCGGGTCCAGGTCCCGAGGAGGACCTTCGTGCCGTTCGTCGCGCGGAGTCCCCACCCCGCGCTCGTGGTTGCCGCCCCTGGGGCGGTAGAGGTTCGCTCGCAGCGCCTCGCCGCCGGACGTGGCCGTGCGGCCTGCGTACGCGGCTTTCGCTACGGGTCGTAGCGTAACTGGATCCGGTTCGGCCCGGCACCGGGCCCCAGGTGATCTGCCTCACTCGCGGCCGGCCGACGGGAGCGTACCGACCGGTATGGTCGCGGGCATGCAGAGCCGCAGTACACCGTCCGCGCGCGCCGGTGGCCGCCCGCGCAGCGCCGAGGCGGACGCCGCCATCCTCGAAGCGACCCGCGCCGCCCTGGTCGACCTCGGCTGGACGAAGCTGACCCTGGGCGACGTGGCGACGCGGGCGGGGGTCGCCAAGACGACCCTGTACCGGCGCTGGGCGGGCAAGAGCGAGCTGGTCGTGGACGCGGTCGCCGAACTCTTCGACGAGCTGGAGCTGCCGGACAGCGGCAGCCTCGCCAGCGACATCGAGAGCGTGGTCCTCCAGTTCGCGGCGCTGCTCGGACGGCCCGAGACGAAGACGGCCCTGATGGCGGTGGTCGCGGAGTCCACGACGGACGCCCCGCTGCGGGAACGGGTCCGCGCCTCCATCGTGGACCGGCAGAAGCGGCTGGTCCTCGAAGGGCGGCAGCGCGCGCAGGCGCGGGGCGAGCTGCCCGTCGAGCCCGACGCGGGCGCCGCCGCCCGGACGGCCGACCTCATCTTCGACGTCATCGCCGGGGCGGTGGTGCACCGCGCCCTGGTCAGCGCCGAGCCGGTCGACCCCGACTGGGCCCGCAGCTTCACCCTCCTCCTCCTGGGCGGCCTCTCCGCGGCGCCTGGCCGGGGGCCTGACACGCCCTAGCCCGCGGCCCGCCCTCGCGACCCGCTCGAACACCGCGCTACCGCGCTCGTCCTCAAACGCCGGACGGGCTGAATCGGTCCCCCGCATGCCGTCGGCCGTTCGCTCCCCACGACGACGCCGCGAAAGCCGCCAGGTCGGGGCCGGACCAGGTCGCTGGGGCAGGCACGGGGGGAGCGGGTGGGAGAGATCCCGCCGCGTAGCGGCGGGGCAGGAGGGAGACGGCCCCGCAGCCGCCCCGCCGGGCCCGGGGCCCGGGTCAGACCTGGTAGCGGGAGGGGGCGAAGAGGGCGAGGTTGGCCTCCACCCAGGCGGAAGTGTGGGCGAGGCCCTCCTTGAGGGAGACCTCCGGCGTCCAGCCGGCCCACTCCCGGGCCCGGGAGTTGTCGGAGACCAGGCGCTCCACCTCGCTCCCGGCCGGCCGCAGCCGCGCGGGATCGACCACGACCCGGGCCTCGCGCCCGCTCGCGGCGACGAGCGCGTCCGCCAGCTCCCCGATCGAGATCTCCCGCCCCACCCCGAGGTTCACCACGTGCCCCAGCGCCCGCTCGCTCTCCGCGACGGCGAGGAAGCCGCGCGCGGTGTCGGTCACGTACGTGAAGTCACGCGTCGGCGTGAGGGAGCCGAGCTTGATCTCCCGCGCGCCGGAGTGCAGTTGGGCGAGGATGGTGGGGATCACGGCCCGGGCGGACTGCCGCGGCCCGTAGGTGTTGAAGGGCCGCACGACCGCCACGGGCAGCTCGAAGGCGTGCCAGTGGGACAGCACCGTCATGTCGGCGCCGATCTTCGACGCGGAGTACGGGGACTGCGGCTGCAACGGGTGGCTCTCGCCGATCGGCACCGTACGCGCGGTCCCGTACACCTCGCTGGTCGACGTGTGCACGAGCCGCCGCACCGCGTGCCGCCGGCAGGCCTCCGCGACGTTCTCGGTGCCGACGACGTTCGTCTGCACGTACGCGCCGGGAGAGTCGTACGAGTACGGGATGCCGATGAGCGCCGCCAGGTGGAAGACGGTGTCGCACCCGGAGACGACATCGGAGACGCGCCCCGGGTCGCGTACGTCACCGGCGACGAACTCGATCCGCGGGTCGCCGAGCAGATGCGCCAGGTTCCCCTTCTCCGCGTACGGCTTGTAGTGCACGAAGGCGCGGACGCGGGCGCCGCGCTCCAGGAGCAGGTCGACGAGGGTGGAGCCGATGAATCCCTCGGCGCCGGTGACGAGGACGGTGCGGTCGTTCCAGTCGAACCGGTCGAAGGACGACGACTGCGGGGTGGGCGTGGTCATGCGGCGTTCTCCCAGGGGGTGAAGGGGTGGTGGGCGGGTACCGCCCGGTGGGCGAGGTCGAGGACGCGCGCCGCGAGCAGGTCGGCGGCGCGGGCGTGCGGCCCGGGATCGGCGGCTTCGCTCATGGCGGCGAGCCGCGCCGGGTCGTCGAGGAGCGGCCCGGTGAGGGCGGCGAGCCGGTCGGCGGTGACCTCCGCGTCGGGCAGGAGGAGGCCCGCGCCCGCGTCGGACAGGACGCGCGCGTTGTGGGTCTGGTGGTCGCCGGGCGCGTGCGGATAGGGCACGAGGACGGCGGGCACCCCGGTGCTGGCCAGTTCGGCGACGGTCGCCGAGCCCGCGCGGCACACCACCAGGTCGGCGGCGGCGTACGCGAGGTCCATGCGGTCCAGATAGGGCACGGCACGGGCGACGGCGTCCCCGCCGTCGTACGCGAGCCGCGCCCGCGCCTCGTCGAGCGCGGCGGGCCCGGTCTTGATCAGCAGATGGACGTCGCCGCGGTGCCGCCAGCGCGCGGCGAGTCCGAGCGCGGCCCCGGTGAGGCGGGCCGCGCCCAGGCTGCCGCCGTTGAAGAGCAGGAGCCGCGCCCCGTCCGGCACCCCGAGCGCCCGGCGCGCGTCGGCGCGCAGGGCGGCCCTGTCCAGGCGGGCCAGGGCGGCCGCGATGGGCATGCCGGTGGTGTGGGCGCGGTGGCCGCCGGGCAGGTGCGCGCGGCTGCGGTCGAAGGCGACGGCGATGTGCGGGGTGAGGCGCGCGGCGAAGCGGTTGGCGCGCCCGGGGACGGCGTTGGACTCGTGGATGAGGCTGGGCAGGCCCACCATCCGGGCGCCGACGACGACGGGGGCGCTGGGGTAGCCGCCCATGCCGACGGCGAGGTGCGCGCCCTGCTCGCGCAGGATGGCCCGGCACTGGGCGCCGGACTTCAGGAGCGCGGCGGGCAGCAGGTACCGCTTCGCGCCGAGCGCCGGGTCGAAGGGGATCATGTCGACGGTGTGCAGGCGGTACCCGGCCTCGGGGATGAGCCGGGTCTCCAGGCCCCGCTCGGTCCCCACGAACGAGACGACGGCGTCCGGTACGGCCCGGCGCAGGGCGTCGGCGAGGGCGAGGCCCGGGTAGATGTGCCCGCCGGTGCCCCCCGCGCCGATCACGACGGACAGGGGCCCGGTCGGCCCGGGCACGGTGGCGGAAGTGACGGCTGGTTTCATACCGACTCACCGTCGACGCCCGCTCTAAGAGGGTTTTAAGAGCCGCGTTTGGCACCTTTGGTGCATGAACGAGATGAGGCACAAGGGGCAGCAGGGGCCCGCGACCCGCGGCCCCGCCGCCAAGGTGCTCGTCGTCGACGACGACCCCGAGGTGCGGGCCGCCGTGGAGGACGCGCTCACCGTCGAGGGCTATCTGGTCCGCGGGGCCGGGGACGGCCAGCAGGCGCTGACCGCCGTGGCCCGGTGGGAGCCGGGCCTGGTCGTGCTCGACGTGATGATGCCCGTCATGGACGGGCTCGCCGTCTGCCGTCAGCTGCGGGCGGCGGGCGACCGCACCCCGGTGCTCGTGCTCACCGCCCGGGACGCCGTGAGCGACCGGGTCGACGGACTCGACGCGGGTGCCGACGACTACCTGGTCAAGCCCTTCGCCCTGGACGAGCTGGCGGCCCGGGTGCGCGCGCTGCTCCGCCGCGCGGGCGCGGACGCGGGCGACCCCGCCGCCGACGGCGACGAGCTGACGTACGGGGACCTGAGCCTGGATGCGCGCACCCGCACCGGCGTGCGCGGCGGGCGCCGCGTCGAGTTCAGCCGGACGGAGGCCACGCTGCTCGAACTGCTGCTGCGCAACGCGGGCCAGGTCCTTCCGCGCGAGCTGATCCACGAGGCGGTGTGGGGGCGGGACTTCGGGCCGGACTCCAACTCGCTCGCGGTGTACGTCGGCTATCTGCGGCGCAAGCTGGAGTGCGGCGGCGAGACCCGGCTCGTGCACACCGTGCACGGCGTCGGCTACCGGCTCGGCTCACCGTGAGCGCCGCCCGCGCGCGCCGCGCGCTGGGGGCCCGCTGGCGGCGGCGCCGTCCGCTGCGCACCCGGCTCGCGGTGGCCGCGTCCGCCGCGGTGGCGCTGGTCGCGATCTGTGTGTGCGCCGCGTCGTTCTTCGTGCTCCGCTACAAGCTGTACCAGCAGCTCGACCAGAACCTGGCCCAGTCCGCGACCCTGGCCGCGCAGCAGCACCGCGCCGAGGACGGGGACTACGGCGTGCTCGCGGGCGAGTGCCGCTACCTGGGTGCTCCGGCCTGTGCGCAGGTCGTCCCCGCCGCCGCGGCCGACGACCCGGAGAAGCCGTACCTGCTGCCCGTGAACCGCTCCACGCGTCGGGTCGCGGCGGGCGAACTGCCCGCGTTCTACTCGAACTTCACCCTCCCCAACGGCAAGCCGGGCCGCATGCTCACCACCAGCTACGGCAAGGGCGCGGCCGTCCAGGTGGCGCTGCGTGCCGACATCGCCGAGCGCGGGGTGCGGCAGACCGCGGCGATCCTGTCGGCGGTGGGCGGCGCGGGCGTCCTCCTGTCCGCGCTCGGCGGCTACTGGGTCTCGCGCACCGGCCTCGCGCCGGTCGCGCGCCTCACCGCGACGGCGGAGCGCATCGCCGCGACCCGGGACGCCCGGCACCGCATCGAGCTGCCGCCGGGGCCGCCGGGCCGCGAGGACGAGGTGACGCGGCTCGCCACGGCCTTCAACACCATGCTCGCCGAGCTGGAGGAGTCCGTCGCGGCCCGCCGCCGCCTCGTCGCCGACGCCTCGCACGAGCTGCGCACGCCGCTCACCGCGCTGCGTACGAACGCCGAACTGCTCGCCCGGGCCGACCTGTTGAACGCGGCCCAGCGGGACCGGGCATCGGGCGCGCTCGCCCGTCAGCTGCGCGAGGTGACCGGGCTCGTCAACGACCTCATCGAGCTGGCCCGGGACGAGGAGCCGCGGCCGCTCCTCGAGGACGTGGCGCTCGCGCCGCTCGTCACCCACGTGGTGGAGGCCGCGCGGGAGCACTGGCCGGGGGTCGTCCTCACCCTCGACGTCGCGCCCGGCGCGGAGGGCCTGACGCTGCCGGGCGTGCCCGCGCGGCTCGCCCGGCTCGTCACCAACCTCCTGGACAACGCGGCCAAGTTCAGCCCTCCGGGCGGCCTCGTGGAGGTCACCCTCTCCCCCGGCGAGCTGACGGTCCGCGACCACGGCCCCGGCATCGCCCCGGAGGACCTGCCGCACGTCTTCGACCGCTTCTACCGCGCCGAAAGGGCCCGCGCCCTGCCCGGCTCCGGCCTGGGCCTGGCCATGGCCCGCCAGATCGCCCACGCCCACGGCGCGGACCTCCACGCGGAAGCCGCCCCGGGCGGCGGCGCCCTGTTCCGCCTGACCTGGCCGGCCCCCGCCTAGGCCCCGCGCTCACCGACCCGGTCAGCCGGAACCCCTCATGAGCCGGGACCGACCACCCCGAGCGCGACGAGCACCCCCGAGACCGAGAGGACTGTCCCGGTCACCCGGAATATCCACGTGTTGTAGGCACGGGCAGCCCTCCCCGGCCTCCGACCGGACAGCGCGCTCCCGTCACCCCCGGCAGCGCGCTGGAACCTCTTCGCGTTGATCGCGAACATCGCTCCGAAGACAGTCAGAAAAAGTCCGACAGCAATATGCATCGATCCCCCGGGGGCTCTCGCGTTGCCTCGTGATGGATGCGCCGCGTCCACACGCGGCGCATCCACCCCGTCACTTCCTGCGGTCACGCAGCAGCTTGGTCACGATGGCGACACCGAAGACAGCGGCCACGGCCAGAAAGAGCGCCTGCCCCCAGACCGGCAGCTCAGGCTTGCCACCGGCAGCGATCAAGTAGTGCGTCTGCATAGCGGATCCTTCTCAGAATGTGTACTTCACCTTCGCCGAACACTTGGGATTGCTGCTGAAGCTGGTACCGAGCGAACCCGAGGTTTCGCCTGTGTCACTCACCGACGCGCTGTAGTACCCCGCTGAGCACTGCGCCTCTCCGCCCAGCCCGGCAGTTGCGTCGGCCGCGCCGGCTGACAGCCCGCCACTGATTCCTGGGGTGCCTGCCCCTACACCGACACTGGGGTGCACCGACGCGTCGTCGTTGACGGATACGCCTACTTCCAGGCACCCTCCGAAGGCGCAGCCTTCAATGCTGAAGCCGATGGACGCGAGTCCGGCGGGGTCGATCCGGTTGACCGGGTCGCCCTCCGCGTAAAGGTAGGGGTTCTTGTCCTGGCCCGACGGGTCCGGTTGGGTGAAGCGACCTATGAAGGGGTCGTAGTAGCGAGCTGCGAAGTGGTACAGACCGGTGGGGTCCTGGTAGCCGCCGGCAAAGCGGTACGGCTGGTTGACGGTTTCCCTGGTGGCTTTGCGGGTGACACCACGGGGACTGTACGAGTAGTCATTGACCTTGGTTCCGGACTCGTCGACGAGTGCGACCACTGAGCCGGTCGCGTCGGTGAGGTAGTAGTAGCGCTTGCCGTCGACGGTCACGGAGTTGAGAGTGCCCCCAGGTTCTCGGTTGAAGCCCATGTCGGCTCCCCCCGTGGTCTTGGCCGACAGACCGAGCGGGCCGTTGTGGAAGAACGTGTCGCCGAGCCGGATCCGCTCGCCCTGATCGGTGGAGCCGTACTGGCCCGCGTACGTCGTGCCGCCGACGGTGATCGATGTCATCTGCGAGTGGTCGGACCAGGCCACACCCGTGCGCGCCTGCGCCGCGTTCGGCGCACCCGCCGTCTCGTTGCCGGATTGGTCGTAGGACCAGCCGACGCTGGAGCCGTTCTTGGCCGTGAGCTGCTGGGCGTCGTTGAAGGTATGGGTGGTGCCACGGGGGCAGCCCTTCTCCATACCCTGACTGGTGAGGTTCCCGGCGAGGTCGTAGCAGTACTGCCAGGACTCGTTGACGGCGGAGCCCTTGTTCTCGGCAGCGTAGGAGAAGCGCCCGGCACCGTCGTAGGTGTAGGTCGTCCTCATCCCGGTCGTCGCGTCGGACTTCGTGCGGATCTTGTTGCCGTCGGTCTTGGCGTCGGTGCCGTAGCCATAGGTGTACGACAGGTCGACCAGCGTGCGCTCTTTCAGGGTTGCCTTGATCTTCTCGGGGCGGCCGGACTTGTCGACGTCGACCTTCTGGACGGTGCCGCCAGGGTAGGTCGTCTCGGTGCGGACGTCGTTGCGGTTGTAGTCGAAGGTCGTGGTCTTGTCCGCGGCATCGGTGAGGGACTTGAGCTTGTTGACCTCGTTCCAGGTGTAGTCCGTCCTCCCCGCGGGGTCCTGGTAGAAGTGGACGTTCCCGGCGGGTGTGTAGGTGAGGAGCGTCTGCGAACCGTCCTGGAGCGTGCGGACCGTCTCGCGCTGGAGTGGGTCGAAGGCGTACTTCACCGTCCCGGTGGAGTCCGAGCGCTGCGTGAGGTTGCCGTCACCGTCGTACCAGTAGCGGACTGTGCCCCCTGGTGTGAATACCGTCTTGACGCGATCACGCTCGTCGTATCCGTACTCGGTCCTGATACCGCGCCCGTCGGTGACGGACGCGGTGCGGCCGAGTTTGTCATGGGTGTAGGCGACCTCGCCCAGCGGGGCAGGGGTCTTGACCCTGGTCAGGTTGCCCTTGGCGTCATAGGTGAAGGACGTGGCGACCGTCCTGGACGAGCTCATCTTCGTCTTCGCCGTGCAGCGCTGGCCTTCGAAGCCGCCGCAGTCAGGCGTGGCGGAGTTGTAGGTGTAGGTGCGGGTGCCCCCGCCGCTGCCCGTCTGTGCGACCGAGAGGGTATTGCCCGCCGTGTCGTAGCCGAAGTCGGTCTTCTCGCCGTCAGCGTTGGTCGAGGACTTCGGTACGTCACCGCCGGCGATGGTCTGCCAGCTGTTGACGCTCTTGCCGCCGGTGGGCGTGGTGACACTGGTCGGATTGTTACGGGAGTCCCACCCGTACTTGGTCACGTTGCCCGGCGTGCTCCCTGAACCCATCGCGTCCGTCGCGGAGTCGATGTTGCGGTTGGCGTCGAAGGTCTTGGCGCGCTCCCGCCCCAAGTGGTCGACCGACTTGGACACTTCGCCGTCCGCGTTGTGGTGGTAGGTGGTGTGATGCCTCTCGGGGTCGGTGACCTTCGTGGTACCCGCGGCCGTCGGCGCGGGCGCCGAGTAGGTGTAGGTGTACGTCGGGCCGGTGTGGCCGGAGCCGTCGAAGTCGGTGGCCCGCAGCATCGAGGTGACGCGGTTGGCATCGTCGTAGGTGAAGACCGTGACCCGCCCCTCCGCCGTGGTGATCTTGGTGAGCCGACGGGAGGAGTCGTAGCCGAGCACGGTGGACTTGCCTTCGGTGTCGGTCGTGCGGGCCAGGTCGCCGGCCGGATTGAGGTCGAACACCGCGGTGCGGCCGGTGTGATCCTTGGCCTGCCACTGTGAGGCGTCCGTCTTCACGAGGTCGACCCAGCGCCCGGAACGGGCCTCCGTGACCTTGAAGCCCTTGTGCTCGCTGCCCCCGTCGTGCTGTTCCACGGTGATCGTGCCGTCGTTGCGGTCGGTCACCTTCGTCAGGGTGCCGTGCTCGTCGTAGGTGTCCTTGGAGCCGGACTTGCGGTCGGTGAGCGTATAGGTCCCGTCACCGTTCTTCTTCAGGTCCCTGGAGTAGCCCTTAGGCGTGATGAGAGAGCTGCCGCTCCTCTTGAAACGCACCGACGCACCAGTGGCGTCGTACAGGACGACCTCGGCGTCTGCCAGTTGGAGATAGCGCTCGTAGCCCTGCCACCAGCGCTGGGAGACCTTGCCCCAGGGTGCGTCCAGTGAGTTGTACGTGCGGGAGAGGGTGAGGTCCTGCCCCACTCCCGCGATGTCGAAGTCCGTACCAGCCAACAGGAGGTTGCCGGTGGACAGATCGATGCGGGCGGTCAGCGAGTCAGTGACACGGAAGTCGCTGAACTGGTGCCAGGGCACGCCACCCTGCCCCTCCGGCACATCGGCATCGGCATCGGCATACGAGCGAGCCACCCCGCCCGTACGCGATGCAACCTCTCCGACCCGCTTGCGCTGCTCCTCGCGCCAGGCCGCACGCCGTGCCGAGGGTGCCGTCTCCACCTCACTGGCGACCGGCTTGTTGGTACCCACCTTCACTGCCGGCATCGATAAGTCCGGCGCACCCCGGCCCCAGACGGAGCCGCCCCTCTCCAGCGGATCGGACGGCTTGGCGGTCGCGGGCAGTACGGTGAGCGTCAGGGCTCCGGCTGTCAGAGCCGAGAGCACGAGGGCGACCGATCTCTTTCGAGCACGTCGAGATGACGTGCTGGTGGCACGCGAATGCATGTGGTCCCCCACAGATGCGAACGTCCCTGAGACCCCAACGGTCAACAGGCGTTCACAAGGTGACACAGGCCCCACACAGGCGAACCCTCGTACCCTTCATTCCCTTCTGCAAACTTCCCGGAATCAGCCCCTCCTCGCGGAGGGCGATCAGCCATGAAAGGCCCCTTGAGAAGCAGGAATTGAACCTCTCGGGGACATGCACCCGCTTGAGCAGTCGTGCATTGCGACCGAAAAGGGTTCCTGCCCCGACCAGCACCATGGGTACCCGGGGCCCGACTGCGGCGGGCGCGCAGGAAAGGCCACGCGCCCGCCGGTGTTCTCACGCGCCGGGGGTCAGAACCCCGCGGGCTCCGTGTACACGCCCCACTCCTCGCGGAGCACCCCGCAGATCTCCCCGAGGGTGGCCTCCGCGCGGACCGCGTCCAGCATGGGGGCGATCATGTTGGACCCGTCGCGGGCGGCGGCGAGCATGGCGTCGAGGCAGGCCCGCACCCGGGCGTCGTCCCGTGCGGCCTTCCGCGAGGCGAGCAGCTTCACCTGCTCCCGCTCGACCTCGTGGCTGACCCGCAGGATCTCCAGGTCCCCGGTCACGGAGCCGTGGTGGGCGTTGACGCCGACGACCCGCTTCTCGCCCTTCTCCAGGGCCTGCTGGTAGCGGAAGGCGGACTCGGCGATCTCCCCGGTGAACCAGCCGTCCTCGATGCCGCGCAGGATGCCGGAGGTGATCGGGCCGATCGGGTGCTGCCCGTCGGGGTGGGCCCGCAGGCCCCGCTCCTTGATCTGCTCGAAGATCTTCTCGGCGTCGGCCTCGATGCGGTCGGTCAGCTGCTCCACGTACCAGGAGCCGCCGAGCGGGTCCGCCACGTTGGCGACGCCGGTCTCCTCCATGAGGACCTGCTGGGTGCGCAGCGCGATCTCCGCGGCCTGCTCGCTGGGCAGCGCGAGGGTCTCGTCGAGGGCGTTGGTGTGCAGGGAGTTGGTGCCGCCGAGCACCGCGGCGAGGGCCTCGACGGCGGTGCGTACCACGTTGTTGTACGGCTGCTGGGCGGTCAGGGAGACGCCCGCCGTCTGCGTGTGGAAGCGCAGCCACTGCGCCTTGTCGGTCCTGGCGCCGTACACCTCCTTCATCCAGCGGGCCCAGATCCGGCGCGCGGCGCGGAACTTGGCGATCTCCTCGAAGAAGTCGACGTGGGCGTCGAAGAAGAAGGACAGGCCCGGGGCGAAGACGTCGACGTCGAGGCCGCGGCTCAGCCCCAGCTCGACGTACCCGAAGCCGTCGGCCAGCGTGTACGCCAGCTCCTGCGCGGCCGTCGCACCCGCCTCGCGGATGTGGTACCCGGAGACCGAGAGCGGCTTGTACGCGGGGATCTCGCGGGCGCAGTGCTCCATGAGGTCGCCGATGAGGCGCAGATGGGGCTCGGGCTCGAAGAGCCACTCCTTCTGCGCGATGTACTCCTTGAAGATGTCGGTCTGGAGCGTGCCGTTCAGCACGCGCGGATCGACTCCCTGACGCTCGGCGGCGACCAGGTACATGCAGAAGGCGGGGACGGCGGGGCCGGAGATCGTCATCGACGTCGTGACGTCGCCGAGCGGGATGTCCTTGAACAGGACCTCCATGTCGGCCGCGGAGTCGATGGCGACGCCGCAGTGGCCGACCTCGCCGAGCGAGCGCGGGTCGTCGGAGTCGCGGCCCATCAGCGTCGGCATGTCGAAGGCGACGGAGAGGCCGCCGCCGCCCGCGGCGAGGATCATCTTGTACCGCTCGTTCGTCTGCTCGGCGTTGCCGAAGCCGGCGAACTGGCGGATCGTCCAGGTGCGCCCGCGGTACCCCGTGGGATAGAGGCCGCGCGTGAAGGGGTATTCGCCCGGCCACCCGATCCGCTCGAAGCCCTCGTACGCGTCCCCGGGCCGGGGCCCGTAGGCAGGCTCGACCGGGTCACCGGAGAGCGTCGTGAAATCGGCGTCGCGCTTCTTCGCGGCGTCGTACCGGGCCTGCCAGCGACGGCGGCCCTCCTCGATGGCGTGAGCGTCCATGCCACCAATTTACTTGGACGTCCTAGTAAATGTCGATGGCTGACCGCCACGGGACGGTCCGTGGCGGTGCGGTTACGCCTTGGCGATCACGGGCGAGGCGTCGGTGAGCAGCGGCTCCACCTCACGCGCGACCTTGCGCTCGACGAAGAACGCCGCCGTCGGGATGGTGCCGGACACCAGGATCCACAGCAGCTTGCCGAACGGCCACTTCGCCTTGGAGCCCAGGTCGAAGGCGAAGATCAGATAGATGATGTAGAGGACGCCGTGGACCTGCGAGACGACGAGCGTCAGGTCCTCGCCCTTCTCGAAGCCGTACTTCGCCACCATGCAGGCGCAGAGGACGAGGAGCATGACGGCGGTGACGTAGGCCATCACCCGGTAGCGGGTCAGCACGCTGCGTTTCATGGCTATGAGCGTAACTGTCCGGTTCACGCGATCTTCGGGCGCCCTAGGCGGCCACGCGCCCGGCGCTCACTCGTCCTCGAAGTCCCGCGCGGCGACCCGCAGGGGCCGCAGCATCGCGAAGATCTCGCCGCACTCCTCGGCGTCGTACACGCCGAGGCCGAAGTCCATGGCCATCAGCTCGCGGGTGGCCTCGTCGACGACCTCGCGGCCCTTGTCGGTGATGGAGGCGAGGGTGCCGCGGCCGTCCTTCGGGTTCGGGCGCTTGTCGACGAGGCCGGAGCGGACCAGGCGGTCGACGGTGTTGGTGACGGAGGTGGGGTGCACCATGAGGCGCTCGCCGATCTTGGACATCGGCAGCTCGCCCGCCTTGGAGAAGGAGAGCAGCACCAGGGCCTCGTAGCGCGCGAAGGTCAGTCCGTACGGCTTGACGACCGCGTCGACCTCGGCGAGCAGGATCTGCTGGGCGCGCATGATGGAGGTGATGGCGCCCATGGCGGGCACGGACCCCCAGCGCTGCTTCCAGAGTTCGTCGGCGCGGGCGATGGGATCGAAGGGGAGACTGAGCGGCTTCGGCACAGCGTCGACCTTAGCCGCCGGGCCCAGGGCGGTCAGCCCCAGTCTCACGATTCGGCAGCGCGTTCGCTTTCCGGGGCGCGTTCGCCGGTCAGAGGGCACGCGGGCGGCGCCGGTGCGCGCGGCGCGGTGGCGCGCACCTCCAGGGCCAGGGCCGCGCAGCAGACCGTGCCGAGCGCGGCGACGGCCGCCACCACCGTGCTCACCGCGAAGAACTCGGCGGCCAGGCCCGCGAGCGCCATGCCGACGCCCTGGAGCGTCATCAGACCGGCCGTGTGGACGGTCATGGCCCGCCCGCGCAGCTCCGGCGGCACCGCGTCCACGAACCAGCGGTCGAGCCCGAGCGTGTACGCCGCCCCCGCCCCGGCGAGCACGAGCACCGGCACGGCGAGGCCGAGGCCGGGCGCGGCCCCGTAGGCGAGCAGCGGCAGGAGCGTGGTGGCCGCGAGCGGCAGCGTGATCCGGGCCCGGGCGCGGGCCGAGAGCGCGGCCCCCGCGTACAGCTCGCCGGCGATGGTGCCGATCGGCATGGCGCACATCAGCAGGCCGACCCCGGCGGATCCGGTGCCGATCTGCTCGGCGTAGGGGGCGGCGAGCGCCTCCGGGGCGACGGCGAACATCGGCGGCGCCCACAGCAGCAGCACCAGCGCGCGCAGGCGCCGCTCGCCCAGGACCTGGCGGGCCCCGGCCAGGGAGTACTTCACGAGGGCGGTGTCGCCGTGCGCGGGTCCCGAGCGGGCGGGGCGCCGCCGCGTCCCGCAGCGCAGCAGGAGCGCGGAGGCGAGGAACGTCACCACGGTGATCACCAGTGCCCCGCGCGGCGGGACCACGGTGAGCAGGACGCCGCCGAGCCCGAAGCCGACGAGCACGGCGCTCTGCGACACCATCCGCAGCAGCGAGCGCCCGAGCACGAACACGTCGCCGTCGCCCAGGACGTCGGTGAGCGTCGCCATCCGCGTGCCGTTGAAGACGGGTGCGACGGCGGCGATCGCGCAGCGCAGGGCGAGCAGGCCCGCCACCGGTGTCGCGGGCAGCGCCATCAGGACCGCGCAGCCCGCGCACAGCAGGTCGCAGCCGACCAGGACGCGCCGGGGCGGATGCCGGTCGGCGACCCCGGCGAACAGCGCGCCGCCGACCAGGTACGGCAGCATGCCGAGCGCGAAGGCGAGCGCGCTGAGCAGCGGCGATCCGGTGAGGTCGTAGACGAGGACGGTCAGCGCGATCTCGCTGACGACCACGCCGAGCAGGGACAGGGCGTGGGCGGCGAAGACGGCCCGGAACTCGCGGACGGCGAAGACGCGCCGGTAGCCGCCCGTGTCGGCGGGCGTGGGGGCTTGCTGGGACATGCGCCCACCCTGGCCGAGTCAGGGAGCGCGCCCTAAAGTTTCGGCTCCGGCCGAATCCACGGCCGGGCCCACGGCCGGACGGGGAGGCCGGATGCCCTTTCACCTGCACTTCGGCGAGGCCGACCCGCTGCGCTGCCGCTTCGCGGTGTCGCCGCTGTGGGAGACCCAGGAGGCGGTGCGCACCCTCAAGCGGCCCGAGCGGCACGGCTACCACCCGCGCTGGCTGCGGCACTCGCGCGCGGCGGCCGAGCGGCTCGACCTGGCGGCCGTCTGGCTCCTGATGCCTCCGCGCGGGCACAGCCCGGACTTCCTCGGGCCGCCGCCGATCGGCCCCGCGGCGGCGTTCGACGAGGAGATCGCGGCGGTGCGCGCGGCGGACCCCGAGGCCGCGCGCGCCGACATGGCCCGGGCGCTCGCGGACACGCCGGGCGCCGCCGAGAGCCCGCTCGGCCGCCGCCTGCTCGCGCGGCCCGCGCGTGCCGTACGGGAGTTGGCGGACGCCCTGGAGGCGGCCTGGCACGCCCTGGTCGAGCCGCACTGGCCGCGCCTGCGCGCGCTCCTGGAGGCGGACGTGGCGTACCACTCGCGGCGGCTCGCCGAGGTCGGCCTCGAAGCGCTCCTGCCGGAACTCGACCGGCGCCTCGCCTGGGAGGCGGGCACGCTGACGGCCCAGTGGCGCGGCCGCCACGCACGGCACCTGGACGGGCGGGGCCTGGTGCTCATGCCGAGCGTGTTCAGCTGGCCGGACGTGATCAGCGGCTACGACCCCCCGTGGCAGCCCACCCTGGTCTACCCGGCCCGCGGGATCGCCGGCCTGTGGACGGCCCCCGCGGAGCACACCCCCGAGCCCCTGGCGCGACTCCTGGGCCAGAACCGCGCCGCCGTCCTCACCGCGCTCGCCGAGCCCGCCACCACCTCCGCGCTCGCCCACCGGCTCGGCCTGGCCCCGTCATCGGTGTCCGCGCACCTGTCCGTGCTGCGCGGGGCGGGCCTGCTCCAGTCGCGCCGGTACGGCCGTCAGGTCCTGTACGAGCGCACGCCGCTCGGCATCGCGCTCAGCACGGGCGGCTGACGCACCCACCGCGGCGCCCGTCCGGCGGGCGGCGGGCGCGCCGCGGCCCGCCGTGTGTCCGACGGGCGGCTGACGCCCGGCCTGTCGGCGGTGTCGCACCCGCGACCGATTAATCCCCTATGCCACGATTGCCGCGCGCCCACCCGTACGTCACGTCACCGTCGCCCTAGGGGGCTGGATGCACCGGCTGCTCCGTACGTTCACGGCACTCACGGCCGTCGCCGCCTTCGGGCTCGCGGCGGGATGCTCGTCCGGGCCTGGCTCCGGCGACTCCGGCGGCTCCGGCGACTCCGGCACGAAGGAGCGGGAAGCCGCCCCCTCCAAGGGCACGAAGGCGGCGCCGCACTCCTTCTGGGTGGACCCGCAGAGCGCGGCGGCCCGGCAGGTGCGCCAGTGGGAGCAGGAGGGCCGCACCCAGGACGCCGAGGCGCTCCGGCGGATCGCCGAGCAGCCGATGGCCGAGTGGCCCGCGGGCGACGACCCGGCCCCGGACATCCGCGAGGCCACCGCGGGCGCCGCCGAGGAGGGCCGCACCGCCGTGCTCGTGGCGTACAACATCCCGCACCGCGACTGCGGGCAGCACTCCGCGGGCGGCGCGCCCGACGCCGGGTACTACCGGCAGTGGCTCGGCTCCTTCGCCGCCGCCATCGGGGACAGCCCGGCCCTGGTGATCCTGGAGCCGGACGCGATCCCGCACATCGTGGACGGCTGCACCCCGGCCCAGTACCACGAGGAGCGCTACCAGCTGCTCTCCGAGGCGATCCAGCGGCTCAAGCGCCAGCCCCGCGTCAAGGTCTACCTGGACGCGGGCAACCCCGGCTGGATCACCGACGCCCGCAAGCTGGCGCAGCCGCTGCGGCGGGCGAGCGTGGACGCGGCGGACGGCTTCTCGCTCAACGTCTCCAACTTCCAGAGCGACGAGACCACCAAGGCCTACGGCCGCACCCTGTCCGCGGCCGTCGGCGGCAAGCACTTCGTCATGGACACCAGCCGCAACGGCCGGGGCCCCCTCGCGGGCGACCGCCAGGACGCCTGGTGCAATCCGCCGGGCCGCGGCCTCGGCACCCCGCCCACCGACAGGACCGGCGACCCGCTGCTCGACGCCTACCTGTGGATCAAGCGGCCCGGTGACTCCGACGGCCCGTGCCGAGGCGGCCCCGCGGCCGGGCAGTGGTGGCCGGACTACGCGCTCGGGCTCGTCCGCAACGCGAAGGCGTAGCCCCGCGGCCCGCCGGGTGGACGCAGCGTAAAGGTCAACCCCTCTGCGGTCACGGTGCGTCGAGGGCACTGGCCAAGCATCGCGGCGGCTGGCAGCCTCGTGGCACATGCGCGAGGACTTGTCGCAAACGGGCTACGGCATCCGGTTCGAATGGGGCCCGGCCGGGGCGAAGCGCCTGGCGCCGGCCGTCTCCTTCCTGGTGGTCGTCGACGTGCTGTCCTTCACCACGTCGGTGTCGGTCGCGGTGGAGGCGGGGGCGCGGGTCTTCCCCTACGCGTGGCGGGACGAGCACGCCACGGCGTTCGCCCGGCAGATGGACGCGAGCCTGGCGGTGGGGCGGCGCGCGGTCACCGCGGCGACGCCGTGGTCGCTGTCCCCCGCGGCCCTGCGGCGCGCCCCCTTCACCCAGCGTCTCGTGCTGCCCTCGCCCAACGGCTCGGCGATCGCGGCCGCCGCGGGCGGGACGGGCGTCGCCGCCGGGTCCCTGCGCAACCCGGCCGCCGTCGGCCGGTGGCTCGCCGGGCAGGGCCACGGCACCGCCGAGCGGCCCGTCGGGGTGATCGCGGCGGGCGAGCGGTGGCCCGACGGCAGTCTGCGGCCCGCCGTCGAGGACCTGCTCGGCGCGGGCGCCGTGATCGCGGCCCTGCGCGAGCACGGCGCCGCCGCGCTCTCCCCGGAGGCCGCCGCGGCCGCCGCCGCCTTCACCGCGGTCGCCGACGTCGGGGCGGCCGTCGCGGACAGCGCGTCCGGCCGGGAGCTGACCGGCGACGGCTTCGCCGACGACGTGGCCGTCGCCACGGAGCTGAACGCGAGCGCCCAGGTCCCGGTCCTGCGCCACGGGGCCTTCGTACCGGCGTGAACGGCCTTGGGCCGCGCGCTACTTGACGTGCACCCACTTGGCCTCGGAGGAGGCCCCGTCCGCGTCCGTCACGAAGAGCATGTACCAGCCGGGCGGCACGAGCGCCGTGTCGCCGCGCGGCACCTCCACCGTCACCGAGCCCTGGCCCTTCGTCAGGCCGAGCGCGATGGAGCGCTGCTCGACGTCCGTGGTGTGCGTGACCGCGCTCGGGCGCATGAGGCGGGCCGAGACGACCTTCTCGGGGTGGGCCGTGCGGAACGTGGCGCGGCCGTCGGCCGGCAGGTCCCGCGGCCCCTCGCCCAGGACGGGACGGTCCTTGCCCGCCTTGTGCAGCGTGGGCGGGGTGAAGATCTCCATGCGCTGCTCGAAGTGGCCCAGCTTGGTGTTCTGCTCGTTGTCGAAGAGCGGGTCGGAGCCGAAGGTGGCCACGCGCCCGTCGGGGAGCAGCAGCGCCTCGGAGTGGTAGTTGCGGCCCACCGTGGGCTCGGCCGCGGTGCGGAAGGCGCCGCGCCCGGCGTCGGCCTTGGGGTCGTAGAACTGCGCCTTGAGGATGTTGCTGCCGCTGCGGCCCCGGTAGTCGGACGAGCCGTTGGTGGTGAACACCGAGTCGTCCGGCATGATCACGCTGTTCAGGTAGCGGGTGCCCTGCGGCAGCCGCGGCCCGGTCCTGAAGGCGGGGTTGGCCTCCTTGAGGTCGATCACGGCCGTGCGGCGCGTGGCCTTGTCCGACTCGCCGACGCCGCCCCCGCCGAGGATCATCACCTTCTGGTCCTGGGCGGGCGGGAGCAGCACGGACGCGGAGGTCTCGGTCTGGTCGAGGTCGGTGAGCCCCGGCACCTTGGTGAAGGTGTTGGTCTTCAGGTCCCACAGGCCGGGCTCGCGCCCCTTGGTCGCGGGCCCGTACCCGGCGTTGGACGCGGGGTAGAAGAGCTTGCCGCCCTTGGTGAGGAACAGCGCCGGGTAGCTCGGGAAGTAGCGCTTGGGGCCGTCCGTCCACTTCTTGGTCTTCGGGTCGTAGATCTCGTTGTCACCGGGGTCGATGACGCCGACGTCGTCGAGCCCGGACACCGCGAGCACCCGGCCGTCGTCGAGCCCCACCAGCGTCGGGTACCAGCGGGCCTTCTCCATCGGCTCCACGGCCACGTACCGCTCGGTCTCCGGGTCGAACTCGTACGCCGCCTTGATCCCCTGGAAGTCCTGCTTGTCCATGGTGATCTTCTCGGCGATGCCGTACGTGTTGTCGGCCTCCTTGCCGGTCAGGCCCTCGATCTCGTACTGCGCGGCCTTCTCGGTGACCGCCTGCTCGCCGTCCTGCACGGCCTCCACGAAGACCCGGGCCTCGCTCGCGGTGACCTTCGTCTTCCAGGGCTGCATCACACCGGACTTGGAGTACGTGATGCTGAAATCCCGCTTGGCCTTGGGGACTTCCACGTCGAACTTGCTGACGTACTCGACGCCCGAGGGCGAGCGGAACTTGGTGCCCTTCTTCAGCACGACCGATTTATCGGGGTTCTCGTTCTTCACGCGCATGCCGCCGCCCGCGCGCTCCACCTCGCCGTCGAGCAGCTCGTACCGGGCGGTGCCGCCGGCGACGAGCAGACGCCCGTCGGGGAGCTGGGCGTGCCCGGCGCAGAAGAAGTCCACGGGCGTCGGCACCTTCTTGAAGGTGTTCTTCTTCGGGTCCCACAGGATCGTGTCGAAGGACCCGGCGTCGAATTTCTTCTGCTCGTTGCCGGAGCCCGCGACGATCAGCACCTTCCCGGTGTACAGGAGCGCCGCGTGAATGGCGTTCGTACGGAACTCCTTGGGAATGCCGATCTGTTTCCACGAGCCGTACTTCTTCTTGTAGCCGGGCTGGGCGATCTTGTACGCGTGGTACTTCTCCTCGGCGAAGGAGACCGCGGCGGGGGCGTTGAGGCCGATGAGCAGCGCGCCCGCGCCGGCGCCGAACGCGATCTTCTTGGAACGCTGGGAGAGCTTCGAGAGCCGCAGGGCCATGGCGTCAGTTACCTCCAGTGGTCGTGCCGGTGGCGAAGGCCGGCTCCGGCTCGCCCTCGGTCCCGCGCTCCGCGAGCCGCTGCCGCGCCGCCTTGCGGACCCGGCGCTCCCTGACCACGGTGGCGCCCCACACCGTCACCGGCGCGAGCGAGATGACCAGGGCGAGCACGGCCCAGGTGCGCATCGCCGCATGCGTGTGGCCGAGGACGAACGAGGCGACGAGTGAACTGGCGAGCACCGCCGCCCAGAACAGATGGACGCGGAAGGTGAGCAGCCGGTCGGACGTGGCGCCGCAGCCCTTGGGCGTGACGACGAAGCGGCTCGGGCGGCGAAGGAGCGCGGCGCCGAGCGACTTGGCGTAGATGGGCGCGGAGAGGGCGGACATCGCCATGCCCGCGAGGCCGCCCGACCCCGCGGGTTCGTGCGGCGAGACGTTGTGCCGCCGGTTCCAGAGGTAGAGGCCGATCTGGAGGGCCGCGGCGTCGCTGTAGAGCATGAGCCACACGGAGGCGGCGACCTGCGTGCCCGAGGCCCCGAACCACAGGAACAGGACGCAGCTGAGGATGCCCAGGAGCCAGTTGACGGCCGTCATCGGGTAGTAGACGAGCATCAGGGTGTACGAGAACAGACGCCCGGGCGGCATCGTGAACGGCGCCTTCCAGTACTGCTTGAACAGCGTCTCGTAGGTGCCGCGCGACCAGCGCATCTGCTGGGTGAAGAAGTCCGTCCAGGACGCCGGGCCCTCGCCGACGGCGAGCACGTCCGGGGTGTACACGGACCGCCAGTGCCGCCGGGTCGCCGGGTTGCGGTGCCGGTGCAGCTCGAAGCCGGTGGCCATGTCCTCGGTGATGGAGTCGTAGAGGCCGCCGACCTGTCGCAGGGCGGCGATCCGCACCACGTTGTTGGTGCCGACGAACATGGGCGCCCGGTAGCGGTTCCCGGCCCGCTGGATCAGCGCGTGGAACAGGAACTGCTGCGACTCGGCGGCCTTGGTGACGGGCGAGGTGTAGTTCCCGTACACCTGCGGGCCGACCACGAAGGCGACGTCCGGGTCCCGGAAGAAGCCCATCATCCGCTCCAGGAAGTTCGGCAGCGGGACGTGGTCGGTGTCCACGGAGGCGAAGAAGTCGTAGTCGTCACCGTGCATCGCGAGCCAGGCGTTGTAGTTCCCGTGCTTGGTGCGGGTCTTGTGCGGGCCCTTCTCGCGGTTCCACTCCGGTACGCCGTCGCGGGTGAAGTGCCGCACGCCCAGCTCCGCGCACAGGGCCTTCGCCTCGTCGTCGTCGCCCTCGTCGAGCAGCCACACGTCGAGCGGGCCCGTGTGGTGTATCCGCACGGCACCCTCCAGCGTGGCGCGGACCATGGGGAGCGGTTCCTTGCCCGGTACGTACGTCGTCAGGAACGCGACGCGGGTGCCCGGCTCGGGCACCACCGGCACGGGGTCGCGGGCCACCATCGTCGCGTGCGCGATCGACACGACGTTGACCAGCATGAACAGCTCGATGAGCCCGATCGCGACGAGCATCGCCACATCGAGCCCGACCAGCCAGCGGTCGCCGCCCTCGCGCTCGGTCCAGTGCGTGGGCCAGACGAGGTACACCAGCAGGGCGCCGGTGAGCAGCGGGGCGAGCGTCATCAGCAGGACGGCGCGTATTCGGCGGGGCTCGCCTGCGAGGAGCGACCTGTACCGGACCCGGTAGCCGCCGCGGCCCTCCTCTGGCTGCGTGAGCGGACCGGCCAGCCGGCTGTGGGTGTCGTAGTCGTAGCCCTCCGGCCGCACAGCGCCCTCCTCTGGTCATCAAATGAGCCGATAACCAAACAAAAAGGGACTTTCGACGGCGTGTCGAACGGGGCGGGGCTGGCCGGGTGGTGTTTCCTGCTCCCTGCCCTTTCCTGCTGTGGCCCCGAGCCCCACCCGCTGTGGGCACTGAGCCCCACCCGCTGTGGGCACTGAGCCCCACCCGCTGTGGGCAATCGTCCCGCTGGGCGGGACGGGTGGGCACAGCCCACAGCGCCGAGCAACCGTTGGCGAGGCCCCACGTCAGCGCGCAGCACGCCGCAGGCGATGGCGGACCGCCCGCTGGGCCACAGGACCCAGGTCGTCCAGGGCGGCAACCAGGGCCCCCAGGTCCTCCAGGGCATCGAGCGCCCGCCCGGCCCCCTCCGCGTCCACCCCTTCGTACAGCTCGATCCCCACGAACGACGCCGCCACCGCTCGCGCAAGCCCCACCGCGTCCACGAACCCACCCAGCGGCGAAGCCCCCAGCACCCGCACGAGGACCTTCTCGACCTCCGCGACCCAGAGCGAGAGCCCCGCCGCCGTCGCCGCCGCGAGCCGCGGCTGGGTCTGCGCCCCGGCGAGCAGCTGCCCGAGCACGGCCACGGACCCCGCCGCCCGCTCCTCCTCGTGCATCCGCCGCCCGAACTCAAGGAGTTCCCCGAGCGTGGAGATCGCGGCGAGGGCGTCCCGGTAGCGGGCGACCCGCTGCTCCGTGCCGTACCGGCAGGCCTCGGAGAGCAGTTCGTCGACCGACCCGAAGTGGTAGAAGACGAGCGCCTGGTTCACCCCGGCGGCCGCCGCCACGCTGCGCGCGGAGGTCTTGGCGATGCCCTGCTCGGTGAGCGTGCGCAGCGCCCCTTCCAGGAGCTTCTCGCGGGTCTCCGCGCTCACGCGCGCACCTCCTCGCGCACGGGCCTGAGACCCGGCCGCACGCCGCACTCCCGCACGTCCCGGTACGCCGCCCGGAAGGACCCCTCGTACCCGAACAGCGGCCCGGCGTACCGGTTGACGACCCGGACGCTGATGCGGAAGCACCCGGCCGCCTCGTCGTAGGACTCGCGCACCTCGGCGTCGCCGCCGATGACGTCCGGCACCCGTACGTCCACCGGGCCTTCGCGGAACCGGTGTTCTCCGGAGCGGATGACGAGCGAGCCGTCGGGCTCGGCCGCGAAGTGCAGGTCGCTGGCGAGGTGCTGGTGCGTGCCGAGGTAGTCGAGCACGCGGTCGCCCTCGGGGGCGAGGACCATCTGGGCGTCGAAGCGCCGGTCACGGCCGGGGAAGTGGAAGGTGCGCACGAAACTCACCGTCTCACGCCCGAAGGTGTCGGCGTACGGCACGTTCTCAATGGTGAACGGTACGTTCCGGCCGGTGCGCGGCACGAGGATGTGCCGGGTGGCGCCGACCGCGAGGAAGGGCTTCACGAAGCCGCGGCCGTGCCAGATCCGCCGCATCACGCCGTATCCGACGCAGGCCTCGCCGCTGTCGAGCCCGACGGAGAACCGGCGTTGGAGCCGGGGGTGCAGCCGCTCGAAGTCGGCGCCGAGGGCAGTACGGAAGATCGACGTCATACGGGGCTCTCCTGGAGGTCGAGGGGCGCGGCGGCGGGCAGGCGGTCGAGGGCGCGCGGCGCACGCGCGCGCGTCGGCGGCGTGCGCAGACAGCGGCGCGCGGCGGGCGTGCCGGGAAGCGGCGGCACCAGGAGCGCCACGAGGGCGGCCCCGAGCGCGGCCACCGGCCCGCCGCACAGCCCCGCCACGGCCACCGCGAGGCCACGCGCCCCGGCTTCGGCCGCCGCGCGGGCGAGGGCGCGCTCCGGGGTGATGCCGCGCTCCAGCCAGAGCCGGAGCCGGTCGAAGGACCACGCCGTCGCCCAGCCCATGAGGGGGCGGAAGAGGAACCGGTCGGCGAGCGCGCCGGGGCGGCCCCAGCGCGGCCGGTAGTCGTAGCCCGTGAGGAAGCGGACGCCGTCGCCGGTGGGCACGTAGCGCCAGTAGCCGCTGCCTTCGGCGAGCAGCGAGAGCGGATGCGGCGAGGCGAACCGGAGCACCGAGGTCCGGGTGCCGTCGGGCCTGCGCTTCTCGCCCGCGCTGACGCCGGTGCCGGCGATCGTGAGGAAGGGCAGCACGCGGGTGGCGTACCGGAAGCGCTGCGGCTGACCCTGCGTGGTGGGCAGGTAGTCGATCTCCGTGAACCGGAGGTCCCACTTCTGGTGCGCGGCGGGCTCCTGGGTGTGTGCCCACAGGTCGTCGATGTCGGCGCGGATCAACGCTTCGATGTACAGGCTCACCGGAAACCTCCACGTCAGGACGGCTTGAGCGACTGCTTTGAGCACTCGCTCAACTGCGGTCGTGGCAACGTAGCAGGGTTTTGAGCAGTCGCTCAACCGCTCCGGGGGACGGGACAGCACAAGGCCCCCGCCGGTGTGCGGCGGGGGCCTTGCGGCGGCATGACGTGAGCCTCGGCTGTCAGCCCTGGGACAGGTGGCGCTCGACGGTCTCGACCTTGGAGGTCAGGCCGTCCGTCACACCGGGGCGGACGTCGGCCTTCAGGACGAGGGAGACGCGGGGCGCCCGGGCCTCGACCGCGGCGACGGCCCGCTTGACCACGTCCATGACCTCGTCCCACTCGCCCTCGATCGAGGTGAACATCGCGTCGGTGCGGTGCGGCAGGCCCGACTCACGGACCACGCGGACGGCGTCGGCGACGTACTCCCCCACGTCCTCACCGACGCCGAGCGGCGTCACGGAGAAGGCGACGATCACGCGTTCACGACCCCCTCGCGGCGGGCGCGCGAGGCGATGACCGCGGCCTCGGCCTCACGCTTGAGCTTGCGGTCGGCGAAGAAGCCTCCCGTCGGCAGGACGGAGAGCACGAAGTACAGGGCGGCCGTCTTCAGGCTCCACTTGGTGCGGTTCCAGGCGTCGGCCCAGAACAGCACGTAGAGGATGAAGAGCACACCGTGGATCATGCCCATCGCCGGCACGGCGTTGAAGTCCGTGGTCCGCTTGAGCACCGAGCAGACGATCAGGAGGAGGAAGGACACGGCCTCCGGAATGGAGATCAGGCGGAGGCGGCGGAGTGCGGAAGCGGTGTTGATGTCCACGAGTCACCTTCGGGGGGCGGGGTCGGGGTCGATCTTGTGAACGGATGCACAAGCGTCCCCCCATTGTGGCATCAGGGATCTACCCGGGTTCGTTCAGGGTCGGTAACCCTGTCGCCGCGCACCGCGCTGCGGATACCTTCGCTTTCGTGGCTACGTTCCGAGTGCAAGGCAGCAGAGTGCTCGCCGTCGACATGACAGGCGACTCGGTCAAGGCGAAGAACGGTTCGATGGTCGCCTATGACGGCACGATGAACTTCAAGAAACTGACGGGGGGCGGCGAAGGCATCCGAGGCATGGTCACCCGTCGTCTGACCAACGAGCAGATGACGGTGATGGAGGTGAAGGGCCACGGCACGTGCTGGTTCGCCGACCGCGCCACGGAGATCAGCCTGGTCCACCTCCAGGGCGAGAAGCTGTATGTGGAATCCAGCAATCTGCTGTGCACCGAGGCGAGCCTGCGCACCGGCACCACCTTCACGGGCCTGCGCGGCGCCACCCAGGGGAACGGCATCTTCACCACGACCGTCGAGGGCACAGGCCAGGCGGCGATCATCTCGGACGGCCCCGCGGTCGTCCTGCGCGTGACGAAGCAGTATCCGCTCCATGTCGACCCGGGCGCCTATGTCGCGCACCAGGGCAATCTCAAGCAGAGCTTCCAGTCCGGCGTCACCTTCCGCCACCTGTTCGGCGAGGGCGGCGGCGAGGCCTTCCAAATCCGCTTCGAGGGCGACGGCTTGGTGTACGTCCAGCCCAGCGAGCGCGAAACGATCGCGGGAGACGTGTGACATGCCGTTCCGTGAAGTCACTCCGAAGATGGTCGAGGCGACGGTGCAGCCGGGTGTGAAGCTGTTCAGCCAGCGCGGCGCGATGCTCGCCTACAAGGGCGACGTCTCCTTCACCCCGAACCTCACCGGCGGCCAGGGCGGCCTGATGTCCATGATCGGGCGCCGCCTCGCCGACGAGGACGTCCCGCTGATGACCGTCGAGGGCAGCGGCACCGTCATGTTCGGGCACGGCGGCCACCACGTCCACGTGATCACCCTGACCGGCGACACGCTGTATGTGGAGGCCGACCGCCTGCTCGCCTTCGACGGCACCCTCCAGCAGGGCACCGTGTTCCTCGGCTCGCAGGGCGGCGTGATGGGCATGGTGCGCGGCCAGATCTCGGGCCAGGGCCTGTTCACCACGTCCCTGAAGGGCCAGGGCGCGGTCGCCGTGATGGCGCACGGCGGCGTCGTCGAGCTGCCCATCACCCCCCAGCGCCCGGTCCACGTCGACCCGCAGTCCTATGTGGCGCACCACGGTGACGTACGCAACAAGCTGTCCACGGCGCTCGGCTGGCGCGACATGGTCGGCCGCGGCTCCGGCGAGGCCTTCCAGCTGGAGCTGAGCGGCAACGGCGTGGTGTACGTCCAAGGATCGGAGGAAAAGCTGTGAGCACACCCGTGATCTTCGACCCGGCCACGCTCCCGAGCGATGACAACGTCAACGCGTACACCTTCTGCGTGGAGCTGCGCGGCAGCCAGTGGTTCCTCCAGAAGGGCAAGATGATCGCCTACTACGGGCGCATCGACTTCAACGGCATCGGCCACGGCCGTCTCGACCGCCTCCTGCGCACGTCCTTCCACTCCCCGCTGCACGCGAGCGACTGGGTGGTGGCCGAGGGTGAGGGCAAGATGCTGCTCGCCGACCGGGCCTTCGACGCCAACTCGTACGACCTGGAAGACGGCAACCTGACGATCCGCGCGGGGAACCTCCTCGCTTTTCAGCCAAGTCTCTCGCTGAAGCAGTCCATCGTCCCGGGCTTTCTGACGCTGATCGGCACGGGCAAGTTCGTGGCGGTCTCCAGCGGTCCCGTGGTGTTCATGGAGCCGCCGATCCGCGTGGATCCGCAGGCCCTCGTCGGCTGGGCGGACTGCCCGTCCCCCTGCCACCACTACGACCACGGGTACATGACGGGAGTGATCGGCGGACTGCGCGCCCTGACCGGCATCGGCGGCACATCGGGCGAGGAGCACCAGTTCGAGTTCGTGGGCGCGGGCACGGTCCTGCTCCAGTCCTCGGAGTCCCTGATGGACAGCGTCGACACCGGCGCGCTCCCGCAGCAGGCCGGGGTGCCGGGCGCGGCGGGCACCGGCGGCGGCGCGGGCGGACCCGGCTCCTCCGGCCAGGGCGGGCAACATGGCCAACGTGGACAGCAGCCGCTCGGACCGCGCCTTCCCGGACAACTAGGCAGCCTCCAGCGTCGCTTCGGCCTGTGAGCGGTAGTCTGCGGAGTGTGACGGCGAACGCCTGTGCCCCTCGGTGTCCCGGGGGGTGCGAGCCGTGTCACACCCCTTCACTCGTTCATCATTCAACTTCTTAGGTAGAATCGATTCCATGGAGACCGAGACGGCCCCGCAGTGGCTGACCGACGAGGAACAGTGCGCCTGGCGCACCCACGTGGAGGTCAACAGGATGCTGACGTACCAGCTGGAGAAGGATCTCCAGCCGTTCAACCTGACCATGAACGACTACGACATCCTCGTACATCTCTCCGAGTCCGACGACCTGCGCATGCGCATGAGCGACCTCGCGACCGCCACGCTCCAGTCCAAGAGCCGCCTGTCGCACCAGATCACGCGCATGGAGAACGCGGGCCTGGTCCGGCGTGAGAACTGCGAGTCCGACCGACGCGGCCTGTTCACCGTGCTCACCGACGAGGGCATGGAGACGATGAAGCGCGTCGCGCCGCACCACGTGACCTCCGTGCGCCAGCACTTCGTGGACCTCATCTCACCGGAGGCCCTCGGCGACCTGCACAAGGCACTGACACCGATCGCGGAGCACCTGCGCGGCCTGCGCGGCAAGCCGTGACGCTGCCGCTGTGCCTCGGCGGGGCTCCGGGGTGAGGTCGGCTCGGCTCGTGCCCTTCAGTGCCGGTCGTCCGTGGCTGGTCGCGCCGTTCCCCGCGCCCCTTCGCGGCGCTCCCGTGGCGCTCGGGGCAGAGTCAGGGTGAACAGGGCGCCCCCGCCAGGGGCCTCGTCGACCGTGAGCGTGCCACCGTGCCGCGCGGCCACGTCGCGGGCGATGGCGAGACCGAGGCCCGCGCCTCCCTCGTCCCGGGTGCGCGCGTCATCCAGACGCACGAACCGCTCGAAGATCCGCTCACGCTCCGCCGGCGGCACCCCGTTCCCGTCGTCGGCCACCTCCAGGACCGCCCAGGCCTCGTCGGTCCGGGTGGTGACCGTGATCCGCGACCGGGTGTGCCGCTGGGCGTTGGTCACGAGATTGCCGAGGACCCGGCTCAACTGCCCGCGCGATCCGGCCACTTCGACGCTCTCCAGCTTCGTCGTGACCGGGACGCGGTCCGCCGGGCGCTGCGACAGCTCCTCCCGGACCAGGGCCGCGAGCTCCACCCGGCCGTGGCCCGGCTTCTCCCCGGCGTCCAGCCGGGCGAGCAGCAGCAGATCGGCGGCCAGCTCCTGGAGCCGCACGGTGTCCTCGACGGCACCCGCCACATCCAGCAACTCCGGGTGCGCGGCGCCCACTTCGAGCTGAGTGCGCAGCGAGGCGATCGGGCTGCGCAGTTCGTGCGAGGCGTCGGCGACGAAGCGGCGCTGGCGCTCCACGGACGTCTGGAGGGCGGCGAGCGTCTCGTTGGTGGTGCGGGCCAGACGCGCGATCTCGTCGTGCGTGTCCGGCTCGGGCACCCGCCGCGCCAGGTCTTCGGAGGCGGTGATGGCGGCCATCTCGCCGCGGATCGCGTCGACCGGCCGCAGCGCGCGGCGCGTGACCAGCCAGGTCACGGCCGCGATCACGGCGAGGAGCACCGGGAAGCCGATCAGCATCGCGGTCAGCGCGGTGGTGACGGCGTTCCGTGCGGTGGTCAGCGGGGCGCCCGCCTCGACGGTCAGCTCACCCTTCGACTCCGTGTTCACGCCGACGGCGGCGAAACGGTAATCCTCCGTGTCGCCGTCGACGGTCGCGGAGCGCTCGGTGATCTCGGTCTCGCCGTCGATCTCACCCACCTTGAGGTCGTCGTCCGAACCGTCGCCGGAGCCGTCGCCCGAGCCGTCGCCGGAGCCGTTCGCCTTCTCGGCGGCGTCCTCGGCCGCGTCCTCGGCGGCTTCCTCCTTGTCCTCCGCGGCGTCGTCGGGGTCGTCGGCGTCGGCCGGGTCGTCGGAGTCGTCGGTCTCGCGCGGTTCCTCGGAGTCGTCCGGCTCGCCGGAGCTTCCGGGGGCCTTGGTGGCTCCGGGGGCCCGGGGGGCGGGCCCGGTGGACGCGGCCTTCGGCTCGGGGCGCGCGGCCTTGACGCGCTCGCCGGACAACCGCTCCAGGTCGTCGGTGTGCGCGACGACGCGGCCGTCCTCGTCCAGGACCCGTACGGGCTTGTCGTCGTCGGACAGGTCGAGCTTGTCGTACGAGCTGCCCGCGGCCAGCGCCGACGCCACCTTCCGGGCGGCGGACTCGGCCTGCGCGTCGGCCTGGCCGACGAGGCTGGACCGGAGCGCGAGCAGCACGGCGGCGCCCGCGGCGACCAGGGCGAGGGCCACGACGAGCGTCGCCGCCGCGGTCGCGCGGGCGCGCACCGAGGCGAAGGGCCGGAAGCGGCGGCTCATCGCGGGGCCTCCAGGCGGTAGCCGGCGCCGCGGACCGTCTTGATCAGCGGCGCGCCCAGTTTGCGGCGCAGCGCGCTCACGTACACCTCGACGATGTTCGGATCACCCTCGTACGCGAAGTCCCAGACGTGCTCCAGGATCTCCGCCTTCGACACCACCTGGCCCACGCGCACCACCAGTTGCTCCAGGACCGCGAACTCCTTCGCCGTCAGGGCGACTTCGGTGCCCGCGCCGTCCGCCCCGTCCCCCTCGCGGAAGACGCGGCGTGCCGCCGTGTCGATCCTCAGCTCGCCGATCCGGTGCACCGGCGAGGGGGCCGCGGCGCGGCGGCGCAGCAGCGCCTTCACGCGCGCGACCAGGACGACGTAGCTGAAGGGCTTGGTGAGGTAGTCATCCGCCCCCGTGTCCAGGCCCTCGGCCTCGTCGTACTCGCCGTCCTTGGCGGTCAGCATCAGGATCGGTACGTCGTTGCCCGCGGCGCGCAGCGTGGAGCAGATCCGGTAGCCGTTCATGCCCGGCAGCATGATGTCCAGGATGACCAGGTCGTACGTTCCCTCCGTCGCCCGGTGCAGGCCGTCGACGCCGTCGTGGACGACGTCGACGGCGTAGCCCTCGGCGGTCAGGCCCTTGGCCAGGGACAGGGCCAGACGCTTCTCGTCCTCGACGATCAACAGACGCATGCCTTCAGGATGCCGGAGCGAGCCTGAAGAAATCTTCAGGCGTCTTCAGGAGGGCTTCAGGAACGTTCAGGCAGCGTGTTTCCCATCGGAACGGACGGCCCCGGAACGCACCGGGGGGCCAACCACTCGGGAGGAAACCCTCATGAAGCGCAACATCGTCATCGCCACCGTCGCGGCCGCCGCGCTCATCGGCGGCGGGACGGCCACGGCCTTCGCGCTCAACGGCGACGGCGAGAGTTCCCCGGCCTCGTCGGGCTCGTCGGCACAGAAGTCGAGCGTCCAGCTGAAGGGCGACGGCGCGCGGGGCGCGGAGGCCAAGGGCGACGACCGTGACGACGACCGGTACGACGACGACCGGTACGACGACGACCGGTACGACGACGACCGGCGCGACAAGGACGACCTGGATGACCGCGACGACCGCGACGACCGGGATGGCCGGGACGACCGGGACGACCGGGACGAGGACGCGCGGGACGCCGCCGAGGCCAAGGCCGCCAAGGTGAGCGCCGCGGACGCGATCGCCGCCGCGCTGAAGTCCGCGAACGGCACCGCCGTCTCCGCCGACCTCGACTCCGACGACGGCAGCCTGGTCTGGGACGTCGACGTCCTCGGCAAGGGCGGCGACACCTGGCACAGCGTGCACGTCGACCCCCGCACGGGCAAGGTGCTCGACTCGCACACGGAGAACGACGCCGAGGACGCGGCCGAGGCCAGGGCCGCGCTGAAGGGCTCCTCGGTCTCCGCGGCCGACGCGGCGAAGGCCGCCGCCGGCAAGGGCACCGTGACGTCGGTCGACCTCGAGGACGAGGCCCGCGGCAAGGGCGCCTGGGACGTGGAGACGGTGTCCGCCAAGGGCGCCGAGAGCCACTGGGTCGTGGACCTCGACTCCGGCAAGGTGACCGCCGGCCCCCTGGACGACTGACACCCCAGCCCCTCGCACCCCGCCCCTCACACCGCGCCCGCCGCCACCGCGGCGGGCGCTTTCCCTCCCACCCGCCCGCCCACGGCTCCCGGCCCCACCCCTCCCGGGGCCCCGCGGTCCCCTCCCCCGAGCACCGCGGCGGAGTCCTCCACCCACTGCCCGGGTGGCGGCGGGCGGGTGGGCGCGCACAGCCGCCGCGCCCGGCCCCGCCGTGCCAGGTGCCGGACCACCGCCCAAGCCGGGCCCCGCAGGACGAAAGCCCGGCGGGGCCTAGGCCCCGGTCAGCCCCTCCACCAGGGAGTCCGCCGCCGCGTAAGGGTCCAGCTCGCCCGCCACGATCCGCTCGGCCAGCGCGCTGAGCCGCACGTCCCCGTGCAGGTCGGCGATCCGCTCCCGCAGGGCCGTGACGGCGATCGTCTCGATCTCACGGGCCGCCCGGGAGACCCGCCGCGCGGCGAGGACCCCCCGCTCCTCCATCCACGCCCGGTGCTTCTCCAGCGCCTCGACGACCTCGTCGGTCCCCTCGCCGCGGGCGGCGACGGTCTTGACGATGGGAGGCCGCCAGTCCCCGGGCGTACGCGCCTCGCCGAGGCCCAGCATGTGGTTCAGCTCGCGCGCGGTCGCGTCGGCGCCGTCGCGGTCGGCCTTGTTGACCACGTACACGTCACCGATCTCCAGGATCCCGGCCTTCGCGGCCTGGATGCCGTCGCCCATCCCGGGCGCGAGGAGGACCACGGAGGTGTCGGCCTGCGAGGCGATCTCGACCTCGGACTGGCCGACGCCGACCGTCTCGACGAGGACCACGTCGCAGCCCGCGGCGTCGAGCACCCGGATGGCCTGCGGCGCGGCCCAGGCGAGCCCGCCCAGATGCCCCCGGGTCGCCATGGAGCGGATGTAGACGCCGGGGTCGGAGGCGTGCTCGGACATACGGACGCGGTCACCGAGCAACGCCCCGCCGGAGAAGGGCGACGACGGGTCGACGGCGAGGACGCCCACCCGCTTCCCGGCCCGCCGGTACGCGCTGACCAGGGCCGACGTCGACGTGGACTTGCCGACGCCCGGCGAACCGGTGAGCCCCACGACATACGCGTGCCCGGCCAGCGGCGCGAGGGCCGCCATCACTTCGCGCAGCTGCGGCGAGGCCCCCTCCACCAGCGAGATCAGCCGGGCCACGGCCCGCGGCCTGCCCTCGCGGGCCTGCGCCACCAGGGAGGGGACGTCTTGCATTGCGGCTCCGTTCCGTACGTACGTCTCCGAAGACACGAAGGGGATGCGAGAGGGAAGCGAAGAAGAAACGAGGGGCGACGGGAGTGAGGGGCTATAGCGAGAGTGCCAGGCCCTCAGCTCCTGGAGACCTTCAGGATGAGCGCGTCGCCCTGACCGCCGCCGCCGCACAGCGCGGCCGCGCCGACCCCGCCGCCGCGCCGCTTCAGCTCCAGGGCCAGGTGCAGGACGAGCCGCGCTCCGGACATCCCGATCGGGTGACCCAGGGCAATGGCGCCGCCGTTGACGTTCACCTTTTCCGTGGACACCCCGAGGTCCTTCATTGACTGGACCGCGACGGCCGCGAACGCCTCGTTGATCTCGATGAGGTCGAGGTCGTCGACGCCCAGGCCCTCCTTCTTCAGGGCGTGCAGGATCGCGTTGGAGGGCTGGGACTGGAGGGAGTTGTCCGGGCCCGCCACATTGCCGTGCGCCCCGATCTCGGCGATCCACGCGAGGCCCAGCTCCTCGGCCTTCGCCTTGCTCATGACGACGACGGCCGCGGCGCCGTCGGAGATCTGCGAGGCCGTGCCCGCGGTGATCGTGCCGTCCCTGCCGAAGGCGGGGCGCAGCTTGCCGAGCGTCTCGACGGTGGTCTCGGCGCGGATGCCCTCGTCCTTGGAGACGAGCACCGGGTCGCCCTTGCGCTGCGGCACCTCGACGGGCGTGATCTCGGCGTCGAACACGCCGTTCTTCTGGGCGGCGGCGGCGCGCTGGTGCGACAGGGCGCCGATCTCGTCCTGCTCGGGGCGCCGGATGCCGAGGCGGGTGTTGTGCTTCTCCGTGGACTCGCCCATGGCGATCGACTCGAAGGGGTCGGTGAGGCCGTCGTGCGCCATCGCGTCGAGCATCTCGACCGCGCCGTACTTGTAGCCCTCGCGGGACTTGGGGAGCAGGTGCGGGGCGTTGGTCATCGACTCCTGGCCGCCCGCGACCACGACGTCGAACTCACCGGCGCGGATCAGCTGGTCGGCGAGCGCGATCGCGTCGAGGCCGGAGAGGCACACCTTGTTCACGGTGAGTGCCGGGACGTTCATGGGGATGCCCGCCTTGACCGCGGCCTGGCGCGCCGGGATCTGCCCCGCCCCGGCCTGGAGGACCTGGCCCATGATCACGTACTGCACCTGGTCGCCACCGATGCCCGCCCGGTCGAGGGCCGCCTTGATCGCGAATCCGCCCAGGTCTGCGCCGGAGAAGGACTTGAGGGAGCCGAGCAGGCGCCCCATGGGCGTGCGCGCGCCCGCGACGATCACTGAGGTGGTTCCGGTCGTTCCAGACATGTGGCACGGCCCCTTCCAGCTGGGGAGCTGAGGAGATGTGAACGAGGGTTTACTCGAATGTACTTAGCGGTAGGGCGCGCGTCACCGGGAGGCGAGTGTGATCGCGCGCACGTTGCGTAATCACGGCCACAGGCGCTGCACTTGAACCATGCTGACGCGAATTGATCACATCGGGATCGCCTGCAAGGACCTCGACGCCACCGTCGAGTTCTACCGCGCGACGTACGGCTTCGAGGTGTTCCACACCGAGGTCAACGAGGAACAGGGTGTGCGCGAGGCCATGCTGAAGATCAACGAGACCTCGGACGGAGGCGCCTCCTACCTCCAGCTCCTGGAGCCGATCCGCGAGGACTCGGCCGTGGGCAAGTGGCTGGCCAAGAACGGCGAGGGCGTGCACCACATCGCCTTCGGCACGGCGGACGTGGACGGCGACGCGGAGGCCATCCGCGACAAGGGCGTCCGCGTCCTGTACGAGCAGCCGCGCATCGGTTCGATGGGGTCGCGCATCACCTTCCTGCACCCCAAGGACTGCCACGGCGTCCTCACCGAACTCGTCACCTCCGCGCCCGCCGAACAGGCCGAGCACTGACCTCCCCTTATCGGGGCCGGTAGGGTTGGTGGCGGCCGTCCGAACCTTGGGCGGTCGCTTGCCGGGGTCCGGGTTTCGGGGGACGAGCGTCGGGGCAGCAGCCCAAGCTCCGCTGTTGATCTGACACCATTCTCCGGGGGCCTCGTTCGCGGGACGGGCGAGGCTCGTACGTCTAAGACTTGCGACCAGGAGTGGGGCGTCCCCTGCTCGAGCGCAGCCGAGAGCTCGGGGAAGGATGGGACCGCGCAGTGCGGGGCTACGAGAGCCAGGACAGCCGACGACCGGCTGAGGCCGACCATCTCTCACGGTTCGAAGCCGAGATGGACCGGCTGAAGACCGACCGGGAGAAGGCCGTCCAGCACGCCGAGGACCTCGGCTACCAGGTCGAGGTGTTGCGCGCCAAGCTGCACGAGGCGCGCCGCAACCTCGCGTCCCGCCCTGCCTACGACAGCGCGGACATGGGCTATCAGGCCGAGCAGCTGCTGCGGAACGCCCAGATCCAGGCCGAGCAGCTGCGCGCCGACGCCGAGCGCGAGCTGCGCGAGGCCCGCGCCCAGACGCAGCGCATCCTCCAGGAGCACGCCGAGCAGCAGGCCCGGCTCCAGGCGGAGCTGCACACGGAGGCCGTCTCCCGGCGCCAGCAGCTCGACCAGGAGCTGAACGAGCGCCGTCAGACCGTCGAGTCCCACGTCAACGAGAACGTGGCGTGGGCCGAGCAACTGCGCGCCCGCAGCGAGCAGCAGGCCCGGCGCCTGCTCGACGAGTCGCGCGCGGAGGCCGAGCAGGCGCTCGCCGCCGCCCGTGCCGAGACCGAGCGGCTCGCCGAGGCGGCCCGGCAGCGCCTCGCCGCCGACGCCGAGAGCGCCCGCGCGGAAGCCGAAGCGATCCTCCGCCGCGCCCGCACCGACGCCGAGCGCCTGCTGAACGCCGCGTCGACGCAGGCCCAGGAGGCCGCCGACCACGCGGAGGCGCTGCGTACGTCCACCGCGGCCGAGTCCGACCAGGCGCGCCGCCAGGCCACCGAGCTGAGCCGGACCGCCGAGCAGCGCATGGCCGACGCCGAGGCGGCCCTGCGCGAGGCCCGCGCCGAGGCGGACAAGCTCGTCGCCGGGGCCAAGGAGGCCGCGGCCAAGCAGCTCGCGGCCGCCGAGGCCGCGGGTGAGCAGCGCACGCGGACGGCGAAGGAGCAGGTCGCACGCCTGGTCGGCGAGGCCACCAAGGAGGCCGAGGCGGCCAAGGCGGAGGCCGAGCAGAAGCTCGCGGACGCCGCCGCCGAGGCCGAGAAGCTGGTCGCGGAGGCCGCCGAGAAGGCCCGCTCGATCACCGCGGAGGAGACCGCCTCCGAGATCGCGAAGGCCGCACGGACCGCCGAGGAGGTCCTGACGAAGGCCTCCGAGGAGGCGACGGCGACCACGCGCGCCGCCGCCGAGGAGGCCGAGCGGGTCCGCGCCGAGGCCGAGGCCGAGGCGGACCGCCTGCGCAGCGAGGCGCACGACATCGCCGAGCAGCTCAAGGGCGCGGCGAAGGACGACACCAAGGAGTACCGCGCCAAGACCGTCGAACTCCAGGAGGAGGCGCGCCGGCTGCGCGGCGAGGCCGAGCAGCTGCGGGCCGACGCGGTCGCCGAGGGCGAGAAGATCCGCGGCGAGGCGCGGCGCGAGGCCGTCCAGCAGATCGAGGAGGCGGCCAGGTCCGCCGAGGAGCTGCTGACCAAGGCCAAGACGGACGCGGCCGAGGCCCGCCAGTCCGCGACCACCGAGGCCGAGCGGGTCCGCAGCGAGGCCGTCGAGCGGGCCACGTCCCTGCGCCAGCAGGCCGAGGAGACCCTGGAGCGCACCCGCGCGGAGGCCGAGCGGCACCGCACGGAGGTCAATGAGCAGGCCGAGGCCGTCAAGGCCGAGGCGGAGACGGCCGCGCGGGAGCTGCGCGAGGAGGCCGAGCGCGCGGTCGCGGCCCGCACGGCCGAGGCCGACGCCGAGCTGGCCCGGCTGCGGACGGAGGCCGAGGAGAAGCTCGCCGCGGCCGAGCGGACGCTGACCGAGGCACGCGCGGACGCCGAGCTGATGCGGCGTGAGGCCGCCGAGGAGACCGAGCGGCAGCGCACGGAGGCCGCCGAGCGGATCCGCACCCTCCAGTCGCAGGCCGAGGCCGAGGCGGAGCGGCTGCGCGACGAGGCCGCGGCGGACGCGTCGCAGGCGCGCGCCGAGGGCGAGGCCATCGCGGTGCGGCTGCGTTCCGAGGCCGCCGCCGAGGCCGAGCGCCTGAAGACGGAGGCGCAGGAGACCGCGGACCGGGTGCGCGCGGAGGCGGCGGCCGCCGCCGAGCGCGTCGCGGCCGAGGCCGCCGAGGCCCTCACGGCCGCGCAGGAGGAGGCGGCCCGGCGCCGCCGCGAGGCCGAGGAGACGCTCGGCGCCGCGCGCACGGAGGCCGACCAGGAGCGGGAGCGGGCCCGCGAGCAGAGCGAGGAACTGCTCGCCGCGGCGCGCAAGCGTGTGGAGGAGGCCGACGCCGAGGCGCACCGCCTGGCCGAGGAGGCCGAGGCGCGCGCCACGGAGCTGGTGTCCGCCGCCGAGCAGCAGGCCCAGTCCGTACGGGACTCCGTGGCCGGCCTGCATGAGCAGGCCCAGGAGGAGATCACCGGCCTGCGCTCGGCCGCCGAGCACGCGGCGGAGCGCACCCGCACCGAGGCGCAGGAGGAGGCGGACCGCGTCCGCGCCGACGCGTACGCCGAGCGGGAGCGCGCGAGCGAGGACGCGAGCCGTACCCGGCGCGAGTCCACCGAGGCGGCGGAGGCCGCCAAGGCGCTTGCCGAGCACACCGTCGCGGAGGCGATGGCCGAGGCCGACCGGCTGCGTTCGGACGCCGCCGAGCACGCCCAGCGGGTGCGCACGGAGGCCTCGGACACCATCGCGCAGGCCGACCAGGACGCCGCCCGCACCCGCGCCGACGCCCGCGAGGACGCCAACCGCATCCGCGGTGACGCCGCGAACCAGGCGGACACGCTGATCGGCGAGGCCCGCAGCGAGGCCGAGCGCCTCACCACGGAGACCGCGGCCGAGGCGGAGCGCGTGCGCACCGAGGCGATCGCCGAGGCCGAGCGCCTCACCACGGAGACGGCCACCGAGGCGGAGCGCGTCCGCGCGGAGGCCATCGCCGAGGCCGAGCGCCTCACGGCGGAGACCGCCGCCGAGGCCGAGCGCGTCCGCAGCGAGTCGGTGGCGGCGGCCGAGCGGCTCACGTCGGAGACGGCGGCCGAGGCCGAGCGCGTGCGCGCCGAGGCCGTGGCCGCGGCCGAGCGGCTGATCTCGGACGCGACCGGCGACGCCGAGCGGCTGCGCGCGGAGGCGGCGGACACCGTCGGTTCCGCGCAGCAGCACGCCGAGCGCGTCCGCGCGGAGTCCGAGCGCGTCAAGGAGGAGGCGCTCGCCGAGGCCGAGCGGCTGCGCGCGGACGCGCGCCAGGAGGCCGAGCGCACCCTGGACGAGGCCCGCAAGGAGGCCAACAAGCGGCGTACGGAAGCCGCGGAGCAGGTCGACAAGCTGATCACGGAGGCCACGTCCGAGGCGGAGAAGCTGACCGCGGACGCCCAGGAGAAGGCGCTCAAGGCGACGACGGACGCCGAGTCGCAGGCGGACACGATGGTCGGCGCGGCCCGCAAGGAGGCCGAGCGGATCGTCGCCGAGGCCACGGTCGAGGGCAACACGCTGGTGGAGAAGTCGCGTACGGACGCGGACGAGCTGCTCGTCGGTGCCCGCCGGGACGCCACCGCGATAAGGGAGCGGGTCGAGGAGCACCGCGGCCGCGTCACCACGGAGATCGAGGAGCTGCACGAGCGGGCGCGGCGCGAGTCGGCCGAGGCCATGAAGTCGGCGGGCGAGCGCTGCGACGCGCTGGTGAAGGCCGCGGAGGAGCAGCTGGCCGAGGCGAAGGCGAAGGCCGAGGAGCTGGTGTCGGACGCCAACTCCGAGGCGAGCAAGGTGCGCATCGCGGCCGTGAAGAAGGCCGAGGGGCTGCTGAAGGAGGCCGAGCAGAAGAAGGCCGAGCTGGTGCGCGAGGGCGAGCGGATCCACGCCGAGGCGCGGTCCGAGGCCGAGCGCACGGTCGAGGAGGGCAAGCGCGAGCTGGAGGTCCTCGTCCGGCGTCGCGAGGACATCAATGCGGAGATTTCCCGTGTCCAGGACGTGCTCGAGGCGTTGGAATCGTTTGAGGCCCCGCAGGGCGGCAAGGACGCGGGCGTCAAGGCGGGGGCCGCGGCGGGGGCCACACGTTCGGGTGGCAAGCAGTCAGAAGGCTAGCCACGGAGCCCATTCCGTGCTCGGCAGGGACCTTCGGCCCTGTCGCTGGCAAGCGCTCTGCCGGTTAGCCACTCAAAAGGGGTGTCATTCTCCAGATCAAACGGGCATACGCTCGATGACACGCCGCAACGCCCCCTAGGATTCCCTCTATCACCTCACCCGGTCTCATTCGACAGGAACCCCATGAGCGACACTTCCCCCTACGGCTTCGAGCTTGTGCGGCGTGGGTACGACCGCGCTCAGGTGGACGAACGTATCTCCAAGCTCGTCTCCGACCGAGACTCCGCTCTCACCCGAATCACTGCTCTGGAAAAGCGCATCGAGGAACTCCACCTCGAAACGCAGAACGCCCAGGCCCAGGTCGCCGACGCCGAGCCGTCGTACGCCGGGCTCGGGGCCCGCGTCGAGAAGATCCTGCGCCTCGCCGAGGAAGAGGCGAAGGACCTGCGCGAGGAGGCCCGGCGCGCGGCCGAACAGCACCGCGAGCTGGCCGAGTCGGCCGCCCAGCAGGTGCGTAACGACGCCGAGTCGTTCGCCGCCGAGCGCAAGGCGAAGGCCGAGGACGAGGGCGTCCGCATCGTCGAGAAGGCCAAGGGCGAGGCGAACGCGCTGCGTGCCGAGGCGCAGAAGGACGCGCAGTCCAAGCGCGAGGAGGCGGACGCCCTCTTCGAGGAGACCCGCGCCAAGGCCGCCCAGGCCGCCGCCGACTTCGAGACGAACCTCGCCAAGCGGCGCGACCAGTCCGAGCGCGACCTGGCCTCGCGCCAGGCCAAGGCCGAGAAGCGCCTCGCCGAGATCGAGCACCGCGCCGAGCAGCTCCGCCTGGAGGCGGAGAAGCTGCGCACCGACGCCGAGCGCCGCGCCCGCCAGACGGTGGAGACCGCGCAGCGTCAGGCCGAGGACATCGTCGCGGACGCGAACGCGAAGGCGGACCGCATCCGCAGCGAGTCCGAGCGCGAGCTGGCGGCGCTCACCAACCGCCGCGACTCCATCAACGCCCAGCTGACGAACGTCCGCGAGATGCTCGCGACGCTCACCGGTGCCGCCGTCGCCGCCGCGGGTACGCCCACGGAGGACGAGCCGATCTCTCGGGGGGTCCCGGCACAGCAGAGCCGCTGACGCGGTACGACCAATCACGGGGTGAACGCGACGGAGCCCCCTGCCACGCCGAGTGGCAGGGGGCTCCGTCCCGTTTTAGCGTGTCGACATGATCGGGGTCCGTGCGTGACCGAGGCGGCGGCGTGATCGAGGTGGCTGTGTGATCGAGGTGGCTGCGTGATCGAGCTGGAAGGGCTGACCAAGCGGTACGGCGAGAAGGTGGCGGTCAACAACCTCACCTTCACCGTCAGACCGGGCGTCGTCACGGGCTTCCTCGGGCCGAACGGCGCGGGCAAGTCCACGACCATGCGGATGATGCTGGGGCTCGACAACCCCACCGCGGGCGACGTGCGCATCGACGGCAAGCACTACGCGCAGCTGAAGGACCCGCTCACCTACATCGGCGCGCTCCTGGACGCCAAGGCGATGCACGGCGGCCGCAGCGCCTTCAACCATCTGCTGTGTCTGGCGCAGTCCAACGGCATCCCGCGCGCCCGCGTCCACGAGGTCCTCGACACCGTCGGCCTGACCGCTGTCGCGAAGAAGAAGGCCAAGGGCTTCTCGCTCGGCATGGGCCAGCGGCTCGGCATCGCGGGCGCGCTGCTCGGCGACCCCGAGATCCTGATGTTCGACGAGCCGGTCAACGGGCTCGACCCCGAGGGCATCCACTGGATCCGGAACCTGATGAAATCCCTCGCCGCGCAGGGCCGTACGGTCTTCGTCTCCTCGCATCTGATGAGCGAGATGGCGCTCACCGCCGACCACCTGGTCGTCATCGGCCAGGGCCGCCTCCTCGCCGACACCTCCATGTCGGACTTCATCCGCGAGAACTCCAGGTCGTACGTACGACTGCGCTCGCCGCAGCGCGAGCGCCTCCTCGACGTGCTGCACGAGGCCGGGATCACCGCCGTCGAAGCGGGCAACGGCACCCTCGAAGTGGACGGCGCCAGCTCCGAGCAGCTGGGCGAGCTGGCCGCCCAGCACCTCCTGGTCCTCCATGAACTCAGCCCCCAGCAGGCCTCGTTGGAGGAAGCCTTCATGCAGCTCACCGCGGAGTCGGTGGAGTACCACGCGCACGCCGACCACCAGGGCCCCGCGGCGGCCGACGGCCCGCCGCCCGGGCCCGGCGGCCCCGGCTGGGGCGCGGGCTGGCAGCCGCGCGCGAAGGGAGAGTGACCGGCGCATGGCAGCGACGCAGGTACTGAAGTCCGAGTGGACCAAGATCCGTTCGGTGGCGTCGACCGTGTGGACGCTGGGCCTCGCGGTCGTCGTCACGGTCGCCCTCGGCATGCTCATCAGCGCCCTCTCCAAGAACGACTACGACAGCCTCAGCCGCGACGACAAGCTCACCTTCGACCCGACCTTCATCAGCTTCGCCGGCATGTCGCTCGGCCAGCTCGCGATGATCGTCTTCGGCGTCCTCGTCGTCTCGAACGAGTACAGCACCGGCATGATCCGCACCTCGCTCGCCGCGGTTCCGCAGCGCGCCACGTTCCTCTTCAGCAAGGTCGTGGTGGCGGCGCTGCTCGCCTTCGTCGTCGGGCTCGCCACCAGCTTCATCGCCTTCTTCGCCGGGCAGGCGATGCTCGGTGAGCACCGGGCCCACCTGGGGGACCCCGGGGTGCTGCGCGCGGTCATCGGCGGCGGGCTCTACATGATGCTCATCGCCATGTTCTCCATGGGCGTGGCCGCGATGCTGCGCAGCCCGATGCTGTCCCTCGGCATCCTGATGCCGTTCTTCTTCCTGATCTCCAGCATCCTCGGCAATGTGTCGGCCACGAAGAAGGTCGGGCGGTTCCTGCCCGACCAGGCCGGCAGCAAGATCATGCAGGTCACGTCGCCCTTCGACGACGACACCCCGTACGGGCCCTGGGGCGGGCTCGGCATCATGGTGGCCTGGACGGTAGCGGCACTGCTGTGCGGGTACGTGCTGCTCAAGCGCCGCGACGCCTAGCCCGGGGGCTGCCCTCTCCTGCCCCACCCAGCCGTCGGCCGAGCTCAACCCACCGCGCTAACGCGCTTGTCCTCAAACGCCGGACGGGCCGGGGCGGGCTCGGCGGAGCGCTGTGGGCGACTGCCCGCCCGTTTCCCCCTCAGACAGAGGACCGGGGCCGGGCCGGGGCGCTGGGGCAGGTACGGGCAGACGGGCGACGGGCCGGGAGCCGCCAGGTCGGGGCCGGGCCCGGACACCGGGGACTAGCGGGTGGGCGGGTGGGGGAAACCCCGGCGCGGTAGCGGCGGGGAGGGTGCGGAGGGCGCCCACGCCAGGAGAAGGCATCGTTTTACTCGGTCTTGGCCGGAACCGTCAGCCCGCGGATATCCTCCTAACCCTTACGGGGGCGTCTGCCCCGACGTCCTGAACCATTCGATGGGTGCGGAGAATGATCGAGGCAGTCGGCCTGACGAAGCGCTACGGCGCCAAGACAGCCGTGTACAACCTTTCCTTCCAGGTGCGGCCCGGCACCGTGACCGGCTTCCTGGGGCCCAACGGCTCCGGCAAGTCGACGACGATGCGCATGATCCTGGGCCTTGACGCCCCCTCGGCCGGGCAGGTGACGATCGGCGGCTACCCGTACCGCAAGCTGCCGAACGCGCCCCGCCAGGTCGGCGCCCTCCTCGACGCGAAGGCCGTGCACGGCGGCCGGCACGCCCGCAACCACCTGCTCTGCCTCGCGCAGCTCTCCGGCATCCCGGCCCGCCGCGTGGACGAGGTCCTCGGCGTGGTCGGCCTCCAGGACGTGGCCCGGAAGCGCTCCAAGGGCTTCTCGCTCGGCATGGGCCAGCGCCTCGGCATCGCCGCCGCGCTGCTCGGCGACCCCCAGGTACTGCTCTTCGACGAACCGGTCAACGGCCTCGACCCCGAGGGCATCCTCTGGGTGCGCAACCTGATGAAGTCGCTCGCGGCCGAGGGCCGTACGGTCTTCGTCTCCTCGCACCTGATGAGCGAGATGGCACTGACCGCCGAGCACCTCATCGTCATCGGGCGCGGCCAGCTGCTCGCCGACATGAGCGTCACGGACTTCATCTCGGCGAACTCCGCCGACTTCGCCCGGGTCCGCACCCCGGACACCGATCCGCAGCAGCGCGAGAAGCTGTCCGGCGCGCTCACCGAGGCCGGCGGCCAGGTCCTGCCCGAGCCCGACGGCGCGCTGCGCGTCACGGGCCTGCCGCTGCCCCGCATCAGCGACCTCGCGCACGAGGCGGACGTACGCCTGTGGGAGCTGTCGCCACACCAGGCCTCGCTCGAGGAGGCGTACATGCGCATGACGCAGGGGGCCGTGGACTACCGGTCGACGATCGATCCGCGCACGGGCCTCCAGGAGCAGCTGCCGCCCGGCGCGCAGCCGCAGCCGCACATGCCGGTGCCGGGCCAGGGCCAGCCGGGCTGGTACGCCCCGCCGCCGCCCCAGCAGGGCGGCGGCCAGCCGTTCGCGATGCCGCAGGGCGCGCCCGGCGCAGCGCCCGCACCCGCGGGCGCGCAGCCGAACCCGTACGCCGCCCCGCAGGCCCCCGCCTCCCCCGAGATGACCAAGCGCGACAGCGAGGAAGCCCGATGACCACGCCTGAGACTCCGCAGCCGCAGGCGCAGCCCCAGCAGCCCCAGCAGCCCGCACAGCCCCCGGCCCCGCAGCAGGCCCCGGCCATGCCGCAGGCCCCCGCGCCGCAGGCCCCGGCCCCGCAGCCCGTCGCCGTCGCGACCGCCCCGCAGCCGCCGCACGGCGCACCGCCGCACGGCGCACCCCTGCCCGGCGCGACGCCGATGACCCCCGCGCCCGCCGCGCCCGCGCCGCCCTCGGCCTGGCAGCAGGCGATGAACAACGCGTACACCTCGCCGATCCCGATCAAGAAGACCAACCTCGGCCACGCCCTCACCTCGGAGTGGACGAAGATCAAGTCGGTCCGCTCCACGATGTGGACGCTCGGCGTCTTCCTGCTCCTGGTCATCGGCATCGGCCTGCTCGCGGTCGCGCAGACGGACGACGCCGACTACGTGGACGTGCCGTACACCATCCCGGCGTTCTTCGGCCTGATCCTCGGCCAGATCTGCCTGATCACCCTGGGCGTCCTGGTCACGTCGTCCGAGTACGGCACGGGCATGATCCGTACGACGTTCACGGCGTCGCCGCAGCGGTCCCGGGTCCTCGCGGCGAAGGCCCTGATCTTCTTCGTGATCGCCTTCGTCGTCTCCGCGGGCTCCATCTTCTTCGTGGGCCTCGTGGCCTCGGGCGCGCACAGCGGCCCGGGCGTCGGCGAGGTCTCGTGGATCGACACGGTCTTCAAGGGCGGCCTGTACGTCTCGCTGCTCGGCGTGCTCGCGCTCGCCGTCGGCTCGATGCTGCGCCACTCCGCGGGCGCGATCACCACGATGCTCGGCGTGGTCCTGGTCCCCGCGATCATGCCGGCGTTCCTCGGCATCTGGTCGAGCACCGAGAAGCTCGGCGAGAAGATGGAGGAGTACAACGCCATCAGCTCGCTCGCCGAGATCTTCAAGATCGACTCCAGCCTCGACGGCGGTGGCGGCGGGCAGCTGGTGCTGCTCGTCGTCGTCACGGCGGCCGCTCTCGCCGGCGCCTTCGCCCTCCTGGAGAAGCGCGACGTCTGATCCGCACCCGCGTCACGGCACGGCGCCCCGGCCCTCCCGGCCGGGGCGCCGTGCCGTTTCCGCGGGACGGTCTCAGTACCGCGGCGCGTTGCGCGACCGGCGCTCCGGCACGCCGCGCCGGTCCTTCGCGCCCCAGCATCCGGTGTGCCAGTGCCGCCGCTCGTCCACGCCCGAGTACGCGGGCCACGCGACCACGTGCGCGAGGCGGGACGGGATCTCCTGGTCGCAGCCCGGGCAGCGGTACGTCTTGCCCGCCGCGCTCGCGCCCGCGACCCGGCGCACCCGCCAGTCCTCGCCCTGCCAGTCCTCGGTGTGCTCGAAACCGCCGTAGCGCCCGGACGCCTCGGTGTCCGGGCCCGGCCTGGAGTCTCCGACGCCCTTGGGGCGGTTGCGACGCGGCGACACGGAACACCTCACGGGTTGCACAGGGGGCGGGTCCTGTCCAGCCTACGCGCCGCGGGACCGGGTACGCGTCCTTCACCGACCCCCGCGCAGCCCTCCGAGGCCACGTAGAAAATCTGCCAATCCGCCCGCCAAGCCGTGCCCTTGGCACGTGTCATGCGTTGTTGCCGGTTGGAGGGAGTGCCCGCGTCGGCGCCGAGGAGGCAGGAAGTTCGATGCGTTTAGGAAGCTTTGTGCTGGCCGCTCAGTTCCCGGGCCAGGATCATGGGGAGGCACTGCACCGCGCGGTGCGCTCCGCGGAAGTGGCCGAGGAGGCGGGCCTCGACAGCGTCTGGCTCGCCGAGCACCACTTCGTGCCGTACGGCACGTGTCCGTCCGCGATCACCCTCGCGGCCCTGCTGCTCGGCCGGACCCGGCGCCTGCGCGTCGGCACCGCCGTGACCGTGCTGCCCACCGCCCATCCGGTGGCGCTCGGCGAGCAGGCCGCGCTGCTGCACCTCACCACCGGCGGCCGCTTCACGCTCGGTGTGGGGCGCGGCGGCCCCTGGGTCGACCTGGAGGTCTTCGGCTCCGGGATAGAGGCGTACGAGAAGGGGTTCCCGGAGTCGCTCGACCTGTTGCTCCGCTGGCTGAGCGGCGAGCCGCGGGTCGGCGGTCCCGGCGGCCGCTTCGACTTCCGCGACGTCACGGTGGTCCCGCGCCTTCAGCGCGCCGTCGCGTCCCCCGGCGCGCCGGACCCGCCGCACGCCCCCGAAGTCGTGGTGGCGTGCACCTCGCCGTCGAGCGTCCGCCTCGCGGCGGCCCGCGGCCTGCCGATGCTGCTCGGCATGCACGTGGGCGACGAGGAGAAGGCCGAAATGGTGGCGTTGTGGAACCGGCACGCGCGTGCCGCAGGGCGCACGCCGGACGAGGTCGCGGGCGCCGCCCATGTGTCGGCGGGTGTCGTCCAGGTCGCCGACCGCCGGGTGGAGGCGGCCGAGACCCTCAAGAAGGCGATGCCCGGCTGGCTGCGCCAGGGCCTTGAGGCCCACGTCACGGTCGACGGCCGGGTCCGTGCCATGCGTGACCCGCTCGCCTACACGGAACTGCTGTGCGCCATCCACCCCGTGGGCACGCCCCGGGCATGCGTGGACCGCATCACCGCCACCGCGGAACGCACGGGCATCACCCGCTTCGCGTTCCTCGTCGAAGGCTCCGGCGACCTGACGACGACGGAGGAAAACATCCGCCGCCTGGGCACCGAGGTCCTACCGCACCTGACGTAGCACCCTCGACCGGCAGCGCCCCGTAAGGGGCGCGGGGAACTGCGCGCCCAGCCGAAACGCACCCGCAGAAGAAGAGAAAGCCCCACCCCCAGGAGCCCACCGGTTCAAGGCGCCCCCGCCAGCGAAAGGTACTGCCGCTCCGGTACTGAAACACCTCCCGCGTACGGAGCGGCAGCAACAACCCTCAGCAGTCCCGCAGTTCGGGCGACTGGTTCAGCAGCTGGCCGCGGATGGAAGTGAACTTGGCCAGTCTGTCGTCCGCCGAGGCGTCCAGAGGGAACACCGCCACCCGGTGGCAGTTCTGGAACGCCAGACGTACCCCGAAGTGGCGCTGCAGGGCGCCGCGGATCGCGTCACTCGCGAGCGCGCGCAGCAGCTGGCCGCGCGCCTGCTCGTCCGGCGGCGGCGTCTGGTTGTCGGCGAACTCGCCGCCGTCGACCTTCAGCTGGGCCACCAGGGAGCTGATCATCTCCCATGCGTAAGGCAGGGAGGTCCGGACGCAGTCGACGAAGGCAGCTTCGTCGACCTCGCCTCGCTCGGCCTGTGCCAACAGTGCCGGTGAGACGTCGAGCGACATGGGTTCTCCTCTCGCACCCCCGAGCAGCAGGGGCTTACGGGCAGGGAAGGAGCCCGCATACGCAGCGTGCACGCGTGACGACCTCCTGCTTATACGGTAGGCAACGCCCGTGGAGGGCACCAGGAGATTGGGCGGATAACTGGCCAGGTTCGAACGGGTCCATCGCCGGACAAGTGGTGCGGGCCACAGCCCGCGCGCGGGCGCGAGGGGGCGCGAATTCGCAGGACGGTCCCGCCGTCGAGTAGCGTTGCCGACCATGCGTCTCGTCATCGCCCGCTGCTCCGTGGACTACGCGGGCCGGCTCACCGCCCACCTCCCGTCGGCCCCCCGCCTGATCCTCGTCAAGGCGGACGGCAGCGTCTCCATCCACGCTGACGACCGGGCCTACAAGCCCCTCAACTGGATGTCGCCGCCGTGCACCCTCAAGGAGGGCACGGGCGACGAGTCCCACCTGTGGACCGTCACGAACAAGGCGGGCGAGAAGCTCATCATCACCATGGAGGAAGTGCTGCACGACTCCACGCACGAGCTGGGCGTGGATCCGGGCCTCATCAAGGACGGCGTGGAAGCACACCTTCAGGAACTGCTCGCCGATCGGATCGAGACACTCGGTGACGGCTACTCGCTGATCCGCCGCGAGTACATGACGGCCATCGGGCCCGTCGACATCCTGTGCCGGGACGCCGACGGCGGGACCGTCGCCGTCGAGATCAAGCGCCGCGGCGAGATCGACGGCGTGGAGCAACTCACCCGCTACCTGGAGCTGTTGAACCGCGACCCGCACCTCGCGCCGGTCAAGGGCGTCTTCGCAGCCCAGGAGATCAAGCCGCAGGCCCGCGTCCTGGCCACGGACCGGGGCATCAGCTGCACGGTCCTCGACTACGACGCGCTGCGCGGCATCGAGGACGACAAGCTGCGGCTGTTCTGACACCGACAGCCATGTGAGAGGGGGCGGGCCCGGCCGGGCCCGCCCCCTCTCACATGTGCGCTCAGGCGGTCGACGGGCCGGGCGCTCCGTCGGACGACGAGCTGGCGCTGCTCACCGGCGGCGAGGACGACACCGGGCGGCTCGCCGAGTTCGAGGTGTTCGGCGATGACGGCGTCGTCGGCGGCTGGGACGTGGGCGGCTGGGACGTCGGCGGCTGCGTGGTCGGCGGCCTGGACGTCGGGGGCCGGGACGTCGGCGGACGCGAGGTCGGCGGCCTGGACGTCGGCGGCCGCGTCGTCGGCCTGTCGGTGGGCTTGTCCGACGGCTTCCCGCTGGGCGTGCCGGAGGGCGACCGCGTGGCGCCGCCGCCGTCGCCACCGCCGCCGCGGGCCGGCTTGCCGCCGCCGGGCGGCGTCGGGTCGTCGGAGGTGCCGGGTACGCCGTCCCTGCCCGGGTCTGCGGGGCGGCGCGCGGAGCCGTCGCCCGGCTTGTCGGCGCCGTCCCCGCCCCCGTCGTCGTCCGCGCTCGCGGACTGGTCGGTACGGACCTTGTCGGGCGGCCCACCGTCGTCGCCGGAGGTCGCGCCGAGCGTCACCATCGTGCCCAGCACGGCGACGAGCAGGGCGCCCGCCCCGGCGGCGACCAGGTTGCGGCGCGCGCCGCGCAGGATGGCGCGGCGGGCGGGCGCGGGCCGGGGCACCGTCGGCGGCCCGGCCTGCCGGCTGACCACGGTCTCCGCCTCGTCGGGCGAGGCGGTCGGCACGCCAGGCACAGGCGGCACCGACGGTACGGACAGTACGGAGTACCCAGACGACCCAGACGACCCAGACGACCCAGACGACCCAGACGGTGCGGAGGACACACCCGGCACGAAGGTGGCGGGCACGCCGCCCGCCGGGGAAGCGGATTCCTCGGACCGGGCGTCCGGCACCTCCTCACCCGCTGCCGTGCGGCCCCCGGGCAGCACCCCGCCGGAGCGGTCGGCGACCAGGGCGAGGGCCCGGCGGCCCGCGATCATGCCGCGCTTGTCGGCGAGGGCGCCGCGCAGGCCGATGGAGGCCTCCAGTTCGGCGCGGGCCCGGTCGAGCCGCCCGCCGCAGAGCGCCAGGATGCCCAACTCGTGGTGGAAGTACGCCTCTTCGGCCACCTCACCGGCGGTGCGGGACGCCTCCTGGCCCGCGCGCAGGGCCCGCTCCCAGGAGCCCCAGTCGAGCCCGGCGGCGAAGGCGGGCGCGACGGTGCGGGCGAGCAGCACCGCGGCAGAGGGCTCGTCGGCGACCGTGCCCGAGGCGGTGGCCGTCCCGCCGCGGGCCGCGACGAGCGCGGTGAGCGCCGCGAGCACCGCGTCCGCCTCGGCGGCGACGCGCTCGGCGGCGACCGAGGGGTGCCCCGACCACCAGGCGTAGTGCTGCGCGGCGGACTGCACGTGCGCGGCGGCGTCGTCGGCGTACCCGGCGTTCTCCAGCTGGACGCGCACTCCGGCGGCGAGCCGGTAGTGCCCGCCTGCCGGGGTCACGAGGGCACAGTCGACGAGTTCGGCGAGGGCCGCGTCGGCGTGGGTGTCGCCGACGAGCGCGGGCAGGTGCGCCGGGTGCGGCAGCTCCCCGCCGAGCGCGACGGCGAACCGCAGGGCGGCGCGCGCGGACGGACTGAGCCGGGAGGCGAGCAGCGCCGCGGGCGCGGCGCCGTCGGCGAGCGAGGGCAGCGGCACGTCGTCCCCAGGTGCCGCCGCGTCCGGGGCGTCGTACGCGGCGAAGTCCTCGAGGGCGGCGGGGTCGGCGCGCAGCCGGTCGCGCTGCCGCAGCAGGGCCCCGGCCTGTACGAAGCGCAGCGGCAAACCCTCGGACTCGAACCACAGGCCGCCCGCCCAGTCGGCTTCCTCGTCGGTGAGGACGCGGCCGACGGCCCGCTCCAGGAGTTCCAGGGAGCCGCCGCGGCCGAGGCCGCCGAGGAAGATCTCTTCGAGGTGCGACTCGGGGGCGGGCGCGGCGATGTCGGGGGTGGCGGCGACGAGGAAGGCACACTCGGGTGTGGCGTCGAGCAGCTCTTCGAGCGCGGTGCCGCCGAACTCCAGGTCGTCGAGGATCACGACGGCGCCTATCTCGCCGACGAGTTCGGCGAGCAGGGCCCGGTCGGGGCGGTGGCGCCGGGTGTCGTGGACGGCGGCGCACAGGTCGTACAGGAGGTCCGTGGGCGTCCGGTGGTAGCCGGAGAGGCGGATCACGCCGTCGGGGGCGAGGTCCGCGCAGTCCTCGGCGACGGCGTCGAGCAGCGAGGTGCGCCCGGAGCCCGCGGGTCCGGTCAGGCGCACGGAGCGGCCGCGGGCGAGCAGGCGCACCAGGCGCCGGCGTTCCTCCTGGCGTTCGAGGAGCGGGGGGCGGGCGACGGCGGGGCCGGTGGGCACGGGCGGCAGGGCGGCCCTGCGGCGTTCGGCGCGCTCGGCGGCGGTGTACTTGCGGGGGCGGTCGGGCTGTTCGCCGGGCGGGCAGGTCTCTATCTCGCTGCCGTCTATGGGGTTGACGGTGAGCAGGAAGTCGCCGGAGACGAGCTGGACGGCGCGCACGCGCGCGGGTGTGCCGAGGCCGGGTGTGCCGGGGCCGCGGGTGTGCGCGGGTCCCGTCGAGGCGTCGTGCTGCGGCGGGCGGTTCTCGCGCGCCGCGCCGTCGTGGGCGTCGGGCGCACCGGGCGCACCGAGCGCACCGGCATCGTGGCCGTCACCGCCCGCGTAATCGTCACCGCCTGCGTAATCGTCACGGTCGGCGTAGTCGTCACGGCTGGCGTAGCCGTCACGGTCGGCGTATCCGTCACCGTCGGCGTAATCGTCGTGGCCTGTGGAGTCGTCGCGGCCTTCGAAGGCGTCGCGACCGTACTCCTGCGGGCCCCGGTTCGTCGGGTCCATGGTCCAAGCCCCCCAGATGCGTCGTGTGCGAAGCCCCCTCCGGCCTTGGGCACACCGCGCTGTCGCTTCTGGTCCGGTGCCCCCGTGTGGGTTCGTCAATCGTCGGGCGGACCGAACCCTAAACCGTCTTCAGTATCTCCGCGGAAGGCGGGGTACCGCGCGGCCCGAGACGTCACAGTCTCGTGAGGATTGCGCGTGTGATGCCGTCCCGCACCGCTCGCGCCGCTTGTCCGCGTGGCGGACGCGAGGGGCCCGCGGGTCAGACGCGTCCGTGGGTCAGACGCGAGGAAGCGATTCGACGCCGATGCCGCCCTCGATGGCGAGGATGCGGTGCAGTCGGGTGGCGACGAGCAGGCGCTGCATCTGCGGCGGCACGCCGCGCAGGACGAGCCGGCGTCCGCATCGCCCGGCGCGCCGGTGCGCGCCCATGATGACGCCGAGACCCGTGGCGTCCCACGAGTCGAGTTCGGACAGATCGAGCACCAGGTCACCGGCTCCGTCGTCGACGGCCGAGTGCAGGACCGTACGGGCGTCCGCCGCGCTGCGTACGTCGAGGCGTCCCCCGACGACCAGCTGGGCCTGGTCGCCCCTGATGTGCATATGCGCTCCCCGAGAGTGCCGTGTCGTGTGTGACGCCCGTGCCGCAAGGCGTCTGCGTATGTCACAGCAACTGACTGTCACGTGGGTGAGGAAGTTGCCGTCTGTAAGCGAACCGATACCGAAATCACTCCGAGGGGTGACCCTCGGAGTGACAGCACGTCCGGGTTCGTGCTCAGTGCTTGTAGAAGCCCTGCCCGCTCTTGCGGCCGATGTCACCGGCGTCAACCATCCGGCGCATCAGCTCGGGGGCGGCGAACTTCTCGTCCTGCGACTCGGTGTAGATGTTGTCGGTGGCGTGCAGGAGGATGTCGACGCCCGTGAGGTCCGCGGTGGCGAGCGGCCCCATGGCGTGGCCGAAGCCGAGCTTGCAGGCGATGTCGATGTCCTCGGCGGTCGCGACGCCCGACTCGTAGAGCTTGGCGGCCTCGACGACGAGGGCGGAGATGAGGCGGGTGGTCACGAAGCCCGCGACGTCGCGGTTGACGACGATGCAGGTCTTGCCGACGGACTCGGCGAACTCGCGGGTGGTGGCGAGGGTTTCGTCGCTGGTCTTGTGGCCGCGGACCAGCTCGCACAGCTGCATCATGGGCACCGGCGAGAAGAAGTGGGCGCCGACGACCCGCTCGGGCCGCTCGGTGACGGCCGCGATCTTGGTGATCGGGATGGCGGAGGTGTTGGAGGCGAGCACGGTCTCGTCCCGCACGAGCTTGTCGAGGGTGCGGAAGATCTCGTGCTTGACCTCCAGCTTCTCGAAGACGGCCTCGACGACGACGTCCGCGTCGGCGGCGGCGTCCAGGTCGGTGGTGGTCGTGATGCGGCCGAGCGCGGACTCGGCGGTCTCGGCGTCGAGCTTGCCCTTGCTCACGAACTTCTCGTACGAGGCCTTGATGCCGTCGGTGCCCCGGGTCAGCGCCTCGTCGGTGACGTCGCGCAGGACCACGTCCCAGCCCGCCTGGGCGGAGACCTGGGCGATGCCGGACCCCATGAGTCCGGCTCCGATGACGGCGAGCTTTCGTGCCACGTTACGACTCCCCTTGCCTGGCGTATGACGGAGCGCTAACACGCTGTTTACGTTTCGCTCTCCAGCGGACACTAGCGCTCGTGAGCTGCCCTGGGGCGGTGAAGAGACGCACGCCACGTGCCGTTTGACGGACATCACACCGGGGCGGGCGGCCAGGGGGCCCGCGCGGGGTCAGGAGGCCTCGCGGACGGCGTAGTTGAGGACCTGTTCGCTGAGGAGTTCCTCCATCTCGTCGATGAGGACGAGCGCCTCGCGGGAGACCTCGCCGGGGTCGCGCCGCTCGACCATCTCGGCGCCGATCCAGGCCAGGACGTGGGCGTGCAGCCAGTTGAGCTGGCCCGCGACGAGGTCGGGCAGATGGCCTCCGCCGGGGCCCGCATCGGCGCGCAGGGTGACCTCCAGGTCGTGCAGGCTCTCCTGCTGGATGGCCCACAGCCGCGAGCGCAGGGCGGGCGAGTCGGTGATGACCCGCATGAAGTCGGCGTAGCCCCCGAAGAGTCCGACGGTGGGCGAGACGCCCTCGACGAGCGCGCGCAGCTCGCGCAGGACGGCGTCGGCGGCGGACTCCCCGGCCCGCCGGCCGCGCACCCAGCGCGAGAGCCGGTCGACCATGTCCGCGCCCCGGTCGAGGAAGAGGTCCTCCTTGGCCGGGAAGTAGTTGTAGACGGTGTTGACGGAGACGTCGGCCGCCTCGGCGACGTCGGCGACGGTCACGGCGGCGAAGCCGCGCTCCAGGAAGAGCCCGGTCGCCACGTCCGAGATCCGCTGCTTGGTCTGCCGCTTCTTGCGCTCCCTGAGTCCCTCAGCCATGGCCTCATCCTAGGTGCCGTTCTGGGGGTCCATGAAAAATTGGTGGCATTGCAAAATTTCAGTGACTCTGTTTTTGTTGTCTCCATGGCAATCATCAGTACGGCCGGGCTCGCCCGGACCTTCGCCACCAAGAGCGGCCCCGTGGAGGCCGTGCGCGGCGTCGACCTGACCGTCGAGCCCGGCGAGATCCTCGGCTTCCTCGGGCCGAACGGCGCGGGCAAGACCACCACCCTGCGGATGCTCACCACGCTCCTGCCGCCCACCGGCGGCGCCGCCACCGTCGCGGGCCACGATCTGCTGCGGGACCCGGCGGGCGTGCGCGCGAAGATCGGGTACGTGGCCCAGTCCGGCGGCGTCGACCCGCAGGAGACCGTGCGCGACGAGCTGGTCCTCCAGGGAAGGCTCTACCACCTGGCCAAGGCCGAAGCCGCCGCCCGCGCCGAGGAGTTGGCGGCCGACCTCGGCCTCACCGAGCTGCTCGGCCGCAAGACCGCCGCGCTCTCCGGAGGCCAGCGGCGCAGGCTCGACATCGCGCTCGGGCTCGTGCACCGGCCCGCCGTCCTCTTCCTGGACGAGCCGACCACGGGGCTCGACCCGGCGAGCCGCGCCGACCTGTGGAAGCTGGTGCGCCACCTGCGCGCCGAGCACGGCACCACGGTCTTCCTCACCACGCACTACCTGGACGAGGCCGACGCCCTCGCGGACCGGATCGTCGTGGTGGACCGGGGCGTGGTCGTCGCCGAAGGCGCCCCGGCCGCGCTCAAGGAGCGGTACGCGGGCTCGCCCGACGCCACGCTCCAGGATGCGTTCCTCGCCATCACCGGGCGCGGCCCGGCCCCCGTGGACACCGCGCCGGTCGCGGTCTGACCCCGCGCCCGGCCGGGCCCGCCGCCCCCGTCACCGCCGCCGTCCCCGTCCCCGCCGCCGTCCCCACCGACCCGTCGACACCCCGGATGCCCCCATGCTTGTGCACGACACCGCGCTGCTGTTCCGGCGCTATGCCCGCCAGACCCTGAACTCCCGGTTCCAGATGCTCTTCGGGGTGCTGATGCCCCTGCTGTACCTGCTCTTCTTCGGCCCGCTGCTCACCGATCTGCCGCTGGCGGCCGACGCCGACTCCTGGCAGGTCCTGGTGCCGGGCCTGCTGCTCCAACTCAGCCTGTTCGGCGCCTCGTTCAGCGGCTTCGCGCTGATCCTGGAGAACAGCTGGGGCGTCGTCGAGCGCATGCGCGTGACGCCGGTCAGCCGGCTCGCGCTGATGCTCGGGCGGCTCCTTCGGGACGCCGCGCTCTTCGTCTTCCAGGCGGTGCTGCTCGTCCTGGCCGCGCTGGTGATGGGGTTGCGGGCGCCGCTCGCCGGGATCCTGATCGGCTTCGTGTTCGTGGCCCTGCTGACCGTCGCGCTCGCCGCTCTGTCGTACGCGCTCGCCCTCAAGGTCCGCACCCCGCAGGAGTTCGGCCCGACGGTCAACGGACTCGCCATGCCGTCCATGCTGCTCTCCGGCCTGATGCTGCCGATGACGCTCGGGCCCGGCTGGCTGGACGTGCTCTCGCACTTCACGCCGTTCCGGTACCTCGTGGACGCGGTCCGCGACGCGTACGTCGGCGAGTACGCCACCGCGCACATGCTGTACGGCGTCCTGGTCGCCGTCGCCTTCGCGGCCGCCGCCGTGGTGGTCGGCACCCGCGTCGTCCGCTCCGCGGGGTCCTAGCGCCCGCCCGGCCGGTGGCGGGCTCACCTACCCTGGCCGCATGGTCAATCTGACGCGCATCTACACCCGTACCGGCGACAAGGGCACCACCGCCCTCGGCGACATGAGCAGGACCGCCAAGACCGACCTGCGGATCTCCGCGTACGCCGACGCGAACGAGGCCAACGCGGCCATCGGCACGGCCATCGCCATCGGCGGCCTCGACGCGGAGGTCACGGCGGTCCTCACCCGGGTCCAGAACGACCTCTTCGACGTGGGCGCCGACCTGTGCACCCCCGTCGTCGAGGACCCGGAGTACCCGCCGCTGCGCGTCGAGCAGGGTTACGTCGACAAGCTGGAGGCGGACTGCGACCGCTTCAACGAGGACCTGGACAAGCTCCGCAGCTTCATCCTGCCCGGCGGTACGCCGGGGGCGGCGCTCCTGCACCAGGCGTGCACGGTGGTGCGGCGGGCCGAGCGCTCCACGTGGGCCGCTCTTGAGGCGCACGGCGAGACGATGAACCCGCTCACCGCCACCTACCTCAACCGCCTCTCCGACCTCCTGTTCATCCTCGCGAGGACGGCGAACAAGGAGGTCGGGGACGTGCTGTGGGTGCCCGGCGGCGAACGCTAGCCGCTTCGCTGGAAGTGCCGCGCCGGGCCGTCGCCCGCCTGCGGGTCCGTTGTGGCTGATCGCGCGGTTCCCTGTGCCCCTTCGGGGCGCTCCCCGGCAGTCTCCCGCGGGCCGGGGGCCGGGATCCGCTTCGGGAACAGCGTGTAGCTGCCCGCGATGATCAGGTTGATGCCGATCACCCAGAGCATCTTCTGCTGCCACATCCGCAGCGACCCGGTCTCGCCGTCGGCGCCGACGTACCAGATCGCGCCCTGGAGCAGGGCCATGGCGATCACCGCGGCGAGCACCCAGCGCGCGGCGAGCTTCCACTCGTGCAGCGCGCGCGGCCACCCGTACTTCGGCGTGACCGGCTTCGGGCCGCCCGCGAAGCGGTGGGCGACGCGGACGTCCACCCACTTGATCGTGTAGTGGCCGAGCGCGACCGAGTAGCCGATGTAGACGGCGGCCAGGCCGTGCTTCCAGTCCGGCTCGGCGCCGTTCTTCAGGTCGATCGCCGTGACCACGAACAGGACGACTTCGAGGAGCGGCTCGCAGAGCAGGACCGCGACGCTGGTGCGGGGCATCTTCGCCCAGTACCGCAGGGCGAGCCCGCCGGCGAGCAACGCCCAGAAGCCCACTTCGCAGATGATGATCAGTGTGACGATCACGGCTCGTTCCTCCCGGACGCGCTGGTCTTCCCGGTCACCACTCCAGGCTCGCGGCCGCGCGGCCGCGGATCGTCGTCGCCAGTGACGAAGTGGGGGTGCATCCTTCGGTGTACTCGGGGGACGCGGGCTTCGCCCGGCATAGGGAGGCCGCGGCGGCGTACGCCGTGTTGGATGGAGGCATGCCGCTGCCGCTCCCCCGCCCCGACGTCGTCGACGTGCGCATCGCCGTCGCCAGTCTGGTCAGCGGCGTCGCCCTGTGGGCGCTGGGGCTGCACATGCAAATGGGCCGGCCCCTCGGCCACGGGTGGACGCTGGTGCCGCTGTGCGTCATGGCGGGCCTGGGGCTGCTGCGCAGGACGGCGCCGCAGGCGGCCCTGGCCTGCGGCACCCTCGCGCTGATCGCCGACCAGTTCACGCCGGGCAATCTGGCGACGGCCGTGATGTTCACGGACCTGGTGTACGCGGCCGTCGTGTACGGCACCCCGGCGGCGGCCCGGCGCATCCCGGTCACCACGGGGCTGATCACCGTGGCGACGACGATCGGTTTCCTGGCCTGGTTCCGGGAGGCCGAGGCGCTGCTCATCGGCGCCGTCGTCGCCCTGGTGTCGTTCGCACCCGCGACGACCGGTGTCCTCGTGCGCAGCCACCGGGAGGCGGCCGAGATGGCCAGGCTGCGCGCCGAGCAGACCGCGCTGCTCGCCGAGATGGACCGCACCCAGGCGGTGACGGCCGAGCGCGCCCGGATGGCCCGCGAGCTGCACGACATGGTCGCCAACCACCTGTCGGCCATCGCCATCCACTCCACCGCCGCGCTCTCCCTCGACGACCCGCGGACCAGCAGGGACGCGCTCGGCGTCATCCGGGAGAACAGCGTCGAGGGCCTCGCGGAGATGCGCCGCCTCATCGGCATCCTGCGGGACTCCAGTGGAGACCTGGAGCCGGTGGCCGCGCCCACCTTGGACGGGCTCGGCTCCCTCGTGGAGAACGCGCGCGCCAACGGCCTGGACGTCACCCTCGACGACACCCGCGCCCCGGACGCCGAGGCCCTGCCCGCGCCCGTCGGCCTCGCCGCGTACCGCATCGTGCAGGAGTCGCTGACCAACGCGCTCAAGCACGCGGCCCCCGGCCGGGTCACCGTGTCCCTCACCCAGCCGCGGGGCGCCCTGTGCGTGCTGGTCACGAGCCCGTACGGGGACACGCCTGGCCCCCGCGCGCCCGGCTCGGGCGCCGGGCTCGTCGGCATGCGGGAACGCGTCGCGCTGCTCGGCGGCACGTTCACGGCGGGCCCCGACGCCGACCCGGAAACGCCGGCGGGCAAGGTGTGGCGGGTGGCCGTCCGGCTGCCCGTGGACCCCGCAGACCAAGAGGTGACCGAATGATCCGTGTCCTCGTCGCCGAGGACCAGTCCGCCGTGCGGGCGGGCCTCGTCCTGATCCTGCGCAGCGCGCCCGACATCGAGGTCGTCGGCGAGGCCGCGGACGGCGAGCAGGCCGTGGCGCTCGCCCGTGAGCTGCGGCCCGACCTCGTCCTGATGGATGTGCAGATGCCGCGCCTGGACGGCGTGTCGGCCACGCGCCAGGTGGTCGCCGAGCAGCTGGCGGACGTGCTCGTCCTGACGACGTTCGACCTGGACGAGTACGTCTTCGGGGCGCTGCGCGCGGGAGCGTCGGGGTTCCTGCTCAAGAACACGGAGGCGAGGGCGCTGCTCGACGCGGTCCGTACGGTGGCGCGCGGCGAGGGCCTGATCGCGCCCGCCGTCACCCGCCGCCTCATCGCCGAGTTCGCGGCGCCCCGCCCGGTGCGCTCCGCGGACGCGCCCGACCCCGCGATCCTCGACGCCCTGACGCGGCGCGAGCGCGAGGTCCTGTCCTGCCTCGGCGAGGGCATGTCCAACGCGGAGATCGCCCGGCGCCTGGACATGGCGGAGGCCACGGTGAAGACGCACGTGAGCCGTCTGCTCGGGAAGCTGGAGCTGCGCAGCCGGGTGCAGGCGGCGGTGCTCGCCCAGGAGCTGGGGGTCTGATCGCTCCTGGCCCGCCCGGGCCCGCCGGGCGGGCCTGTCTGCCCCAACTGCCCCTTTTCGGCCAGTGGTTGAACCTCTTGACCGTTGGTCCAGACCTTTCTATTCTCGCCGCACTGCGATGGGCACAGAACGTGCACAACGTGCTCATGGGCGTCGCAGGGTTCCACCAGTTCCATCACCCCCACCGAGGAACTCACCCCAGGAGCACACCTTGCGCGTCAAACTCAGGTTCAGACACCGGCTGACGGCGGGACTCACCACCCTGCTGCTGCCCCTCGCCACCCTCGTCGCGCTCTCGGGCAGCGCACAGGCCGCGCCGGACGCCCCGCCCAAGGCCGCCGCCGGGGCCACCGCCACGTACCAGAAGACCCAGGACTGGGGCGCCGGCTTCGAGGGCAAGTGGACGATCAAGAACACCGGCACCGCCTCGATCAGCAGCTGGACCGTCGAGTGGGACTTCCCCGCCGGGACCCGCGTGACCTCCGGCTGGGACGCGACCATCACCAACTCCGCCGACCACTGGACCGCCAAGAACCTCGGCTGGAACGGGACGCTCGCCCCCGGCGCCTCGGTCTCCTTCGGGTTCAACGGCAGCGGCGCCGGCAACCCCTCGGGCTGCAAGCTGAACGGCGAGAGCTGCGACGGCGGCGGCCAGCCCGGCGACGCCCCGCCCTCGGCCCCCGGCACCCCGACCGCCTCCGGCATCACCGACACCTCGGTGAAGCTGGACTGGAAGGCCGCCACCGACGACAAGGGCGTCAAGAACTACGACGTGCTGCGCGACGGCACCAAGGTCGCCACGGTCACCGGCACCACGTACTCCGACTCCGGCCTGGCCACAGGCACCGACTACTCCTACAGCGTGCAGGCCCGTGACACCGCCGACCAGACGGGCCCGGTCAGCGCCTCGGTGAAGGTCCGCACCACCGGCGGCGGCCCCGGCCCCGACCCGGGCGCCAAGGTGAAGCTCGGCTACTTCACCAACTGGGGCATCTACCAGCGCAACTACAACGTCAAGGACCTCGTGACCTCCGGCTCCGCCGAGAAGATCACGCACATCAACTACGCCTTCGGCAACGTCCAGGGCGGCAAGTGCACGATCGGCGACGCCTACGCGGACTACGACAAGGCCGTCCCGGCCAACCTGTCGGTGGACGGGGTCGGCGACACCTGGGACCAGCCGCTGCGCGGCAACTTCAACCAGCTGCGCAAGCTCAAGGCCAAGTACCCGCACATCAAGGTGCTCTACTCGTTCGGCGGCTGGACCTGGTCCGGCGGCTTCACCGACGCCATGAAGAACCCGGCGGCGTTCGCCGACTCCTGCTACAAGCTGGTCGAGGACCCGCGCTGGGCCGACGTCTTCGACGGCATCGACCTGGACTGGGAGTACCCGAACGCGTGCGGCCTGAGCTGTGACACCTCCGGCCCGGCCGTGATGAAGACGATGATGCAGGCCTTCCGCACCAAGTTCGGCGCGAACAACCTCGTCACCGCCGCCATCACCGCCGACGCCTCGCCCGGCGGCAAGATCGACGCCGCCGACTACGGGGGCGCCGCCGAGTACGCCGACTGGTACAACGTGATGACGTACGATTTCTTCGGCGCCTGGGACGCCAAGGGCCCCACGGCCCCGCACTCCCCGCTCACCGACTACCCGGGCATCCCCAAGCAGGGCTTCAACTCGGCGGCGGCGATCGCCAAGCTCAAGGCCAAGGGCGTACCGGCCAAGAAGCTCCTGCTCGGCATCGGCTTCTACGGCCGCGGCTGGACGGGCGTCACGCAGAAGGAGCCGGGCGGCACCGCCACCGGACCCGCCCAGGGCTCGTACGAGCAGGGCATCGAGGACTACAAGGTCCTGAAGAACTCCTGCCCCTCCAACGGCACCGTGGCGGGCACGGCCTATGCCCACTGCGGCACCAACTGGTGGTCGTACGACACCCCGGCGACCATCCGGGCCAAGATGGCCTGGGCCAAGGAGCAGTCCCTGGGCGGCGCCTTCTTCTGGGAGTTCAGCGGTGACACCGCCAATGGCGAGTTGGTGAACGCCATCCACGAGGGCCTGAAGTAGCCCTCCCCCGAGGGCCCGAGGCACCCCCTCGGCGACCCCGGCCGTGCTCCGCCCCCTGACGCGGCCGGGGCCATGACGAAGCCGGGGAGGCGGGAACGCCCCCCGCCTCCCCGGCTTCTTCGCGCCCGCCCGTCAGCGGCGGGCCTCCGAGCCGTACGGCGATCCGTACTCCTGCTGCTGGTAGGGGCCCGGGTACGTCCCGTGCGGCGCGGGCGCGGGTGCCCGGTGGCCGCCGCCGTGCGCGCCGCCGGACCCGCGGCCCGACCGCGAGGGCCACCACGTCGCCCGGCCGAGCATCGCCACCACCGCGGGCACCAGGACGATCGAGAGGACGAGCGACGACAGGCCGATGCCGAGCGCGGTGACGAGGCCGATCTCCTGGGTGGCCGGGGACGGGTTCACCGCGAGGCTCGCGAAGGAGCCCGCGAGGACCACTCCGGCGGTGACGATGGCGGGGGCCGTGTGCCGCACCGCGGCGGACACCGCCTGCCGGGCCGAGCCGGGCCGCCCCATCTCCTCCCGGATGCGGTCACTGATCAGGATGTTGTAGTCGGTGCCGAGGGCGACGACGAACAGGAAGAGCACGAGCGGGAGCGTGAAGGACACGCCCGGCCGGTCCAGGAGGTGCTGGAACACGAGCACGCCGGACCCGAGCGTCGCCGTGAAGCCGAGCCCGATGGCGAGCATCAGGACCAGCGGCGCGAGCAGGCTGCGCAGCAGGGCCACCAGGATCAGGGCGATCAGCGCGGCGGCCACCGGGAAGACCACCTTGAGGTCCTTCGACACCGCCTCGGAGATGTCCGAGAAGATCGCGGCCTGGCCGGACACATGGGCCTCGGTGCCGGGCGGCGCCGCCTTGGAGACGGTCGGCCGCACCTGGTCGGAGACCACGTCGCGGGCCCGCTGCGACTGCACGTCCATGTCCAGGTAGAAGTCCACCTTAGCGGCCGTGTGCTGCTTGTTGAGCACCGGCCGCGCCACGCGCCCGACGCCCTCGACGGCCTTCAGGTCCTTCGTGAGGCCTTCGAGTCCCGCCCGGTCGAGCGTGACCTTCTTCGACCCGTCGCCCGCCACGTACACGGTGTGCGGGCTGTCCACCCCGCCGGGCAGCGCCTTGGATATCTCCGCGGCCGTGACCGCCGCGGGCGTGTCGTCGGGGCCCGCGTCGGTGCCGTAGTCCATCTTCATGCCGAGCGCGCCCGCGCTCAGCGCGGCCAGGAGGCCGATGCTGGCGGCCACGAAGAGGAACGGCCGCCGGGCGACGCGCTCCCCGAGCCGTGCGCTCATCCCGGGGCGCGGCTCCTTGCGCAGCGCCCGCGACGGCCAGAACATCTTGCGCCCGGACACCGCGAGCAGCGCCGGCATCAGGGTGAGGCTGGCGACGAGCATCACCAGGACGCACACCGCGATGGCCGGGCCGAGCACCTTGAACTGCCCGAAGCTGGCGATGCCCAGGGTGGCGAACGCGGCCACGATGGTGAGCGCGGCGGACGCGATGGCCGCGCCGACCCGGCCCGCGCACTCCCCCGCGACGTCCCGGGGCCGCGCCGCCGGGTCGGCCCGCAGCAGCTCGCGGAAGCGGAACAGCAGGAACAGGAAGTAGTCGATGCCGATGCCCAGGAGCACCACGGTGATCAGGGACGGCGTCGACGGGTCGAGCTTGAAGTCGAACAGCAGGGCCGCGCCGACCACCGCGCCGGTCGCGGCACCACCGATGATCGTGACGGCGAGCAGCGGCAGAAGCGCGGCGAGCACACTGCGGAAGGCGAGGACGTTCAGGAGCACGATGAGCCCCATGGTCAGGATGCCGACCAGCTTCTCGGTGTCCTCCTGGTCCTCCGCCGTGTCGGCGAGGTCCGCGATCCCGCCGGTGTACCCGGTGCGCAGGTCCGCCCGGTCGTACGCCTTCTCCGCGCGCTCGCGGAAGTCACGGAAGACCTCCTGGAGCGCGGGGTCGTTCTGGTTGCCCTTGAGCGAGACGGAGACCAGGCGGAACGATTTGTCCGGCGCGTCGGCCAGCGGCCTGACGACCGGCGTCTGGGAGTGGTCCGTCATCATGAACGACGGCACGTCGTCGGGATTGGCCATCTTCAGGCGCTGCTTGCCGAGCCCGGCCGCGATCCTGTCGATGCGCTCGCTGTCGCCCGCGGCGAGCTTGCGCCCGTCCTCACGGGCGACGAGCACCGTGACGGCGTTGCCGTCGGGCTTGGCCCCGAACTCGTCCTCGGCGATCTTCAGGGCTGCCGCGGAGTCGTAGGACTTCGGCAGGAAGCCCGCGATGTCGGGCTCGGTGACGCTGTTCAGCTTGGCCTGGCCGACGAGGGTCAGCGCCACGCCGACCACCGTCCACAGCAGGATGAACTTCCAGGCATGGCGTGTGGTGCACGCCGTCAGGGATCTGATCATGGTTCCGGGTTCCTCCGGCAGGTGGGTGGAGCCCGGTCCCACCGGGCCCTTCCAGAAGATCACCGGCTCCCCCGCGTTCTCCTCGCCCGCTGCGACGAAACCGCCCCGGGAGCAGGGCCACGGCCCGCCGCCGGACCAGGACCCTGCTCCTAAGCCGCACTCGGTCCCGAGGACGACGCCCGCGCCGATCCCGCAGACTGGAATGGACACACACATCCCCCCGGCAAGGAGTCAGCACGGCATGCACGCGCGCAGCCACCCGCCACGACCCGGCACCCGCAGGCCGAGCCGCCGGGACGTCCAGGTGGCGCTCGCCGCCGCGGTCCTCGACCTCACCGCCTACACACTGAACGTGGGCACCAACGGCGTGAACTGGAGCGCGGGCGTCTTCGCGCTGCACTTCCTGTTCCCCGTCCTCCTGATCTGGCACCGGCGCCGCCCCCTGACCGCCCTGGCCGCCGTCCTCGTCAACCTGACCGTCATCAGCTGCTTCGCCGCCAACGCGTACGGCCTGTCCATCTCCCTCGTCGTCGCCCTGTTCTCCGTGGCCCTGGAGCGGCCGCCGCGCGTCGCGGTGGCCGCGGGCGCCGTGACCCTCATCGTGCTCCAGGTGCCCGGCATCGGCGAGGACGAGGAGCTGGTGCGGGCGCTCATCGCGGACGTGGTGGGCCTCGGCATGGCGGTCGTCGCCGGTTTCGCCGCGCGCCAGTGGCAGCGGCAGCTCGCCGCCCACCGGGAGCTGCTCGCCGCGGGCGCGGTCGCCGCCGAGCGCCGCCGCATCGCCCGCGAGCTGCACGACGTCGTCGCGCACCACATCACCGCGATGCAGCTGATGGCGGGCGGCGCCCGCAAGGTGGTCCAGCACGACGTGGACCTGGCCCAGGACGCCCTGAAGTCCCTGGAGGACTCCGGCCGCCTGGCGCTCAGCGAGATGCGGCAGCTCCTGGACGTCCTGCGCACCGACGAGGACACCGAGGGCGGCCCGGCCGCGCCCCAGCCCGGCGTCGACGACCTGCCCCGGGTGGTCGCCGATTCGTGCCAGGCGGGCGTGGAGACGGAGCTGCTCGTGGAGGGCGTACCCCAGGACCTGGCGCCCACCCTCGGCCTCACGGTGTTCCGGATCGTCCAGGAGGCCCTCACCAACGTCCGCAAGCACGCCGGCCGCGCCCACGCCACCGTGCGCCTCTGCTACGGCCCCGAGCGGCTCACCGTCGAGATCCGCGACGACGGCCGCGGCGGCGCCCCGCGCAAGGGACGCGCCGGGCACGGCCTCGTCGGCATGCGCGAACGCGTCGCCCTGCACGGCGGCGAGCTGGAGACGGGTGCCCGGCCCGAGGGCGGCTTCCGGGTCCTTGCGACACTGCCCCTGCCCACCGGCGAGCAGACCCCCACGTCCCACGAGAGAGCGACGGTCCGTTGACATCGTCCGAAGAGCCCCTGAGCGTCCTGATAGCCGACGACCAGCCGCTGGTCCGCAGGGGCATCGCGCTCATCTTCCACGCCGACCCCGGCGTGCGCGTCGTCGGCGAGGCCGGGGACGGCCGCGAGGCCGTGGACCTCGCGCTTCAGCTCCGGCCCGACGTGGTCCTGATGGACATCCGCATGCCCCGCCTCGACGGCGTCGAGGCCACCGCGGCCATCACCACCGAGCTTCCCGAGTGCCGCGTCCTCGCCCTGAGCACCTTCGACATGGACGAGTACGTGGTCGGCGCGCTGCGCGCGGGCGCGGCGGGCTTCCTGCCGAAGGACGTCTCGCCCGAGGAGCTGGTGGCCGCCGTCCACACCGTCAGCCGCGGCGAGGCGGCGGTGGCCCCGCGGCTGCTCACCCGGCTCATCTCCGCGTACGTCACCACGCCCGCGCCCCGCACGGCGGGGCAGCGCGTGCGCCCCGACCTCACGTCCCGGGAGACGGACGTCTGGACGCTGATGGCCAGGGGGTACGACAACACGGAGATAGCCGAGGCGCTGCGGATCAGCCCCTCCACGGTGAAGAACCACGTCACGGCGGTCTTCGCCAAGCTGGGCGCCCGCGACCGCGCCCAGGCGGTCATCGCGGCCTATGAGTCGGGCCTGGTCACAGCGGGCCAGTAGCCCGGGCGGGCGGGGCCGCGGGAGGGCCTAGGCCACGTTCACCCGCTGGCCGGGCGGCGCGGCCTCCAGCCAGGCCAGGAAACCGGTCAGCGCGTCCTCGCTCATCGCGAGTTCGAGGCGCACACCACGGTGGAGACAGCCGAGCACCACCGCGTCGGAGAGCAGCGCCAGCTCCTCCTCGCCGTCGGGCGCCCGCCGGTCCACGACCTCGATCGCCGACCGCTCCAGGACACGCCGCGGCCTGGGGGCGTACGAGAAGACTCGGAACCACTCGATCCGGTCCCCGTTGTAACGGGCGACCCCGTATCCCCACCCCTTACCGGAGGTGTCGGGGGCCTCATGGGGGTCGGGCGCGTGCCAGCGCAGGCTGCAGTCGAAGGTGCCGCCGGACCGCTGGATGAGTCTGCGGCGCAGGCCGAAGACGAAGAGCCCCAGCAACACCAGCGCGATCAACGCAAGTCCGCACACGAGCAGAACGAGGATCATCGGCACCGACCTCCTCGCCTCACTACAGTCTCAACACGACTTCCCGAAACGGACCGAACTACCGCACCCGAAAAAGCACCCGCATTGCCGCAGCCGCGACCCGGTCCGGAAGGTTCCGGACCTGGCCGCGGCTGAGTCACGTTACGCCGCGCGCTGGGGTCAGCGCGCCGCCACCGCACGCAGTCGGGCGTCGGCGCGCCGCTCGGCGGAGGCGTCGGCCTCCGACTTGGCACGCTCGAGCGCCCGCTCCGCACGCTGGACGTCGATCTCGTCGGACAGCTCGGCGATCTCGGCGAGCAGCGACAGCTTGTCGTCCGCGAACGAGATGAATCCGCCGTGCACAGCGGCGACGACAGTGCCCCCGTCACTCGTACGAATGGTCACCGGGCCCGACTCCAGCACACCGAGCAGCGGCTGGTGACCGGGCATGACGCCGATGTCGCCGGACGTGGTGCGCGCGACGACCAGGGTGGCCTCGCCGGACCAGACACTGCGGTCCGCGGCGACCAGCTCGACATGCAGCTCAGCAGCCAAGGGTGGCTCCTCGGGTCACCACCCGGCGGTTCGGCCGGGTGTTGGGTCAAATTCTACGTGGCGTGTGGGGAGGGGCGGGACACGGTCCCCCGCGAGGGCCGGGCCCGCCCCTCCACCGAGAGTCACGGGACTCAGGAGACGCCGAGCTCCTTGGCGTTGGCCTTGAGGTCCTCGAGGCCACCGCACATGAAGAACGCCTGCTCGGGGAAGTGGTCGTACTCGCCGTCGCAGATCGCGTTGAACGCGGCGATCGATTCGTCCAGCGGGACGTCCGAACCGTCGACGCCGGTGAACTGCTTGGCGACGTGCGTGTTCTGCGACAGGAAGCGCTCCACGCGACGGGCACGGGAGACGACCAGCTTGTCCTCCTCGCCCAGCTCGTCGATGCCGAGAATGGCGATCATGTCCTGGAGGTCCTTGTACTTCTGCAGGATGTTCTTGACCCGCATGGCGGTGTCGTAGTGGTCCTGCGCGATGTACCGCGGGTCCAGGATGCGGGACGTGGAGTCCAGCGGGTCCACGGCCGGGTAGATGCCCTTCTCCGAGATCGGACGGGAGAGCACCGTCGTCGCGTCGAGGTGGGCGAAGGTGGTGGCCGGGGCCGGGTCGGTCAGGTCGTCCGCGGGGACGTAGATCGCCTGCATCGAGGTGATCGAGTGACCACGGGTCGAGGTGATGCGCTCCTGGAGGAGACCCATCTCGTCGGCCAGGTTCGGCTGGTAACCCACGGCGGACGGCATGCGGCCGAGCAGCGTGGAGACCTCGGAACCGGCCTGGGTGAAGCGGAAGATGTTGTCGATGAAGAACAGCACGTCCTGCTTCTGCACATCGCGGAAGTACTCCGCCATGGTCAGACCGGCGAGGGCCACGCGCAGACGGGTGCCCGGGGGCTCGTCCATCTGGCCGAAGACGAGGGCGGTCTTGTCGATGACGCCCGAGTCCGACATCTCCTCGATGAGGTCGTTGCCCTCACGGGTGCGCTCGCCGACACCGGCGAACACGGAGACACCGTCGTGGTTGTTGGCGACGCGGTAGATCATCTCCTGGATGAGCACCGTCTTGCCGACGCCGGCACCGCCGAACAGACCGATCTTTCCACCCTTGACGTACGGGGTGAGAAGGTCGATGACCTTGACGCCGGTCTCGAACATCTCGGTCTTCGACTCGAGCTCGTCGAAGTTCGGCGCCTTGCGGTGGATGCCCCAGCGCTCGCCCGTGTACTGCTCGTCGACGTTCAGCACCTCACCGAGGGTGTTGAACACCTTGCCCTTGGTGAAGTCACCCACGGGCACCGTGATGGAGGTGCCCGTGTCGGTCACCGGGGCCTGGCGGACCAGACCGTCGGTGGGCTGCATCGAGATGGCGCGGACGAGGCCGTCACCGAGGTGCTGGGCGACCTCGAGCGTCAGCGTCTTCTTCTCGCCGTCCTTGGCCGGGTCGGCCACCTCGACGTGAAGGGCGTTGTAGATGTCCGGCATGGCGTCGACGGGGAACTCCACGTCGACGACCGGGCCGATGACCCGGGCGACGCGGCCCGTGGCCGTCGCGGTCTCAACAGTGGTCGTCATTACTTGTCACTCCCCGCGTTCGCGTCGGCCAGGGCGCTGGCGCCACCGACGATCTCGCTGATTTCCTGGGTGATTTCGGCCTGGCGGGCCGCGTTGGCAAGCCGGGACAGATTCTGGATCAGGTCCCCGGCGTTGTCGGTCGCCGACTTCATCGCGCGGCGCGTGGCGGCGTGCTTGGAGGCAGCCGACTGCAGCAGCGCGTTGTAGATGCGGCTCTCGACGTAGCGCGGAAGGAGGGCGTCGAGGACGTCCTCCGCCGACGGCTCGAAGTCGTAGAGCGGAAGGATCTCGCTCTTCGCGTCCGACTCCTGCGCCACCGCGTCGAGGCTGAGCGGCAGCAGGCGGCCGTGGACCGCCGTCTGCGTCGTCATCGAGACGAACTCGGTGTAGACGATGTGGAGTTCGTCCACGCCGCCCTCGGCCGTGTCCTTCTCGATGGCCTCGATCAGCGGGGCCGCGACCGTCTTGGCGTCCGCGTACTCGGGCTGGTCGGTGAAGCCGGTCCACTGCTTCGCGATCTTGTGCTCGCGGAAGTTGTAGTAGGCCACACCGCGGCGGCCGACGATGTACGTGTCGACCTCCTTGCCCTCGGCCTCAAGGCGCGCGGTCAGCTGCTGCGCGGCCTTGATGGAGTTGGAGTTGAAGGCGCCGGCCAGACCGCGGTCGCTGGTCAGGAGCAGCACGGCGGCTCGCGTCGCCGTCTCCGCCTCCGTCGTCAGCGGGTGCTTGGTGTTCGAGCCGGTACCGACGGCCGTGACCGCGCGCGTCAGCTCGGTCGCGTACGGCGTGGAGGCCGCCACCTTGCGCTGCGCCTTGACGACGCGCGAGGCGGCGATCATCTCCATCGCCTTGGTGATCTTCTTGGTCGCCGTGACGGATTTGATGCGACGCTTGTAGACCCGGAGCTGGGCTCCCATGAGTCAGGTCCCTTCCGTCGTCACTTGCCGGCAGCGGCAGGAGCGTCCTCGCCGAGAAGCTTGCCGTCCGAGGTCTCGAACTGCTTCTTGAACGCGGCTACGGCGTCACCGATGGCCGTGATCGTGTCGTCCGACATCTTGGCGCCCTCCTTGATGGAGGTGAGCAGACCCTGCTCCTTGCGGTGCAGGTACTCGAGCAGCTCCTTCTCGAAGCGGCGGATGTCGGCGACGGGCACGTCGTCCATCTTGCCGGTGGTGCCGGCCCAGATGGAGACGACCTGGTCCTCGGTGGCCATCGGCTGGTACTGGGCCTGCTTCAGCAGCTCGACCATGCGCTGGCCGCGCTCCAGCTGCGCCTTCGACGCGGCGTCCAGGTCGGAACCGAAGGCGGCGAACGCCTCCAGCTCACGGAACTGGGCGAGGTCGACGCGCAGTCGGCCGGAGACCTGACGGATCGCCTTGTGCTGCGCGGAACCACCGACTCGGGAGACGGAGATACCGACGTTCAGGGCGGGCCGCTGGCCGGCGTTGAACAGGTCCGACTCCAGGAAGCACTGGCCGTCGGTGATGGAGATGACGTTGGTCGGGATGAACGCCGACACGTCGTTCGCCTTGGTCTCGACGATCGGCAGACCGGTCATCGAGCCCTTGCCCATCTCGTCCGAGAGCTTCGCGCAGCGCTCGAGGAGGCGGGAGTGCAGGTAGAAGACGTCACCCGGGTAGGCCTCGCGCCCCGGCGGGCGGCGGAGCAGCAGGGACACGGCGCGGTAGGCGTCGGCCTGCTTCGAGAGGTCGTCGAAGATGATGAGGACGTGCTTGCCCTCGTACATCCACTGCTGACCGATGGCCGAACCGGTGTAGGGGGCCAGGTACTTGAAGCCCGCCGGGTCGGACGCCGGGGCGGCGACGATGGTCGTGTACTCCAGCGCGCCGGCCTCTTCGAGGGCACCACGCACGGAGGCGATGGTCGAGCCCTTCTGGCCGATGGCGACGTAGATGCAGCGGACCTGCTTGTTCACGTCGCCCGAGCGCCAGTTGTCGCGCTGGTTGATGATCGTGTCGACGGCCAGGGCGGTCTTGCCGGTCTGGCGGTCGCCGATGATCAGCTGACGCTGGCCACGGCCGATCGGGGTCATCGCGTCGACGGCCTTGTAGCCCGTCTCCATCGGCTCGTGCACCGACTTGCGCTCCATGACCGTGGGGGCCTGAAGCTCAAGGGCACGACGTCCGCTGGTCTCGATCTCGCCGAGGCCGTCGATCGGGTTGCCGAGCGGGTCGACGACGCGGCCGAGGTAGCCCTCGCCCACCGCGACCGACAGGACCTCGCCGGTGCGCTGCACCGACTGGCCCTCTTCGATGCCGCTGAACTCGCCGAGGACGATCGAACCGATCTCGCGCTCTTCCAGGTTCAGCGCGAGACCGAGCGTCCCGTCCTCGAACTTCAGCAGTTCGTTGGCCATGGCCGAGGGCAGGCCCTCGACCTTCGCGATGCCATCGCCGGCCAGGGTGACCGTACCGACCTCCTCGCGCGAGGCCGCGTCCGGCTTGTACGCCTGGACAAAGTTCTCCAGCGCGTCCCGGATCTCCTCCGGCCGGATCGTGAGCTCCGCCATCTGGGTTCCCTGCTCTCCTTGTTGGGCCCGAAGTTTCACTTGGGGGGGATGGGGACTCCCCCCAGGAAGAGGTGAATCCTCTGCACGGCCCAACTCGGGCCGTTCGGTCTTGCTTGTTGAGTTGCTAGCCCGCCATGCGGCGGTGCGCGTCCTCGATGCGGTCCGCGATGGAGCCGTTGATGACTTCGTCGCCCACCTGCACCCGGATCCCGCCGAGGACCTCGGGGTCCACGTCGAGGTTCAGGTGCATCTGCCGGCCGTAGATCTTGGCGAGTGCCGCGCCGAGCCGCTGCCTCTGCTGGTCCGACAGCGGAACAGCGGAGGTGACGACGGCGACCATGCGCTCCCGGCGGTCCGCGGCCAGCTTGGAGAGGGACTCCAGTCCCGACTCCAGGCTACGTCCACGGGGCGCGGTCACAAGGCGCTCGACGAGACGCTCCGTGGTCGCCGTCGCCTTGCCCCCGAGCAGGCCGCGCAGCAGCTCGCTCTTGGCCGTGGCGGTGGCGGCGCGGTCGGTGAGCGCCGCTCGCAGCTCGGTGCTGGAGGCGACGATCCGGCCGAAGCGGAACAGCTCGTCCTCGACCGTGTCCAGCGCGCCCGACTTCTGCGCGGCGGTCAGGTCGGCCACGTCGGCCAGCTCCTCGACGGCGTCCACCAGGTCGCGCGAGGAGGACCAGCGGGACCGGACCATGCCGGCCACCAGGTCCGCGGTCTCGCCGCCGACCTTGCCGCCGAGCAGGCGCCCGGCAAGCTCGGCCTTGGCCTCGCCGGCCTGCGCCGGGTCGGTCAGGACCCGACGCAGCGAGACCTCCCGGTCGAGCAGCGCGGTGACGGCGGCCAGCTCGTCCGCGAGCCGCCCCGCGTCGACCGCGGTGTTGTCCGTCAGCGCGTCGAGGCGCTCGCGCGCGGCGGCAAGCGCCTCGCGGCTCGCTCCATGCGCTGTCATCGAGTCGCCTCGGCCTTCGTCGCCTTCGCGTCGAGTTCGTCGAGGAAGCGGTCGATGGTGCGGCTCTGGCGGGCGTGGTCCTCGAGGGACTCACCGACGAGCTTGCCGGCCAGTTCGGTGGCCAGCTGGCCCACGTCCTGGCGCAGGGCCTGTGCTGCGGCCTTGCGGTCGGCCTCGATCTGGGAGTGACCGGCGGCGACGATCTCCTCGCGCTGCCGCTGGCCCTCGGCCCGCATCTCGGCGATGAGCTGGGCGCCCTGCTCCTGCGCCTCCTGGCGCAGTCGCGCGGCCTCGTGCCGTGCCTCGGCGAGCTGAGCCTTGTACTGCTCAAGAACGCTCTGGGCCTCGGTCTGGGCGGCCTCGGCCTTCTCGATACCGCCTTCGATCGCCTCCCGGCGCTCTTCCAGAACCTTGTTGATGTTCGGGAGGAGCTTCTTCCAGAAGAAGAAGAAAACGATGGCGAAGGCAATGGCGCCGACAAGCAGCTCGGGGCCGGGAGGAATAAGCGGGTTCTGCTTCTCCTCGGCCGCCAGCTGAACCAGGTTGGCGATCACATCAGTGCCTTTCGTCGAAAACGTGTCGGTGAGTAGTAATTACTGACCGAACACGAACGGCATAACGATGCCGATGAGGGCGAGCGCCTCACAGAAGGCGAAGCCGAGGATCTGGTTGGCACGGATCAGACCGGCGGCCTCGGGCTGACGGGCCAGGGCCTCGGTGCCCTTACCGAAGACGATGCCGACGCCGATGCCGGGGCCGATCGCGGAGAGGCCGTAGCCGATCGAACCGAGGGAACCGGAAACACCTGCGGCGAGCTCAACAGCGGACATGCTGTCTCTTCCTTCTCTTTCATGGGCCGGTGGGGGTTGGCCACCGGGCGATCTGGGGGTTTACGGGCGGGTGGTGTCAGTGGTGCTCGGCGACAGCGCCCTGGATGTAGGTGCAGGCGAGGAGCACGAAGACGTACGCCTGGACGGCCTGCACGAAGAGTTCGAAGCCGATCATGGCGACGGTCATCACGAAGGAGACGCCGGCCGCCGGGATCATCCAGCTGTTCAGCAGGTACCAGGAGGCGACGGTGAACATCACCAGCATCAGGTGACCGGCGAACATGTTGGCGAAGAGTCGCACGGAGTGCGTGAAGGGACGCACCAGGAGGTTCGAGAAGAACTCGATGAACGACACCAGCCACTTGATCGGGCCGAGCGAGTTGTCGTAGCCGGTGATGTTCTTCCAGCCACCCACGAAGCCGTGGCGCTTGAAGGTCAGCGGCACCCAGATCAGATAGGTGATGAGCGCGAGCACGACCGGGTACGCGAAGACCGACGAGACCGGGAACTGTGCGAGCGGGATCACGGACCAGATGTTCATGATCCAGATGAAGAAGAACATCGAGACCATCAGGGGGACGTACTTCTCGCCCTCCTTCTTGCCCAGGGTCTCGTAGACGATCCCACGGCGGACGAAGTCGTAGCCCGCCTCGCCGATCATCTGGAGCTTGCCCGGCACGACCTTGGCCTTGCCGAAGGCGGCGTAGAAGAAGGTGATGACGATGAGCGTCGTCAGGAGCGCGAGCAGCATCACCTTGTTGAACTCGAACCCGCCGACCTCGAAGATCGGCTTGAAGAGGAACGAGTGGAGGCCCGGGGCCGGGAAGCCGCAGCCGTCTTCGCCGTCGCCGGACATGATCCGGCAGCTCCAGTTGAAGGCGAGCTCAGTTTGTTCAGCACTCACCGCGGGCTCCTTCGGCGTGAAGCATGGGTACGGCAACCTCGTTGTCGAGTCGGCGCGGCACGCGGCCGCGGATCGGCACCGGACTGGTGTTTCGGAAGTGTGAGCGGCGGTCAGGCATCGAGCCTCGCGATGGTGCAGGCGTCAGCTCAGATGCCCGCGCCTGCAGTGCCGCAGTTGGCACCGGACGATAGCAGCATCTCGAACGGGCATTTATCCCGGCCCTACCTCTCACGTCCCCGACCCCGGCTTCTCCGGCTTGTCGCGCTTCTGGGAGGCGGCAACCGAGGAAGGTTCGGGTTCGGGTTCGACGTAGAGGATCTTGGCCTTCATATGCGCACGAGCCTGCGACGCCATCCAGGCGACGGTCGCGATGACGAGAGCGAGCGCGAAGGACTTCGGGTTGAACGCGGTGGTGTCCTTGAACAGACCCACGAAGATGAGAAGCAGCAGCAACTGGGCGACGTAGAGCATCATGCCCATCGCCTGGAAGAGCTGCGGAAGCGATTTTGCCGTCCGCTGGAGGACGAACAGACCGAGCCCCATGAAGGCGATGACCACCAGTGTGCCGATGACGGCGCCGAGCGCCCCCTTGCCGCCCGCGACCACACCGCTGACCACGGCGGTGATCGCACCGGCGGCGGCAGTGGGGACGGCGGACTGCAGGAGAGTCCGGGTGTCTTGAGACGGCATGGCGGCAACTCCGCTTACTGATGGGGGCAGGGTGTCGTCATGGACGAGCGTAGACCCGGGCCGAGCGGGGTCCTCGGTCCAATGGACCGTCGCACTACGGTCCTTCGGCTCTGTCGCCGGGTCTCGTGAACCGTATCACAAACTATTTGATGAGGTCTTTACCTGTCTGGTGTGCTCGCTGTCACACATGAGTAGGAACCTGCGCGTCTGTGCAGGCGAGCCGTCGCTTTGTCTGGTAAAGGACCGCTTTGCCGAAGGCCGTCAACGCGACGACCCCGCCTTGCGCCGGTCCAGGAAGCGCGGGCGGGTGCCGAGCGCGGTCGCGCCGTTGACGCCCGCGCCGACCGCCGGGCGGTCCTGCGCCGCCTCTCCCGACTCGTCCGCCCCGCCCTTCTCGTACGCCTCCTCGGGCGTCTCGCCGGAGGCGGTCCCGTCGGCGCGCTCAGCGGCCGCCGCACGGGCCCCGAAGGGCCGGCTGCGCCGATACCTCGGCGGTACGAAGTTCTCCGCCCAGCGGGGCGCGTGCGGCGTGAAACGGGGCAACAGGAGCAACACCAGGCCCACCGCACTCAGAGCGACGATGAGCAGCAGGATCCACATGTTCGTCGAGTGGACCGAGTACGCGACGGTGCCGAAGGCGATGAGCGCCGACCAGAAGTACATGATCAGCACGGCCCTGCTGTGCGAGTGGCCGACGTCCAGGAGCCGGTGGTGCAGGTGGCCGCGGTCGGCGGCGAACGGCGACTGGCCCTTCCAGGTGCGGCGCGCGATGGCGAGCACCAGGTCGCCGAACGGGATCGCGATGATCGTCAGCGGCATAAGGAGCGGGATGAAGACCGGCAGCATCGCGTGCGTGGCGTCCCGGGCGCTGCCGCCGAGGTTCAGCTTCATCGCGTCCGGGTCGACCTGACCGGTGATGGAGATGGCGCCGGCGGCGAGCACGAGGCCGATGAGCATGGAGCCCGAGTCACCCATGAAGATCCTGGCCGGGTGCATGTTGTGCGGCAGGAAGCCGAGGCACATGCCCATCAGGATGGCCGCGAAGAGGGTCGCGGGGGCGGCGGCCTCGATGCCGTAGCCGTACCAGATGCGGTACGCGTACATGAAGAACGCGGCGGCGGCGATGCACACCATGCCCGCGGCGAGGCCGTCCAGGCCGTCGACGAAGTTCACGGCGTTGATGGTGATGACGACGAGGGCGACCGTCAGGAGGGTGCCCTGCCACTGGGTCAGCGAGACCGTGCCGACGCCGGGGATGGGCAGCCACAGAATCGTCAGACCCTGCATGACCATGACGCCCGCGGCGATCATCTGGCCGCCGAGCTTGATCAGCGCGTCGATCTCGAACTTGTCGTCCAGGACGCCGATGAGCCAGATCAGGGCGGCGCCGGACAGCAGCGCCCGCGGCTCGTTGGACTTGGTGAACACCTCGTTGAGGTTGGGCAGGTGGTCGGCGACGAGGAGGCCCGCGCACAGGCCGAAGAACATCGCGATACCGCCGAGCCGGGGTGTCGGTTCCCGGTGCACGTCGCGCGCGCGGATCTCCGGCATGGCGCCGGCCACGATCGCGAACTTCCGCACCGGGCCGGTCAGCAGATAGGTCACCGCGGCCGTGATGCAGAGCGTCAGCAGATATTCACGCACGGGCTTCCCCACAGGTATCGCTGGCCATCTCAGCACCACACCCTAGCTTCGCGCGCATAAGGTTGGGCACTTCCGGGTAGCGACGATCGTTGCACAACTCCGCTACAACGCCGTGATCTCGCGGCCGTCCCGGCCCGGATAGGGGGGAAACCGGGCCGCCAGATCCCGGACCGCCGCCCTGACGTCGTCCTCCTCCCGGACGGCCGCGGCGAACAGCGCGGCGACGCGTGCCATCTCCGCCTCCCGCATCCCCTGCGTGGTGACGGCGGCCGTGCCCAGGCGCAGGCCGCGGCCGTCGCCGTGCGGCAGCGCGCAGGTGTCCAGAACAAGACCCGCCGCGGCGAGCCGCCCCCGGGCCGTCCGCGCGTCCACGCCGTGCGGGGCGGCGTCGGCGAGCACCAGGTGGGTGTCGGTGCCCCCGGTGCTGACGGCGAACCCCTCCCCCGCCAGAGCCTCGGCCAACACCCGTGCGTTGGCGACGACTTGATGGGCGTACGCGGTGAAGGCGGGGGTCGCCGCCTCGCCGAAGGCCACCGCCTTGGCGGCGATGGTGTGCATCTGCGCGCCGCCCTGGGTGAACGGGAACACCGCCCGGTCGATCCGCTCGGCGAGGTCCGCCCCGCACAGGATCAAGCCACCGCGCGGACCGCGCAGGACCTTGTGGGTGGTGGCGCACACGACGTCCGCGTACGGCACGGGGCTGGGCGCCGCGCCGCCCGCGACCAGGCCGATGGGGTGCGCGGCGTCGGCGATCAGATGGGCGCCCACCTCGTCGGCGACCTCGCGGAAGGCGGCGTAGTCGATGTGGCGCGGATAGGCGATGGAGCCGCACACGACGGCCTTCGGCCGGTGCTCGCGGGCCAGGGCGCGCAGCTGCTCGTAGTCGATGAGGCCGGTCTCCGGGTCCAGGCCGTAGCCGACGAAGTCGAACCACCTGCCCGAGAAGTTCGACGGCGAGCCGTGCGTGAGATGTCCTCCGTACGGGAGACCCATCGCGAGGACCGTGTCCCCCGGGCGCAGGAGCGCGGCGTACGCGGCGAGGACGGCGGACGAGCCCGAGTGCGCCTGCACGTTGGCGTGCTCGGCGCCGAAGAGGGCCTTGGCGCGGTCCACGGCGAGGCGCTCGGCGACGTCCACGAACTCGCAGCCGCCGTGGTGGCGGGCGCCGGGGTAGCCCTCGGCGTACTTGTTCGCGAGGGGGGAGCCCAGGGCCGTCAGGACGGCCTCGGAGGTGAAGTTCTCGGCGGCGACGAGCTGGAGCGAGGCCGACTGCCGGGTCGTCTCGCCGAGCAGGACCTCCGCCAGCTCGGGGTCCTGGCGGCGCAGCGCGGCGTACGCCGCCGGGGCGGCGGGGCGCCTCGCGCTGGCCGTCGTCATTTCTCCAATGTAGGCGCGCCCGGCCCGATGTGCGCGGCGATGCCCTCGCGGGGCGCCCGCGAAGGCTAGGCCTGAGGGGCCGGGACGCCGGTCAGGGCCGTGACGACCGGGTCCAGGGCCTGCTGGATCTCGCCGCCGACGGAGCGGAAGAAGGGCAGGGGCGCGCCGTAGGGGTCGTAGACCTCGTCGGCCTCCACGCTGGGCGCGAGCAGCCAGCCGCGCAGCGCGGCCGCGGCCCGCACCAGGGCGCGGGCCCGCTCGACCACGCCGTCGGCCCCTTCGGGGTCGGGCAGGGTCGCGGGGTCTATGGCCCGCACGAGCCGGGTGAACTCCTTCAGGGTGAAGGTCCGCAGGCCGGCCGAGTGCCCCATCGAGATGACCTGGGCGCGGTGGTCCCTGGTCGCGGTGAGCACCAGGTCGGCCCGGATGACGTGGTCGTCGAGGAGTTCGCGGCCCACGAAGCCGGTGGCGTCCGCCCCGAAGTCGGCGAGGACCGTCTCGGCGTGGGTCTCCATGGGCGCGCCCTCGTGCCCCCACGTGCCCGCGCTCTCCACGATGAGGCCGCCGGTGCCCGGGTCGCCGAGCCGGTCGGCGAGGGCGTGCCGGGTCAGCCGCTCGGTGATCGGCGAGCGGCAGACGTTGCCGGTGCTGACGTGGAGGATGCGGAAGGCGCCGGGGGCCTTGAGGGAGCGCGGGCCCCCGTCGTCCCCGGCGGGGTCCGGGAAGCCCACCGGGCCCGCGAACCCCGCGGGGACCGGGCGGCCCGCTATGCCACGCCCCGTCTCAGGGGCTGTCAATTGGCCACCTCGAGGTCGGGTACGACCTTGCGCAGCTCGTCCGCGTCGAGCGCTCCGGCCCGCAGCAGGACGGGCACCTTGCCGGTGACGTCCACGATGGAGGAGGGGACGATGCCGGGCGTGGGGCCGCCGTCCAGGTAGACCGAGATGGAGTCGCCGAGCATCTCCTGGGCGGCGTCGCAGTCCTCGGGTGCCGGGTGCCCGGTGAGGTTCGCCGAGGACACCGCCATGGGGCCGACCTCTGTCAGCAGCTCGATCGCGACGGGGTGCAGCGGCATGCGGATGGCGACGGTGCCCCGGGTGTCCCCCAGGTCCCACTGGAGCGACGGCTGCTGCTTGGCGACGAGGGTCAGGGCCCCCGGCCAGAAGGCGTCGACCAGCTCCCAGGCGGACTCGGAGAAGTCCGTGACGAGGCCGTGGAGGGTGTTCGGGGAGCCGATGAGGACCGGCGTCGGCATGTTCCGCCCGCGCCCCTTGGCGTCGAGGAGGTCGGCCACGGCCTCCGGGCTGAAGGCGTCCGCGCCCACGCCGTACACCGTGTCCGTGGGCAGCACCACCAGCTCGCCGCGGCGGACGGCGGACGCGGCCTCGCGCAGACCGGTCGTACGGTCGGTCGCGTCGTTGGTGTCGTATCGCCGTGCCATCTAGCGGGCCTCCTCGTACACGTACTGGTCCATGTACTCGTCGTACTCGTCGTACTCGTCGTGCTTGTCGTGCTTGTCGTGCTTGTCGTGCTTGTCGTGCTTCTGCTGCGCCGCCATGGTCACGGCAGCGCCTTGCGGGCGGTCGCGAAGCGCGGCCGGTTGTTCAGGTCGGGGTGGTCGGCCGCGTCGGCCCAGCCACGCTCCTCGGTGAAGATCCACGGCACCTGCCCGCCCTGGGTGTCGGCGTGCTCCACGACGACGACTCCGCCCGGCCGCAGCAGCCGGTGCGCGGTGCGCTCGATGCCGCGGATCAGGTCGAGGCCGTCCTCGCCGGAGAACAGGGCGAGTTCGGGATCGTAGTCCCGGGCCTCCGGCGCAACGTACTCCCACTCCGTGAGCGGGATGTACGGCGGGTTGGAGACGACCAGGTCGACCTGGCCGTCCAGCTCCGGAAGGGCCGTGCGCGCGTCACCCGCGTGCAGGGTGACGCGGGAGCCCTCGACGTTCTTGCGGGTCCAGGTCAGGGCGTCATCGGACAGCTCGACGGCGTGCACGCGCGAGCGCGGCACCTCCTGGGCCAGGGCCAGGGCGATGGCGCCGCTGCCGGTGCACAGGTCGACGATGAGCGGCTCCACCACGTCCATGGCGCGCACCGCGTCTATGGCCCAGCCGACCACGGACTCGGTCTCGGGGCGCGGCACGAACACACCGGGGCCCACCTGGAGCTCCAGATACCGGAAGAACGCGCGCCCCGTGATGTGCTGGAGCGGCTCGCGGGCCTCGCGGCGGGCGATCGCCTCCCAGTAGCGGGCGTCGAAGTCCGCGTCCTTGACGGAGTGCAGCTCGCCCCGTTTCACGCCGTGCACGAAGGCAGCCAGCTCCTCCGCGTCGTTGCGCGGCGAGGGCACGCCGGCGTCGGCCAGCCGCTGAGTGGCCTGGGCCACCTCTGCGAGCAGCAGGTTCACGCTGGTCCTCCGGGGCTTGAACGGTGGTTGCGGGGCACTCAGGCGGCGGCGAGTTTCGCGGCGGAGTCCGCGTCGACGCAGGCCTGGATGACCGCGTCGAGGTCGCCGTCGAGCACTTGGTCCAAGTTGTACGCCTTGAAGCCCACGCGGTGGTCGGAGATGCGGTTTTCCGGGAAGTTGTACGTACGGATCTTCTCGGACCTGTCGACGGTGCGGACCTGGCTGCGGCGGGCGTCCGCGGCCTCCTTCTCCGCCTCCTCCTGGGCCGCGGCGAGCAGCCTGGAGCGCAGGATACGCAGCGCCTGCTCCTTGTTCTGGAGCTGGCTCTTCTCGTTCTGGCAGGAGGCGACGACACCGGTGGGGACGTGCGTGATGCGCACGGCCGAGTCGGTGGTGTTGACGGACTGGCCGCCGGGGCCCGAGGAGCGGTACACGTCGATGCGCAGGTCGTTCATGTTGATCTCGACGTCGACCTCCTCCGCCTCGGGCGTGACGAGCACGCCGGCCGCGGAGGTGTGGATGCGGCCCTGCGACTCGGTCGCGGGCACGCGCTGCACGCGGTGCACCCCGCCCTCGTACTTCAGGCGGGCCCAGACGCCGTGACCGGGCTCGGTGGCGCCGTTGCCGCCCTTGGTCTTCACGGCGACCTGGACGTCCTTGTAGCCGCCCAGCTCGGACTCGGTGGCGTCGATGATCTCGGTCTTCCAGCCGACGCGCTCGGCGTACCGCAGGTACATGCGGAGCAGGTTGCCGGCGAACAGCGCCGACTCGTCGCCGCCCGCGCCCGCCTTGATCTCCAGGATGACGTCCTTGTCGTCGCTGGGGTCACGCGGCACGAGCAGCAGGCGCAGCTTCTCGGTGACCTCTTCGCGGCTCTCGGTGAGGTCCTTGACCTCGGCGGCGAAGTCGGGGTCGTCCGCCGCGAACTCGCGAGCGGTGTCGATGTCGTCACCGAGCTGCTTCCAGGTCCGGTACGTGGCGACGATCGGGGTCAGCTCGGCGTAGCGCTTGTTGAGCTTGCGCGCGTTGGCCTGGTCCGCGTGGACCGAAGGGTCGGCGAGCTTGCGCTCCAGATCGGCGTGCTCGCCGATCAGTTCCTCGACCGCCTCGAACATCTTCGGGCTCCTGGGTTTTCGGTACGCGAGCGGGGCTCGCGCAGGGACTGCGGGGCTGCTGCTGCGACAGACGGCAAACGCCGGTCCCGGCCACCCCCGCGGACGAGGGCGGCCGGAGACCGGCGCAGGTGGCTCGCTACTTCTTGGCGGAGCCGGCAGCCTTGCCGAAGCGGGCCTCGAAGCGGGCCACGCGGCCACCGGTGTCGAGGATCTTCTGCTTGCCCGTGTAGAACGGGTGGCACTCGGAGCAGACCTCGGCACGGATGGTGCCGGCGGAGATCGTGCTGCGGGTGGTGAACGACGCGCCACAGGTGCAGCTGACCTGCGTCTCGACGTACTCGGGGTGGATGTCGCGCTTCAAGGTGTCTCCTAGTTTCGGGAGGGCGCCGGGTCGCACGCGCGGGATGCGGGTGCGTGAACCGGGGCCGACGTACCAGTTTGCCAGGACCGGCCGCATCTGCCCAAACCGGGGTGGGCCCGGAAGTATTCCCCGGGCCGTCCGACGGGCCTGCGCGGCGGTCGTCCGCCGCTCGTCCGGCAGCCGTCCGGCGGGCTTATTCGCTGGTCACGACCTTGCCCGCGGCGCCCTTGTCGCCGGCGGACTTGTCGGTGGCCGACTTGGGGATCGGCTTGTCCGCGCGGAGGGCCTCCCAGACCTGCCGGTCGGCCTCCTCCAGGGGGATGACGCGGTTGCGGTCGGCCGGGTCGTACTCGACGGGCATCGTGACCATCTTCATGTCACCCGCGCCGATGCCCTTGAGGCCGCTCGCGAAGCCCGCCAGGTCCTTGACCGTGTCCAGGTCGGAGTCGGTGGTGATGGCGCTGGTGGAGGCGTCCGCGAGGTCCCAGAGCTTCTTCGGGTTGCCGAACAGGTCGACGTCCTTGACCCGGTTGATCAGCGCCTTGATGAAGGCCTGCTGGAGCTGGATGCGGCCGAGGTCGCTGCCGTCGCCGACGCCGTGCCGGGTGCGGACGAGGCCGAGGGCCTGCTCGCCGTTGAGCTGGTGTTCACCCGCGGGCAGGTCGAGGTGACTGTCCTTGTCCTTGATCGGCTGCTTGGTGGTGATGTCCACGCCGCCGAGGGTGTCGATGAGCTTCTTGAAGCCCGTGAAGTCGACCTCGATGTAGTGGTCCATGCGGATGCCGGACATCTTCTCGACGGTCTTCACCGCGCAGGCGGGGCCACCGACCTCGTACGCCGTGTTGAACATCTGGCGCTGCCCGCCCGGGTCCGTCCTTCCCTCGCCGTCCCTGGCGGCGCACTCGGGCCGGGTGATGAGGGTGTCGCGGGGGATGGAGACCACGCTGGCTTTCTTGTGGCCCTTGTAGACGTGGACGATCATCGCGGTGTCGGAGCGGGCCCCGCCCTCGTCCTTGCCGTACTTGGCGTTCTTGCCCGAGCGCGAGTCGGAGCCGAGGACGAGGATGTCCTGCGAGCCGTTGTCGATGTCGAGGGGGCGGTCGGTGCCGAGCGCGGCGTTGATGTCGACGCCCTTGATGTTGCCGTTGAGCTTGAAGTACACGTAGCCGAGGCCGGTGCCGCCGAGGACGACCACGCCGGCGGCGGTCCAGGCGGATATGACGAGGGCCTTCTTGCGCTTGCTGCGCGGTTTGCGGCGCCGGCCGCGCTTGCCGCGGTGCTTCGGCTTCGCGTCGGCGGGCCTGCTCTCGTCGGTCATGCGCTCCTCAGTCCTCGTCCGTTCGGCTACCCCCTGCTTTCAAGGGTCAGGCGTGGCTTTCCGTCACTTGTCAGACGTCGAAACCGAAAGAAGGGTTGCATAGGCACCTGTGTGCGCCCCGAGGTCCAGCGGTTACCGAGGGTGCGTGCGGTCTAGTCCTTTCGGCCCCCCACCTGCGCTTTCACGCGAGACGGCGCTACCGCGCGTGACCGTGAGAATCTCTTATCCATGTGGCCAAGGTCTCTTGGCCGAAACCGGACGGTCGCTGTGCGCCTCATTTCCCGCACAAGCGGAAAGGGCCGGTCCCGTCGGATGACGGAACCGGCCCTTCGGGGGCGCGGCCGCGCCCCCGAAGGGGCGCGAGGAACTGCGCGACCAGCCACGACAAACCCGCAGCCGCCCGACGGCAATCCCAGTCGAGCACGAAGGCGCCCCGGTCAAAGGCGCCCCCGCCAGTTAATCGTTGCCGTTGCCCGGCGCCGGCGTCGTCTTCTGGATCTGGAGCAGGAACTCGGCGTTCGACTTCGTCTGCTTCATCTTGTCCAGGAGCAGCTCGATGGCCTGCTGCTGGTCCAGGGCGTGCAGCACCCGGCGCAGCTTCCAGACGATGGCCAGCTCGTCGCTGCCGAGCAGGATCTCTTCCTTGCGGGTGCTGGACGCGTCCACGTCCACCGCCGGGAAGATGCGCTTGTCGGAGAGCTTCCGGTCGAGCTTCAGCTCCATGTTGCCGGTGCCCTTGAACTCCTCGAAGATCACCTCGTCCATGCGCGAGCCGGTCTCGACGAGCGCGGTGGCCAGGATGGTCAGCGAGCCGCCGTCCTCGATGTTGCGGGCCGCGCCGAAGAAGCGCTTCGGCGGGTAGAGCGCGGTCGAGTCGACACCACCGGACAGGATGCGGCCGGAGGCCGGGGCGGCGAGGTTGTACGCACGGCCCAGACGCGTGATCGAGTCGAGCAGCACGACCACGTCGTGACCCAGCTCCACCAGCCGCTTGGCACGCTCGATGGCCAGCTCGGCGACCGTGGTGTGGTCCTCGGCGGGACGGTCGAAGGTCGAGGAGATGACCTCGCCCTTCACCGACCGCTGCATGTCGGTGACCTCTTCCGGACGCTCGTCGACGAGGACGACCATCAGGTGGCACTCGGGGCTGTTGTGCGTGATGGCGTTGGCGATCGCCTGCATGATCATGGTCTTGCCGGTCTTCGGCGGGGCCACGATCAGACCGCGCTGGCCCTTGCCGATGGGCGAGACGAGGTCGATGATGCGGGTCGTCAGGACGCCCGGGTCGGTCTCCAGGCGGAGCCGGTCCTGCGGGTAGAGGGGCGTCAGCTTGTTGAACTCCGGCCGCCCGCGGCCGTGTTCGGGCGCCATGCCGTTGACCGAGTCCAGGCGCACCAGGGCGTTGAACTTCTCGCGGCGCTCGCCGTCCTTGGGCTGGCGCACGGCGCCGGTGACGTGGTCACCCTTGCGCAGGCCGTTCTTGCGGACCTGGGCGAGGGAGACGTACACGTCGTTGGGGCCGGGGAGGTAGCCCGACGTCCGGATGAACGCGTAGTTGTCGAGGATGTCCAGGATGCCCGCGACGGGGATCAGGACGTCGTCGTCGGACACCTGCGGCTCGCCCGCGAAGTCCTCGCGGCCACGACGGCCACGGCGGTCGCGGTAACGGCCGCGGCGACCGCGGCGACCGCCGCCGTCCTCGTCGAAGTCGTCCTGCTCCTTGCGGTCCTGACGGTCCTGGCGACCGCCCTGGTCCTTGCGGTTGCCGCCCTGCTGGTCGTCGCCCTTGTTGCCACGGCGCTCGCCGCGCTCGCCACGGTCACCGCGCTCGCCGCGGTCGCTGCGCTCGCCGCGGTCACGGTCGCGGCCACGGCCCTGGCGGTCGCGGCGGCCCTGGCGGCCCTCGCCCTGCTGGTCGTCGCCCTTGTCGGCGCGGTCGCCGCGGTCGGACTTCGCCTCGGACTGCTCGGCCCTGGGGGCCTCGGCCTTCGCCTCGCTCTGGCCCTTGGCCTCGGCGGAGACGGTCTCGGGGCTGCCGGCCTCGGCGGTGACGCGGCGGCGGCCGCGGCCCGGCTTGTCGTCGCTCGCCGGCTGGCCGGGGATGTCGATCTGCTGCTGGGCCGGGGCCTTGGGCTGCTCGGCCGGGGCCTCGTCGGCCTTGGCGGCCTTCTCCGCGGCCTCGCCGGTGCGCGCCTTGGAGGTGGCGCGGCGCTTCGGCTTGGCCGGGGCCTCCGCGGTGTCGGCGCCGGCGGCGGCCTTGGCCGGGGCTCCCCCCGCGGCCTGCGCCTCCTTGATGACCTCGATCAGCTGGCTCTTGCGCATGCGCGCGGTGCCCTTGATCCCGAGGCCCGATGCGACCTGCTGCAGTTCGGCCAGCACCATGCCCTCAAGGCCGGTGCCGCGGCGCCGCCGGGACCCGGCCGAAGCACCGGTGGCAGGCGCCGCAGAGGCGTCCGTGGCGGGCGTGTCGGCAGTCACGCCCATCAGATCGGTGGTGTCGCTCACGAAGGGTCCTTCCCTGGAGCGGACGTCGGCCTGTCTGGCTCGGCGACCGGTTGTGCTGTCCGGCGGTCCTTGGTGTGTGGACCGTGCCGGGGCGGTGGTCCGCCAACGCGGCGGAAGAGTTCACAGATGTGGCGCTTCCCGATGCCGGGCCACTGAGGTGCGGTGGTCACTCGGCTCGGTCACGCCGGTTCCGGAGCGTGCTCGGCACTGCTCAGTGCGAGGCACAGAGCAGTTTGGGAGGCTCCCGGAAGGATGGATGTCCCGGACGGGGACACAAAGCACCTCGCCATGGTGAGGTCGGGTGCAGACTTGAGGTTAACACTACCGGATCCAACAAACATTCCCCCTCTCCAAATCCGGACACCCCGAATGCGCTGCCCTCCCGGGTCAGGGAGCCAGCGGCAGCACACTCGCGCCCGCCGGGTCCAGCGCCAGGCGGTTCGCCGCCCAGCCCTCGCCCGCCAGGCGTGCGACCTTGTCGGCCGCACTGTCGTCGACCAGCGCGAGGACCGTGGGTCCCGCGCCGGAGATCACCGCGGGTACGCCGTCGGCGCGCAGGCTCTCCACCAGGGCGGCGCTCTCCGGCATGGCCGGGGCGCGGTACTCCTGGTGCAGGCGGTCCTCGGTGGCGGGCAGCAGCAGCTCGGGGCGCCTGGTCAGGGCCTCGACGAGCAGGGCCGCCCGGCCCGCGTTGGCGGCCGCGTCCACGTGCGGGACGGTGCGCGGCAGCAGTCCGCGGGCGGTTTCGGTGAGCACGGGTTTTCCGGGTACGAAAACCACCGGAACGATGGAATCGACGGGGTCCATCCTGATGGCACGGGCCGCGGAGCCGTCCATCCAGGAGGCCGTGAAGCCGCCGAGCAGGCAGGCCGCGACGTTGTCGGGGTGGCCCTCGATCTCGGTGGCCAGCTCCAGGAGCGCGGCGTCGTCGAGGCGGGCCTCGCCGCCTATGGTCACCGCCCGTGCGGCGACGATCCCGGCGCAGATCGCGGCGGATGAGGAGCCGAGGCCGCGCCCGTGCGGGATGCGGTTGGCGCACACGACCTCCAGGCCGCGCGGCTGCCCGCCGAGCAGGTCGAAGGCGGTGCGCAGGGAGCGTACGAGCAGATGTGACTCGTCGCGCGGGAGGGTGTCGCTGCCCTCGCCTGCGATGTCGACGTGCAGGCCGGAGTCGGCGACGCGCACGACCACGTCGTCGTAGAGCCCCAGCGACAGGCCGAGGGCGTCGAAGCCCGGGCCGAGGTTGGCGCTGGTGGCGGGGACGCGCACCCTGACGGCGGCGGCGCGGAACGCGGGACCGGCCATCGCTCGATGACTCTCCTTGAGCTGCGATTTGTGGAGGACTTGCCGCCTCGGCCGGCACTCGGCCGACGAGAAACGGCAGCACCCGAGAGCCGCCTCTGCGGGCGGCACCACGGCACATGCGTCGGCATATGCGGGGTGGGTTCGCTACAGCCTATCGAAGGAAGGTTCTGCGGCGACATAGGGCGCACAGGAGGCGCACGATGCGTGTCGCGAGCCCCCTGTGCACCCCCTGTGGGGAGTTGAGAGGTTTGGGCGTTACGCCAGGCCGAGGCGCTCCGCGGCGGCCGCCGCGTCCACCGGCACGGTGACCGGCTGCGGGGCTCCCGCGACCGCCCAGTCCGGGTCCTTCAGGCCGTTGCCGGTGACCGTGCAGACGATGCGCTGGCCCTTGTCGACCTTGCCCTGCTCGGCGGCCTTCAGCAGACCGGCGACGGACGCGGCGGACGCGGGCTCGACGAAGACGCCCTCCTGGGAGGCCAACAGCTTGTAGGCGCGCAGGATCTCACGGTCCGTCACCTCGTCGATGAAGCCGCCCGACTCGTCGCGCGCGGCGAGCGCGTGCTGCCACGACGCGGGGTTGCCGATGCGAATCGCGGTGGCGATCGTCGAGGGGTCCTTGACGACCTCGCCGCGCACGATGGGCGCCGAACCGGAGGCCTGGAAGCCCCACATGCGCGGGGTGCTCGTGGCCACGCCGTCGGCGGCGTACTCCTGGTAGCCCTTCCAGTAGGCCGTGATGTTGCCCGCGTTGCCGACCGGCAGGACGTGGAGGTCCGGGGCGGCGCCGAGGGCGTCCACGATCTCGAACGAGGCGGTCTTCTGGCCCTCGATGCGGAACGGGTTGACCGAGTTGACCAGGGCCACCGGGTAGTTCTCGGACAGGCCGCGGGCCAGGTTCAGACAGTCGTCGAAGTTGCCGTCGACCTGGAGGATCTTGGAGCCGTAGACGAGCGCCTGGCCCATCTTGCCGAGGGCGATCTTGCCCTGCGGCACTAGGACCGCGCAGACCATGCCCGCGCGGACGGCGTAGGCGGCGGCCGACGCCGAGGTGTTGCCGGTGGAGGCGCAGATGACGGCCTTGGCGCCGTCCTCCTTGGCCTTGGTGATCGCCATGGTCATGCCGCGGTCCTTGAAGGACCCGGTCGGGTTCGCGCCCTCGACCTTGAGGTGGACCTCGCAGCCGGTGCGCTCGGAGAGCACCTGCGCGGGCACGAGCGGCGTGCCACCCTCACGGAGCGTCACGACCGGCGTGGTGTCGGAGACGGGGAGACGGTCCCGGTACTCCTCGATGATTCCGCGCCACTGGTGGGTCATTGCTGCTTACTCCCCTTCAACCCGCATGATGCTGGCGACACCACGCACGGTGTCGAGATTGCGCAGCGCCTCGACGGTGCCGCTGAGGGCGGCGTCGGGCGCGCGGTGGGTGACGACGACGAGGGAGGCCTCGCCGTCCTTGACCGTCTGGCGGACGGTGTCGATGGAGACGCCGTGCTCGGCGAAGACGGTGGCCACCTGGGCGAGCACGCCCGGCTTGTCGGCCACGTCGAGGCTGATGTGGTACCGCGTGACGACCTCGCCCATGGAGCTGACGGGCAGCTGGGTGTAGGCGGAGTCACCGGGTCCGGTGGACTCACCGAGCTTGTTGCGGCACACGGCGACCAGGTCGCCGAGGACGGCGGACGCGGTCGGCGCGCCGCCCGCGCCGGGGCCGTAGAACATCAGCTGGCCGGCGGCCTCGGCCTCCACGAAGACCGCGTTGTACGCCTCGCGGACGCTCGCCAGCGGGTGGCTGAGCGGAATCATCGCCGGGTGCACCCGGGCGGTGACGGAGCCGCCGTCGGCGGCCCGCTCGCAGATGGCGAGCAGCTTGATGGTGCAGCCCATGCGCTTCGCGGACGCGAAGTCGGCGGCGGTGACCTCGGTCATCCCCTCGCGGTAGACGTCGTCGAGGCGCACCCGGGTGTGGAAGGCGATGCCGGCCAGGATCGCGGCCTTGGCGGCGGCGTCGAAGCCCTCGACGTCAGCGGTGGGGTCGGCCTCCGCGTACCCGAGCGCGGTGGCCTCGTCCAGGGCTTCCTGGTAGCCGGCGCCCGTGGTGTCCATCTTGTCGAGGATGAAGTTGGTCGTGCCGTTCACGATGCCGAGGACGCGGTTGACCTTGTCGCCGGCGAGCGACTCGCGCAGCGGCCTGATCAGCGGAATCGCGCCGGCCACTGCCGCTTCGTAATAAAGATCACGTCCGTGCTGCTCGGCGGTGGCGTGCAGCGCGGCGCCGTCCTGGGCGATGAGCGCCTTGTTCGCCGAGACCACGGACGCGCCGTGCTCGAAGGCGGTGGTGATGAGGGCGCGGGCGGGCTCGATGCCGCCGATGACCTCGACGACGACGTCGATGTCCCCGCGTTTGACGAGGGCGGTGGCGTCCGTCGTGACGAGCGCCGGGTCGATGCCCTCGCGCACCTTGGAGGGGCGCCGGACGGCGACCCCGGCCAGCTCCACCGGGGCGCCGATCCTGGCTGTGAGGTCGTCGGCGTGCGTCGTCATGATGCGCGCCACCTCTGAGCCGACGACCCCACAGCCCAGCAGCGCCACCTTCAGCGGACGCGTACGCATCATCCGACCTCGTTTCCTTCTCCAAGTACGGTGGGTCCAGTCTCACCCACCGGAACGGTGTTTCTGACCAAAGTCCGGATCGTGAGACACCAATTTCACTGACCGGTTGTATCGGGTCCGGTCGTGCCGGACAGGTGGACCGGGTGGGCCGGGTGGGCCGGGTGGGTCACCCGACGTCGAGTCGCATCAGGTCGTCCTCCGTCTCCCGGCGCACGACGACGCGGCCCGCGCCGTCCGCCACGGCGACGACCGGCGGGCGCAGCGCGTGGTTGTAGTTGCTGGCCATGGAGCGGCAGTAGGCGCCCGTCGCGGGGACGGCGATGAGGTCGCCGGGGGCGAGGTCGGCGGGCAGGAAGGCGTCGCGGACGACGATGTCGCCGCTCTCGCAGTGCTTGCCGACGACGCGGACGAGCATCGGCTCGGCGTCGGACGAGCGGGACACGAGCGCGACGCTGTACTCGGCGTCGTACAGCGCGGTGCGGATGTTGTCCGACATGCCGCCGTCCACGGAGACGTACGTGCGCAGGCCGTCGAGGGGCTTGATGGTGCCGACCTCGTACAGCGTGAACGCGGTGGGGCCGACGATGGCGCGGCCCGGCTCGACGGAGAGGCGCGGCACGCGCAGGCCCGCCCGCTCGCACTCGCGCGTGACGATCTCGCGCAGGGCGGTGGCGATCTCGTGCGGCTCGCGCGGGTCGTCGGCCGGGGTGTAGGCGATGCCGAGGCCGCCGCCGAGGTCGATCTCGGGCAGTTCGACGCCGTGCTCGTCGCGGATGTCCTTCAGGAGGCCCACGACGCGGTGGGCGGCCACCTCGAATCCGGACGTGTCGAAGATCTGCGAGCCGATGTGGCTGTGGATGCCGACGAGGTCGAGCCCGTCGAGCTTGAGGGCGCGCCGCACGGCCTCGGCGGCCTGTCCCCCGGCCAGCGGGATGCCGAACTTCTGGTCCTCGTGGGCGGTGGCGATGAACTCGTGCGTGTGGGCCTCGACGCCGACGGTCACGCGGATCTGCACGCGCTGCCGGGTGCCGAGGGTGTCGGCGATGTGCGCGACCCGCACGATCTCCTGGAAGGAGTCGAGCACGATGCGGCCGACGCCGGCGCGGACGGCCCGCTCGATCTCCGCCGCGCTCTTGTTGTTGCCGTGGAAGGCGATGCGGTCGGCGGGCATGCCCGCGTCGAGGGCGGTGGCCAGCTCGACGCCGGAGCACACGTCGAGGTTGAGCCCTTCCTCGTGCAGCCATCGCACGACGGCGCGGGAGAGGAAGGCCTTGCCGGCGTAGAACACGTCGGCGTCCGGGCCGAAGGCGTCGCGCCAGGCCTGGCAGCGGGCGCGGAAGTCGGCCTCGTCGAGGACGTAGGCGGGCGTGCCGAACTCCTCGGCGAGCCGGAGCACGTCGGTGCCGCCGACGCCGACGACGCCGTCGGCGCCGCGGGTGACGGTCTTGGACCAGATCTTGGGGTCGAGGGCGTTGAGGTCGGTGGGCGGCGGGGAGTAGTGCCCCTCGGGCAGGACGTCTCCGTGCCGGGGTCCTGCGGGGTGGGCGGAACGGCTCATGGCTCTATCGACTCTTCTCGTCTCACAGGTACGCGGGAGCGCTGATGCCGAGCAGGGACAGGCCGCCGGCGAGCACCGTCCCGGCGGCTTCGGCGAGCGCGAGCCGGGCCCGGTGGGCGGCCGAGGGTTTCTCGTCACCGAGCGGCAGCACGGTGTGGGCCCCCGCGAGGAGGGCGTCAGCGGTACGGACGAGGTGCCGGGCGAGCCGGTCGGGCGCGCGGTGGCGGGCGGCGGCGGCGAGGACGACGGGGTAGTCGCCGAGGGCGCCGAGCAGCGACTGTCCGTCTTCGACCGCTGCTCGCCCTGCTTGTACTGCTTGCTCTGGGGTGCGTACGTCGTCCGTGTCTCCGGGGGCGGCGGTGAAGCCGAGCTGCGCGGCGTTGCGGGTGAGGGCGCGGGCGCGGGAGTGGGCGTACCGGACGCGGAAGAGGGGGTTGGTCTCGCGCTGGGCGAGGTGCTCTTCGCCGGTGTGGGGGCGGTCGTGGGCGGCGGGCAGGAGCAGGGCCCAGCGGGCGGCGTCGCGGCCGAGGCGCAGCGGGTCCGGGTGGGCAGGGGCGGGGACCGGGCGGAGGGTGGGCAGCGGGGCCGGGGGGCGCCCGTACGCGTCGACGCGTACGCCGAGGACCTCGGTCCAGGCGGGGTCCGGCGCGGCGTCGCAGGTGACGCGGACGAGGGCGCCCTGGGAGCGCAGGACGCGGCGCGCGCTGTCGGCGACGACGGCGGCGCGCAGCTCGTGCGGGATGTGCAGCTGGGCGAGTTCCCCGGTGTCCGGGACGACGTGGCCGTACCGCTCGCCGAGGGCGAGGATCTCGGTGACGAGCCGGGTGCCGGGGTCGCCGTCGAGGGTGATGCTGAGGAAGCCGGGGCCCGTGATGTCGGCGCGGGCGATGCCGGGCTCGGCGGTGAGGCGCGCGGAGAGGATCTCGGCGACGCGGCGCGGGGGCGCGCCCGCTTCGCGGGCGATCCGCAGGGGGAGGTTGCTGGCGTAGTCGCCGCGGCCGCCGGGGCGCGGCCGTTCCACGTGCGCCCGCTCGGGCACGGTGGCGCTCAGCTCTCCGGCGTCCACGGCGGCGCGCAGGGCGCGCAGCACGGTGCGGGAGAGCTCGACGGGTGTCACGGGACAAGGGTAGGGGAGGCGCATCGCGCGCGCCGACGTGAGGGGGCGGCGGGGTGCGCGGGGGTGGCGGGGTGCCCGGGCGCCAGGACCCCGGCCGCAGGGGTGCGGGGGCTCAGGGGTGCGAGGGCAGAGGTGCCAGGGCTCAGGGGTGGCCCGCGCGCTCGGGGCCCCCGCCGGAGCAGCCACTGCCGAGGGGACCGTCCCCGCGGCGCCGGCACGCCTCCACCAACTGCCGTACGACCTGGACGAGTTCGCTCGGCTCGAAGGGCTTGGCCAGGAACGCGTCGACGCCGACCTCAAGGCCCGCCTCCACCTCGTACTGCGTACAGGCGCTGACCACGATCAGGGGGACGTCCCGGGTGCGCGGGTCGGCGCGCAGGCGGGCGGCGGTGCGCAGGCCGTCGAGGCGGGGCATGACCACGTCCAGGGTCACGACGTCGGGCCGGACCTGATGCACGACGTCCAGGCACTCGGCACCGTCGGCCGCGGTCACGACCTCGAAGCCCTCCAGCTCGAGGTTGACCCTGATCAGTTGCCGGATGACCTTGTTGTCGTCCACAACAAGCACACGGCCGGGCACGCCTGGCACAACTCGAGAGTAGGTCGACACCCGCCGTCGCGTCCGGGTTTTCCCTACTTCCGCCACTTGCGAGGGAGCCCCGGCGGGCCCCCGGAACCGCCGTCAGCTCCGCGTCCGCGCCTCGATCCCGTCGAGCAGGAACTCCAGGCCGAGGGCGAAGTTGGCGTCCCAGTCGTCGTCCGAGATGTACTGGTTCGCGGCGACGGTCGGGTACCGCTCGCGCCGGCGTTCCAGGTACTCCTGGCCCATCCGGGCCTCTTCGGCGGAGAGCCGCAGGCTGGACTGGGTGGCGGTGGCGCCCATGACGTGGTTGTACAGCGCCCACGTCGCCGCGTTCAGCTCCTTGCCGGAGAGGCCCGCGCGCGCCAGGGCGGATTGCAGGAACTCCATCCAGGTCAGGAAGTTGGGGCCCATCAGGGGCCGTTGCCGCGAGGGCACGGCGGCCGCCCAGGGGTGCCGCAGCAGGGCCTGGCGCCAGTCGTCGACCAGGGTGGTGATGTCCTGCCGGGGGTCGTCGCCGTGCCGGTCGGGGACCCGCGTCTCGCCGAAGATCGCGTCGACGGCGAGGTCGATGACGTCGCCCTTCGTCTTCACGTGCCAGTACAGCGTCGTGGCGCCCGCCTGGAGCCGCTCGGCCAGGCGGCGCATCGTGAGGCGCTCCATCCCCTCCTCGTCGAGGAGGTCGACGGCCGCCCGGACGATGCGGTCACGGGTGAGCGGCGGCTCTCCCTTGTCGCGCGGGGGTCGCAGCCACACGTTGCCGACCGCCCCGCCGCCGGGCTCGCCCTTCGCGCGTCCTTCGCCTGCGATGACGTTCACCTCCACAGTCACGCGGCTCACTCCGGGCGCATCGCGCGGCACCGGGTGTTCGCCGGTCGAGTCTCGCACGGCCGAGCCACCGGTCCGGGCCCCCGGGGCCGCACCCGGCCGAGCACGACCGCCTTTCCCAACTTTTTCCCATTCTCCCAACTCACTTGAAAACAAGGGCAGTTGATGTCCCGCGAGCGCGCCCCGAACGCTTCTTCCGCCACGGCCCGGCACGCGGAGCCGTAGTACAGTCACGGCCCACTAGAACAACGATCGAGTCACTCGACCGTTGTACGAGCAGAGGGGACAGACATGAAGCAAGAGGCGTCATCGCCGCCGGCTCGGTCCGCGAGGCACTGGTGGGCCCTCCCCGTGGTCAGCCTCGCCCAGCTGATGGTCGTGCTCGACGCGACCATCGTGAACATCGCGCTTCCCTCCGCCCAGCGGGACCTGGGGATGGCCGACGCCGACCGGCACTGGGTCATCACCGCCTACGCCCTCGCCTTCGGCGGCCTGCTGCTCGTCGGCGGGCGCGTGTCCGGTGCGCTCGGCCACCGGCGGGCCTTCACCGTCGGCCTCGTCGGCTTCGCCCTCGCCTCCGCGCTCGGCGGGGCGGCGGGTGACGCGGGCACGCTGTTCGCCGCCCGCGCGGGACAGGGTGTCTTCGCGGCGCTCCTGGCACCGGCGGCCCTGTCCTTGCTGATCCTGACGTTCACCGACGCGCGCGAGCGCGGAAGGGCGTTCGGCGTCTTCGCCGGTGTCGGTGCCGGCGGCGCCGCCCTCGGCGTGGTGGCCGGCGGCCTGCTCACCGAGTACGCCGACTGGCGCTGGTGCCTCTACATCAACATCCCGATGGCGGCGATCGCCCTCCTCGGCATCCCGATGGTCCCGCGCGACCGCCCCAGCGGGGACCTGCGCGACCTCGACGTCCCCGGCGTACTGCTCAGCGCCGCGGGCCTGGTCGCCCTGGTCTACGGCTTCACGCAGGCCGAGCCGCACGGCTGGGGCGACCCGAAGGTGCTCGCCCTGCTGATCGGGGGCGTGCTGCTGCTCGCCCTGTTCGTCCTGGTGGAGGCCAAGTCGCCGGAGGCGCTCCTTCCGCTGCACATCCTGGCGCACAGGGCGCGGGGCGCGGCCTTCGTGTCCGTGTGCGTCATGTTCGTCGCGATGTTCGGCTTCTATCTGTTCGTCAGCTACTACACGCAGACGATCCTCGGCTACTCACCCGTCAAGGCGGGCCTGACGCTCCTGGTGAACGCCGTGAGCACGACCGTCGGCGCGCTGCTGATCGCGGGGACGCTGCACCGCAGGGTCCCGGCGTACGTCCTGATCGCGGGCAGCCTGCTGTCCGCCGCCGCGGGCATGCTGGTCCTCACGCAGCTGGAGGTGGACAGCTCTCACGTGTTCTGGGCGTATCTGACCCCGTCCATGGTCCTCACCGGTGTCGGCCTCGGCACCTTGCTCGCGGCCGCCACCAACAGGGCGACGGCCGGGCTCGACCACACCGAGGCGGGGGTGGCGTCGGCCGCGTACAACACGGTGCAGCAGGTGGGCGCCGCGTTCGGCACCGCCCTGCTCAACTCCGTCGCGACCAGCGTGACCACGTCGTACCTCAAGGCCCACGGGGACCGTCCGGAGGCCCTCGCCGCCGGGACGGTGCACGGGTACAGCGTGGCGCTGTGGGTGGCGTTCGGCGTCCTCGTGTGCGGCGCACTGGCCGTGGCCCTGTTCTCCAGGGGTGGCGGCCGCGGCTCCCGGGCCGAGGGCGAGGCCGTCCCTGAGACGTCCGACGCGTCGTACTAGGCCCGCCGGGCGGCGCCTGACCCAGGCCTTGCGCCGACTCGCTGTCCATGAAGCGCCATTGGTGGGTACGCATCTCATCGACTGGTGGGTACGCATCTCAGTCAGACGGGTTCCGCCAGGAAGAGGAACAGGGGCAGGGCAGGGGCACGGGCAGATGGGCTCTGCCAGAAGGGAACTCCGCTTGAACGCGACCGCGCACGAGACAGCCCTCGTCGGCACGGGCCGGCGCGGGCTCGCCGTGCTGGACATCAGGGCCGTCACCGGGGCCGTCGTATGAACGCGCCCCGGGACCCCGCGGACAGGCGGCGGGACCCGCCTTTCTCCGCGGCGGACGACACCGCTGTGGACCCGCCCACCCTCGACGCCGGGCTCCTCTCCCCCGTGCGCGCCGGGACCCCTGTGGAGCGGGTGGTGTCCGATGTCGCCTGGTTGCAGGCCATGTTGGACACCGAGGCCGCGCTGGCCCGTGCGCAGGCCGCGATCGGGGTCGTGCCGGCCGGGGCGGCGCGGACCATCACCGCCGCCGCGCGGGCCGACCTGCTGGACGTGCGGGCGCTCGCGGTGCACGCGCGCGAGAGCGCCAACCCGGTGGTCGGCCTGGTCCGGGCGCTCACCGGCGCGGTGGAGGCGGTGGACCCGGCCGCCGCCGAGTACGTCCACCGGGGCTCGACGAGCCAGGACGTCTTCGATACGGCGGCAATGCTGGTGGCCAGGGAAGCGCTCGGGCTGCTGCGGGCGGACCTGGCACGCGCCGGGCGGGCGCTGGCCGGCCTCGCCCGCACCCACCGGGACACCGTCGTCGCAGGGCGCACGCTGGGGCAGCACGCCGTGCCCACCACGTTCGGGCTGAAGGCCGCCGGATGGCGGGAGGCGGTGCTCGACGCGGACGCCCGCGTGGGGGCCGTGCTCGACGCGTTGCCGGTCTCGCTCGGGGGCGCAGCGGGCACCGCGGCGGGGTACACCGCGTACGGCGCCGACGCCGAGCGCCTCGTGACGGCCTTCGCCGCGGAGACGGGCCTGCGGGCACCGGTGCTGCCCTGGCACACGCTGCGTACGCCGATCGCCGACCTGGGCGCCGCGCTCGCGCACACCGCCGGGGCGCTCGGCAAGCTGGCGGTGGACGTGCAGTCGCTGAGCCGCACCGAGGTGGGCGAGGTCGGCGAGCCGCACGTGCCCGGGCGCGGCGGTTCCTCGGCGATGCCGCAGAAGCGCAACCCGGTGCTCGCCACGCTGATCCGCAGCGCCGCCCTCCAGGTCCCGGCGCTCGCCGCCGTCCTGACGCAGTGCATGCTCGCCGAGGACGAGCGTTCGGCCGGGGCGTGGCACGCGGAGTGGCAGCCGCTGCGCGAGTGCCTGCGCCTGACGGGCGGCGCCGCGCACACGGCGGTGGAACTCGTGGAGGGCCTCGTGGTGCACCCGGAGCGGATGCGCGCGAACCTCGCGCTCACCGGCGGCGGGCTCGTCGCCGAACGACTCGTGGCGGAGCTGACCCCGCTCCTCGGCAAGACCGCCGCCCAGCACCTCCTGACGTCCGCCACGGAAGCCGCGGCCCGGGACGGCCGCCCCCTGCCCGACCACCTCGCCGCCTCCCCCGCCCTCGCGGGGCGCGTCACGCGGGCGGAGCTGGAACGCTGGTGCGAGGCGGGTGGATATGTGGGGGCGGCGGGGGTGTTGGTGGAGCGGGCGCTGGAGGAACGGGGGGAAGCCTGAGGCGCTGTGCGGGGGGCCACACCTTGTAGTACGGAGCCGGGCCAGGGCCCGGCTGACGACGCGGAGGTTCCTCCTGCGCCGCCCGCTGTCCCTCAGCGCCGCCGCCGACTACGACTTGGTGGTTTGAGGTCTGGGGGCGGGGGCCGGGTCCGGGTCTAACCGAGGTGGCCGGGACGGTCGGGGCTCGCGGGGCTGCCGGGGCCACCGAGGCCGCCAGGACCGCCCGGGCTGTCAGACCGCCCGAGCCGCCGAGGCTGCCGGAGCTGCCAGGGCTGCCAGGGCTGCCAGGGCTGCCAGGGCTGCCAGGGCTGCCAGGGCTGCCAGGGCTGCCAGGGTGACCAACGCCGGATCCTGCCCGAGGGGAGCGGAGTCTCGGCCCGCGTCAAACCGCGGCGGCCGGGACCACCAGGACCGCCGGGGCGACCAACGCCGGACCCTGCCCGAGGGGGGCGGGGTCCCGGTCCGGGTCAGATCGCAGCGGCCGGGACGGCCGGGGCCGTCAGGACCACCAGGGCCACCGGGGCCACCGGGGCCGGGCCCTGCCCGGGGAGCGGGGCCCCGGCCCGCGTCAAACCGCGGCGGCGGGGGCGACCAGTGCCGGATCCTGCCCGGAACGACGCAGCGCCTCCGCGACGAACCCGGACGCCACCAACTCGGCCACGAGTTCACTGAGGAACCGCGTGGTCTCCGGGCTCCGCTCCTTCGTCGTGCCCATGGCCTGCCGGATCGTCATGAACGCGGGCTCCAGCAGGCGCAGTTCGCCGTGCCGGGCCACGTGCGCGGTCATCGGCTGCCGGATCCCGGCCGCCACGTCCAGCCCCTCGGCATGGAACACATCCACCCCGTCGACCCCACGCACCACAGTGGCGTGCCGGAGAGCACGGCTCAGATACAGGTCGTACGCGGACCCCTTCTTGACACCGACGCGCACCCCGGCACCATCCACATCGGCGGCAGAGGCGAACCCCGAGCCCACCGGCACCGCGTACACCCCCTCGATGTGCACATACGGCGGACTGAACGACACCTCCTCCTCACGGTCCGGATCCACGGCAAGGAAACACAGGTCGGCACGGCCCTCGGCCATCGCGGCGTACGACTTACGAGCCGCGTCGAAACAGACGAACCGCACGCGCAGCCCCAACCGCGCCCCCACCTCCCGAGCCAGCGCGACCGCGACCCCCGCCGGCTCCTCCGGGGTGCCCTGAGCGAGCACCGGATTACCCAGGTTGATGGAGGCCCGCAGCACGCCCGTGGGGGCCAGGTCACGCGCGATCTCGGTATCTATGAGCGTCATGGCCCGAGCGTAGGCGCCCGCTGCTCAACCACTCACGGCGGAAACCTTCAAGGGCAGGCAACGGAGAGCGCGCCCACATGCGCACGCGCGCCTGAACACACCTCACCGACGCCCCATAAGAACCGGGCCCGATCCGCGAGAGCCAACACGGATGCGGCATAGCTCCAGCACCCTGCCCGTGGGCATCTGACGAACCATCGGTTCAGTGGCGGCGAAGCTGCGCGAAAGCCGTTCGAGCGGTAGGCGCGTACGGCAACTTCCGCGGTGTCCGGACCGACCAGGCTCACACCAAGAGAATGCCCACCGCCTCGCGCCGGGGACCGGCACCAGGCGGCCCTCAACACGTCCGCCCCTCAACGGGGCCCGCCCGTAATCCGAACGGGGTCTTTTGCCGCACGAATGAAGCTCTCTGTCGGCGGTGGTGGGTAAAGTACCTCCGCGCAATTCCGGAACTAGGCATTCCGGCATTGCAAGGGGCGCAAACCCCTGGCAAATGTCCACAAAATGACATGAGTGCACTTGTGCGTTAGGTCACCCTTAGATGGTGACGTGTGTCACACAGCTGGGGTGAGTAGCCCCAATGAGCTGGAACCTTGCCAGTTTCTCCGAGATGACCCCACGGACCGACCCGCGAACTCCCGGTACACACGGCTCGCGACACAGGGCAAGATGGGGGCATCACCGCGGGGGCTTGTGACTGCCATCACATGACGGGCGCAGGGCTTGCATACGCGGCGGTAATCCGCACTCGGACACAGAAGAGGCCCTGCCTGTCGCCCGCGAAGCTCTAGGCAGGGCCTTACATCAGCACCTCATCCGTGTGCAGCGTTGCCCCGACCTCCTAGGTCGGGGCTTTCGCGTCAAAAGGGCCAGTGGTCTCTCACGATCCGGTAGAGCGTGTAGACCGGCCCCAGCCAGCGAGCCGCCCGATCAGACTTGTCCCGCTCGCTGCAACGGCAGTGCCCCTGCGGCTGTTTGACCATAGGGATCCACCCCTTTCTGGGCCCACGACCATCGTGGACCCCCGGGGGGTACACAAGGAGCGTTTGAGCCCGGGGTGGATTGATAGCGGCACCCTACCCAAGAGCCGCTCACATGCGGGCCGGTCAATTCCGCACCGTTGAAGGGGAAACCAGGCACTCCGTGCCAAAGGAGCCCCGCAAACGCGGCACACTGTCGCATCGCCCATGGCCAGAACTACCCCACGCCGCCGTGGATCTTGCCGATACGTTCCGAAGTCGCCCCTGGTTCCCGGCACTTGAGTAGCGCAAATCACATTCGACATCTTGTGGTCCAGGAACGTCGTGCGGCCCAGAGGCATCAGCCCTCAAGATCCCCGAGGCTTTCGGCGAGCGGAACCAGCCCCGCTGGAACTCTTTGCCGCCAACCGCAGGCGACGCGGTCGCCCGACCACACAGCTCTGGCTACACAGGAAAGTTGGGACGTTCCTGTCCAGGGAAGGGCCGACCCGTGAAACTGACGATCAACTTGGCGGTTCTGCTGGCTGTCATCCTCGTCGTGCTCATACGCCGACGCGTACAGGCCAGAAGCCGGGCCGACCAGACGATGGTCCTGGCCATAGCGGTGGTGTTCGGGGTACTGGTCGCTCCGACCGACTTCGGACAGGGGATCCTGCGCACCGTGTCCGACATCGCGGAGAGCGTCTCCGATGCGGGCACCCCTTGAGTGCGGCGCGGCGAGTGGCCATGCGGGCTTCCAGGGCCTGACTTCGTCTTCGTCGCCGCTCTGGAGACCGGCCATGCTCCAGGCCGTTCCGTGGCCGGCCCCGAAGCGCCCACGGACGAAGGCCCGTTCGCCTGCCCATGCCCCCACAGCCTGCCGACCGCTGACCACCCGACAACGCGTTGATCGTCGAGTTCGGGGGTTGCGGCGCTACGACCAGGTGAGGTGCTGGGGCTCCGCCGGCCCGACTACACGCTCCCGGCCTCCGGGTGGAGCCGCATGAACTCGCAGAGACCCGTCCCATCGCGGGAAAGGCGTGGCCGGACCTGGCGAGGCACACGACGGTGCAGCCCGAGGCAGCGGGACCACAGGGAGATGCGCATCGTGCCGATACCGCCCCCGCTGGTGTGGCTGCTCCGCGAGCACGTGAAAAAGTTCGGCACGGCGAAGGACAGTCGTCTGTTCTCACGCGGTCGCCGCCCGCGCCGTACACGCGGTGGACGTACTGCTGAAGATCTACGCGAAGTGCATCGACGGCCAGGAGCAGGCACCCGGATCCTGTAAGAGCTCGGCGAGGAGTGAAGCAAACAGAAACCGCACGGCTAGAGAGGCCCTCCTGCGCATGCTCGTTGTGAGTTCCAGATGGCGCCCCTGATGATGTGCCGGTGGGGGATTGGAGCGATCTCATAAGCCAAGCTGTGAGTGCCCTGGCGGGGACTCTGGTAGGCGGTTTGATTACTGTCCTGGTCGCTCGATGGCAAACGGTTAAGACGATCACTGCACAAGAAGAGCTCGCAGCTGCGCAGCAGTCCGCTGCCGCTCGCTTGGCGCGCATGGAGCGGGAGCGAGAGCGGGCTTCCACCGCTGCCAGTCAGTTGCTGCAGACGTTGGCCACCTTGTACGCCTGGCTGCCGTCCTTGCCGGATGTGTCCAAGGAGGCACCTCGACTGAGCACGCATGCTCGGGACCAATGCCGTGCCGCGCTGGAGCAGCTACGTCGAGGAATGATGACCGATCTTCCTCTGATCGATGAGACTGAAGCCCGTGCCCGGTACAGGACGCTCGTGAAGCTCTCATATGACGTCGGGTGGCGAGGCAGAGGCTGTGGGCACGGTGGCAGAGCCGTGAGGGACCTCTGTGGCTACATGCGGTACGTGCAGTCCTCACTCGAAGCCGTCATAGACGGAACATCACTGCCTGAGCATGAGGAGCCGCCGGCCCTCGATCGCCCCGGCGTCGAGGCCTGGAGGTCGGAGCAGGTGCCGGATGACTGGACCGATCCGGCAGACGAGAGCTGATCCTGCCCATGCACCGGAGCTGAGACAGACGGTGAATGGGTAAAGATCCGAGGGGGACCCACTCGAAGATCAACACCATAGTCCAGCGTGACTACAGGCGAACGCCTGCTTCCGGTGACACCTGCCCGCACAAACGCGAAGACCCCGTCCTCAGCGAAGTCGCTGGTGGCGGGGTCTACAGGCACCTCATACAGGGTGCCCCCGGCAGGATTCGAACCTGCGCACACGGCTCCGGAGGCCGTTGCTCTATCCCCTGAGCTACGGGGGCGTGTCGGTCGCGGTGTTCGCGGCGACGGGTAGAACCCTACCAGCTCTTCGGTGGTCCTCAGGAATGGGTTCGCGGGCGGCGCCCGGGAGGTCGTGGCGGGCGCCGCTTCGCAGGTCAGGGCTTGCGGCCGACGCCGGCGTAGGCGTCCACCTCCGTGGTGGTGTCGGTGGTCGGCTCGGGGCGCCAGCGAGTGACCTGGGAGACGCCCGGGTCGGCCAGGGTGAGGCCGTCGAAGAAGCCGGTGATCTCCTCGACGCTGCGGACGTAGTACGGGATCGCGCCGCTCTGGTTGTAGGCGTTCGACGCCGCGATCATGCCGTCGCTGGTGGCGGTGGAGTCGCTTATCACCAGGTAGCTGCCGGAGGGCAGGCCCGCCATCAGGCGGCTGACCAGGTCGCGGGCCTGGTCGTAGGACTCGACGTGCCCCAGGGTGTTCAGGATCATGAGCGCGACCGGCTGCGAGAGGTCCAGCGTCTTGGCGGCCTCGGTGAGGATCGCCTCCGGCTCGTACATGTTCGCGTCGATGTACGCCGTCTCGCCCTCGGGCGTGCTCGTGAGCAGGGCCCGGGCGTGGGCGAGGACCAGCGGGTCGTTGTCCACGTACACGATGCGGGCGTCGGGGGCGACGCGCTGGGCGACCTCGTGGGTGTTGTCGGCGGTCGGAAGGCCCGTGCCGATGTCCAGGAACTGGCGGATGCCCTGCTCCCCCGCCAGGTGGCGGACCGCGCGGCCGAGGAAGAGGCGGCTGGTGCGGGCCACGTCGACGAGGCCGGGGAAGATCTCCTTGATCTGGTCGCCCAGCTCCCGGTCCTTCTCGTAGTTGTCCTTGCCGCCCACGAAGTAGTTCCAGAAGCGTGCCGAGTGCGGCTTGCTCGTGTCGATCCGCGCGCGTATCTCCGCGGACGAGTCGAGTCTGGGGTCGGAACCGGTCACGGGGGACCTCCTGCGGTGCGTGGGCCTGTCGATCTCTTGCTGAGTTATCGGTGTCACACGATGTCGATCGGTTTCGCGCGACCTCGATCGGTGTCGATTGGTGTCGATCGGTTTCGCGCGACCCCAATCGGTGTCGATCGGTGCTGCGGCACATCGTGCCCGTCGTCACGTCGTGCACGTCGTCACGTCGTGCACGTGGTCACGTCGCACACGCCGTACACGCCGTACACGCCGCGCACGTCGCGCACGTCGCGCACGTCGCGCACATCCTTGCCGCTCGCATCAATTGAATCGTGGATCAAAGTAGCAACTGTGCCGCGCGGTGCAGTCGTTGCCTTCCCCGTCCGCCGGATCCGGTGGCCTACTCAGGGCCGGCCGAGTAGGCGTACGGATGTCGGGGGCGCGGGGCGGCCGGGACGCTTGGCGGCATGACGAAACCTCTGCGGAACCTCAAGTGGGCAGTGCTCCGGGGCCTGTTGCGCACGGTCGGGCGGGCCTCCGAGGGCATTCGTGTCGGGTATCGGCACGGCTTCGACAGCGGCACGATGCTCGACTACGTGTACGTGAACCGGGCGCGCGGCGCGCTCGGCGTCGGGCGTCTCGTCGACCGGGTCTATCTCGACGCCGTCGGCTGGCGTGCCATCCGCGCCCGCCGGGACCTCCTCCAGCGGGTGCTGCGCGAGCAGGTCGAAAGCCGTCCCGGGCGGCCCGTCCGCGTTCTCGACGTGGCCGCGGGGCCCGGCCGCTACCTCCATGACCTGGCGGCGGACTACGGGCCCGAGCGGGTGCGGGTGGTCTGCCGGGACCTCGCGGAGGCCGGGCTGCGCCGGGGCGAGTCGCTGGCGCGGGCGCGGGGGCTCACGAACGTCTCGTACGAGACCGGGGACGCGTTCGACCCCGAGCCGCTTCGGGACGGCGGGGCGCCGGACGTCATCGTGGTCTCCGGCCTGTACGAGCTGCTGCTGGAGGACGACACCGTCCGTACGTCCATCAAGCGGCTGCGCGGGCTGCTCGCGCCGGGCGGCGTGCTCGTCTGCACGACCCAGACCCGGCACCCCCAGCTGGACTTCATCGCGAACGTGCTGCCCAACCGGGAGGGGCGGCTGTGGGTCATGAAGTGCCGCAACGTGGCCCTTACGGAGGGCTGGGCGCGGGAGGCGGGGTTCGGGAACGTGCGGAGCCGGCGGGAGGAGGTGGGGTTGTTCGCCGTGACGGTGTGCGCGGAGGCGGTGTGAAGGGGGCGGTGTGAAGGGGGCGGTGTGAAGGGGGCGGTGTGAAGGGGGCCGGCCGGCCGCCGGGCCCGGGGCCCGGCGGTCAGGGCCTAGGACGCGCGGCGCTTCGCCGTCGCCTTCTTCGCCGTCGTCGTCTTCTTGGCCGTCGTCGACTTCCTGGCTCCCGTGGCCTTCGTGGCTCCCGTCGTCTTCTTGGCCGTGGATTTCGCCGTGGACTTCGTGGCCGTCGCCGTCTTCTTCGCGGTGCTCTTCTTCGACGTGCTCTTCTTCGGGGCGGCGGCGGCCGTCGTCTTCTTCGCCGACGTGGACTTCTTGCCGCCGACCTGCTTGGGGGCCGCGGGGGCGGACTTGCGGGGCGAGGTCCTGGCGCGGCGGGAGGGCAGGTCCGTGACCTCGGCCTCCTTGCCGTCCTCCGCTTCGCCGCGGGCCGTGCGGGCGGCGCGGACGCTGCTCTCCAGGGCGGCCATCAAGTCGATGACCTTGCCGCCGCGGGGCTCGGCGGCGGGTTCGGGGGCGGTGGTCGTACCGCCCTCGACCTTCGCGGCGATCATCTCCTCCACGGCTGCGCGGTAGTCGTCGTGGAGCGAGTCGAGGTCGACCTCGCCGAGGGTGTCCATCAGGGCGTCCGCGAGGTCGAGTTCGGCGTCGCGGACCGTGACGCTCGCGTCGGGGGCGACGCTGTCGGTGGCCCGGATCTCGTCCGGCCACAGCAGGCCGTGCATGGCGATGACGTCGTCGACGACCCGCAGCATGCCGAGCCGTTCGCGCCCGCGCAGCGCGAACTTGGCGATGGCCACGCGGTCGCTGCGCTTGAGGGCCTCGCGCAGCAGGGTGTAGGGCTTGGCGGCGGGCACTCCGTTGGCCGAGAGGTAGTACGCCGTGTCCATCTGGAGCGGGTCGATGCGGTCCGCCGGGACGAACGAGACGATCTCGATGGTCTTCGCGGTCGGGATCGGCAGCGCGGCCAGGTCGTCCTCGGTGATCGGGATGACCGAGCCGTCCGCGTCCTCGTACCCCTTGCCGATCTCGGAGGTCGGGACCTCGCGGTCCTCCAGCTCGCAGACCTTGCGGTAGCGGATGCGGCCGCCGTCCTCCGTGTGGATCTGGCGGAAGGAGATCGAGTGGCTCTCCGTGGCGTTCACCAGCTTGATCGGGATGCTGACCAGGCCGAAGGAGATGGCGCCGTTCCATATGGAGCGCATGTGGTGCACCTTTCGACGCGTTTTGCCATGTTTTATCGTGTTCGCCTGGCTCGCTCGCCCTTGTAAGTACTTATAAGTCTTGGCAGCCTTATCAGCCTTGCCAGCCTTGTCAGCCTTGTCAGCCTTGTCAGCCTTGTGCCGTGATTCGTGGGATTCTCATCGTATGACGCCCATCACGGAGGTGGAGGGGCGACGGCTCGCGCTCAGCAACCTCGACAAGGTGCTGTATCCGGCGAGCGGCTTCACCAAGGGCGAGGTCCTGCACTACTGCGCGACCGCCGCTGACGTGCTGCTGCCCGAGTTGCGCGACCGGCCGGTGTCGTTCCTGCGCTTCCCGGACGGCCCCGAGGGGCAGCTCTTCTTCACCAAGAACGTGCTGCCCGGTACGCCCGACTGGGTGCGGACGGCCGAGGTGCCGAGGTCCGAGGGGCCCGCCCGGCAGATCCTCGTACAGGACCTGCCGACGCTGATGTGGGCGGCGAACCTGGTGACGGAGTTCCACACGCCGCAGTGGCGGGCGGACGCGCCGGGGCTCGCTGACCGGCTGGTGCTCGACCTCGACCCGGGGCCGCCCGCGACCGTGGTGGAGGCGTGCTCGGCGGCGCTGTGGCTGCGGGAGCACCTGGTCGCGGACGGGTTCGAGGTGTTCGCGAAGACGTCAGGGAGCAAGGGGCTGCACCTCGTCGTGCCGCTGGAGCCGGTCGCTTCCGCGCGGGTCACGGCGTACGCGAAGGACCTTGCGGTGGCGGCGGAGCGGGCGCTGCCGGAGCTGGTGGTGCACCGGATGACGCGGAGTCTGCGGCCGGGGAAGGTGTTCGTGGACTTCAGCCAGAACGCGGCGGCGAAGACGACGGCGACGGCCTACACACTGCGGGCGCGGGGGGAGCCGACGGTTTCGGCGCCCGTGACGTGGGACGAGGTGGAGGAGTGCCACGGCCTCGGGGACGCCGGGCTCCTCGTCTTCCGGGCCCCGGACATGGCGGCCCGGCTGCGCCGGGTGGGCGACCTGTTCGCGGCCCTGCGGGAGCCCGGGCGGGCGGCCCGGCTGCCCGGCGCCTGAGCTGCTCGGCGCCTGAGCTGTGCGGATGCCCGGCACCCGGGCGGCAGGGCGGCGGAGGGGCGGAGCGGCGGAGCGGCGGGGCGGCGGGGCCCTGGTCGCACGGTTGCTCAGCACCCTTGGCGGGCCCGGGTCGCACGGTTGCTCGGCACCGAGGGCTGCGCCCCCGCCGAACGACGGCCCACAGCCGGCGAGGGCAGGCGCGCCCGGCCGGAAGGCCCCGGCCCTACACCCGATGCCACACGTGCCGGTCGCGCGCCAAGGCGTGCAGCGCCTCCACGTCCGCCGGCTTCAGGACACCCCCCGCGCGGGCGAGCCCGGGCAGGTCGGGCTCGGCGAGCACACGGACCTCGCGTGGCTCCGCCGCGACCTCGACGGACACCGCGCCGACGGGTACGAGGACGGCCCGGACCTCGGCGGTGAGGGCGAAGGAGGCCCGCGCGGCGTCGGCGCGCAGCTCCCGCAGGAGCGGGGCGGGCCGGGCGCGGCCGACCGTCACCAGGGGGTCGGTCACCCGGACCCGCTGCCGCCGGGCGGGCACCGCGCGGACGCAGAAGAGCCCCCCGGGCCCGATGAGGAGGTGGTGGATGCGGGCCCCGCCGGGCAGGCCGACGGAGTGCAGCGTGTGCCAGCCCACGGCGTCGAGCCGGTCGAGGGCCTCGCCGACGGCGACCTCGGCGGCGAGGGCCCGGCTCCGGGGGTCGGACCGCAGCTTGCGGGCCGACGGCGGGTCGCGTTCGAGCTGGACGCGCAGCGTTTCCCCCGGCCGGTTCGGCGCGAGGTCGTCGTCGGGGTGGAGGGAGAGCCGGGCCAGCTCGGCGGGGGTGGGCACGGGCGGGGGCCCGACCGCGACGTTCCCGGTGAGGAAGGGGGCGAGGACGTGCAGGACGTCCTCCTCCTCGGCCGCGCTGAGCAGGTTCACACGGGCGGTCTCGCGGTCGTACCAGGCCACGTTCCTGCCGTCCGCCCGGCACACGTAGAGCCGCTCCTGACCGTGCCGGAACGCCGGTACGACACGCAGTCCGCTCATCCCCATCACCCCACCGACCATGGGAACAGCCCGGACGCGCCTGCGGCAAGAAGCTGACGGGGCCACGCGGAAGTTGATGCCCGTTCGCCCCGGGTTCGCCCTGCTGGGACGGGTCCGTGCACGGCGCCCCTCCTGTCCCGTAACGGCACCGCTCGCACAGCTATGGCGCTCTGTTACACATCCGCCGAACCGCCGCAATGGCGGGCGCCTAGCGTCGTAGCCGTCATCGCCTCCGGGGCCGCGACCCCGGATCCCCGCCCCAGCCCGCCGGGCCCACGGGCCCCCTCCGCACGAGCGCAAGGAACGTACCGTGAGCCGTCCCCGCCGCACCGCCGCCTTCCGTACCGCCGCCGTCGCCGTGCTCGCGGGCGGCGCGCTGCTCGTTCCCGCCACCGGCGCGCTCGCCGCGGCGCCCGCCCCCGTGGCCTCCCCCACCACCGCTCCCCAGCACACCGGTAAGGCCGTCACGCCCAAGGGCGGCGTCCGCGCCGGCGCCGACGGGCTGCGCGACGCCGGGAACCCCGCGTTCCTCGCGGCGGGCGGCGCCATGGCCGCCGCCGGTGCCGCGGGCCTCGGCTTCGCGATGCTCCGCCGCGGCCGCACCGAGGACTGAACCCCGGCCCTTTCCCCGCCCAGGAGCACCAGCAGCACCAGGAGCCCTCTATGACCACCCCCGCCACCAGGCCTCCCGAGGAGATGCCCGCGCCCGGACCCACCCCCGCGCGGCGCCGCACGGGGCGCATCGCGGCGGCCGCGGCCCTCACCGCAGCCGTCGGTGTCGGGCTCATCGCCTGCGGCCAGGGCGGCCACACCGCCGCCGCCCCCGACGTGACCGTCAAGAACGCGGCGACCACGCGGGCCAAGCAGGCCCCGGCGCCCCTGGCGGAGTCGAGGCCGACCGGTCTGCGGATCCCGGCGGCCGGTGTCGACGCCTCCCGGATGCTGGACCTCGGCATCGGCGCGGACGGGCAACTGGAGGTGCCGCCGGTCGCGAAGGCGGAGGTGCCGGGCTGGTGGACGGGCGGCGTGACGCCCGGCCAGCGGGGCGCGGCCGTGCTCGTCGCGCACTACGACACCGCGAACGGACCGGCGTTGATGCGGAACGTGGCCCGGGTGAAGGTCGGCGACGCCATCATGGTGCCGCGCGCGGACGGCAGCACGGCGTCGTTCCGGGTACGCGAGATCCAGCAGGTCGACAAGGAAGACTTTCCAACCCATAAGGTGTACGGAACGACCGACCGGCCGGAGCTGCGCCTGCTGACGTGCGGCGGCCCGATCAGGAACGGTCACCGCGCCGACAACATCATTCTCTACGCCGACCTCGTGCGGTGACCAGGCCCCCCTCGCTCCTGGCTCCGCGCGTCTCACCATCGCCCTTGGCCCGCAGGAGTGCCGTTGAACCGCAGCCGACGCGGCCGCAACCGCCGCAACGCGCTCGCCGCAGCCGCTCTCGCGCTGTGCGCGGGCGCGCTCGCCGCGGGCTGCGGCGACCCGGGCGACCTGCGCAGCGCGGGCGCGACACCCACGGCCGTCGGCCCCACCCGCCTCTGGCCCGACCTGCCGCCCGCGTCCTCGCCGCTCGGTGACTACGGCACGGCCGACACCGAGGAGGTCAAGGGGGTGAAGGTGCCCGGTGGCGACCTGCACAAGGTGGACCCCGTCGACATCGTCAAGGCACAGGCCGCCGCGCACCCCGACGACTACAGCGGCCCGTCCGCGCTCTACAAGGAAACCGTCGACGCCCTGGAGGACTGCGGCGAGAAGGGCAAGGAGTGCCCGGTCCTCAAGGCGTACTTCCGCGACTTCACCGGTGACGGGAAGGACGACATGGTCATCGGCATCCGCATGCCCGAGGAGCAGCTGGCCATCCGCGTCTACGCCATGGAGAAGGGCCATCTGACACAGATCATGGGCACCTCCGACGCCGTGCTCGGCGTGGAGCTGGCCGGGCGCGACCTGGTGCTCCGGGCGGCCTCCGACATCCCGGGCTACGAGTACCGCACCGCCTGGTCCTGGGACCGGCACCAGCGCGCGATGCTGCCGACCCGCGACGAGTTCCTGCGCTCGTCCGACGCGCCGCGGCCCAAGGGCGTGCGCAGCCCCGCGCCGGAGGTGACCGAGTTCCCCGCCGAGGAGGCCCCCGCCCCTGTCCCCGGCCCCAGCTCCGACGCCCGCCCCGACGCGGGCGAAGGCGGGGACGCGGGCGAAGGCGGGGACGCGGGCGAATGACCAGCCTCCGCAGACCGCGCCTGCCCCGGCTCCCCGTGCTCCTGCCCGCCTGGACCGCGACGCTGACGTGGAAGGCCGCGGTGTTCATCGCCGTGATGTGCTGCGCCCTCGCGGCGCTGCTCGGCGTGCTCGTGCACGTGGCCGTGACGAACCAGACCGTGGGCCAGGCCCGGGAGCGCGCCCTGTCCCGGCTCGACGAGGCCACCAAGAGTTACGAGGCGGGCGGGCGCCTCGGCCCCGGCGCGGGCCTCGACCCGCCCGGCCTGCCGGACCGCCTCCGTGACCTCGCCGTGGCCGGTGAGCGCGGCACGATGGTCGGCGACCACGACCGGACGCCCACGGTGTGGGCGGCGGGCCCCGCGGACGGCGGCCGGGCCATCGCCGTGGAGGTCGACTACGCGCAGGGCGCCCGCACCATCGACGGCCTCGACCGGGCGATCCTGGGCTCGTCCGTGCTCGCGATCGGCGCGACCCTGCTGGTCGGGGCGTTCGCGGTGACGCGCGTGACGCGGCGCCTGCATCTGACGGCCCGGGTCGCGCGCCGCATCAGCGCGGGCGACCTGGACGCGCGCGTGCGTGACCCGCGCACCCGCGACCCCGGCCGCCACCAGGACGAGGTGGCCACGGTGTCCGGGGCCCTGGACACCATGGCCTCCTCGCTCCAGGGCAAGCTCCTGAGCGAGCAGCGGTTCACCGCGGACGTGGCGCACGAGCTGCGCACCCCGCTGACCGGCCTGCACGCGGCGGCCGAGCTGCTGCCGCCGGGCCGCCCGACCGAGCTGGTCCGGGACCGGGTGGCCGCGCTGCGCACGCTCACCGAGGACCTCCTGGAGATCTCCCGGCTCGACACGCGCAACGAACGCGTGGACCTGGACGCGGTGCGGCTCGCTCCCCTGGCGGAGCGCGTGGTGCGCGCCTCGGGCGCCGATGTGGACCTGACCGTCGTACGCGACCTCGTGGTGGACACCGACGGGCGGCGCCTGGAGCGGGTGCTCGGCAACCTCGTCGCGAACGCCCTGAAGCACGGGGCCCCGCCGGTGTCCCTGACCGTGGACGGGCCGGTGATCACCGTGCGGGACCACGGCCCCGGCTTCCCCGGCTACCTGGTGGAACACGGCCCGCAGCGCTTCCGCACGGAGGGCACCACCAAGGGCCACGGCCTCGGCCTGACCATCGCGCTCGGCCAGGCGCGGATGGTCGGGGCGACCCTCACCTTCACCAATGTGGAGCAAGGGACGGGAGCGGTCGCGACGCTCACGCTGCCCTGCGAGGAGCGGCCCGCGGAGGACGATCCGGACGAAGTCCCGGCCTGACGGGGACACCTGACCGCACGTGACCTTTTGCGGTCCCGGGGTGTCGCTTTTAGCGTGAATCGCGGCCTGTGAACCGGCCGTACACCGCACCCCCCCGAGGAGACCCTCATGGCCCTTCGTCCCCGCTCCCTCGCCGTCCGCGCCGGCATAGCCGTCGCCGGTGGCGCGCTCGCCGCCACCACGCTGGCCACCGCCCCGGCCCTCGCGGCCGACGGCAACGAGCACCCCCGTGTCTACAAGGGCAAGGTCACCGCCAAGGGCGGGCTGCTCCTGCGCGACCGGCCCACGCGGGGCAGCCACGTCATCCGGCACGAGCCGTACGGCAAGATCGTGCACATCTTCTGCAAGACGCGCGGCGACCACGTGCGGGGCAACGACCGCTGGTACCTCCTCACGGACGGCACCTGGGCCTGGGGCGCCGCGCACTACATCGCCAACATCGGGCCCGCGCCGCGCTGGTGCTGAGACACGGGGGCCTCAAGCACCCCGGGAGTCACCGGAGCCGCCGGAGCCCAGGCGGGGCATAACCGGACATTAGGCCCGGAGCTTGCTACGTTCCGGTCATGGAGGTCCGCGTCCCGCGGCGCCGGGGCACCGAACTCGCCCTGATCGTCGTCGCCGTCCTGCTCTCGGTCTACGGCTACTGCGACGTGGGCCTGGCCAGGACCGGCTCCGTCCCACCCGGCGCCGCCGGCTACGGCGCCGGACTGGGAGTGCTCGCGCTCCTCGCCCATCTGGCGGTGCGCCTGCGCGCCCCGTACGCCGACCCGCTGCTCCTGCCGATCGCCGTGCTCCTCAACGGCCTCGGGCTCGTCCTCATCTACCGGCTCGACCTGGAGACGCCCGGCGACCGCGCGGCGCCGACGCAGCTGGTCTGGTCGACCATCGGCGTCGGCCTGTGCGTCGCGGTGGTGGTCCTGCTGCGCGACCACCGGCTGCTGCGGCGCTACGCGTACCTGTCCGTCGTCACGGCGCTCGTGCTGATGATCGTGCCGATCTTCTTCCCGGCCGTGAACGGCGCCCGCATCTGGATCCGGCTCGGCGGGTTCTCCATCCAGCCGGGCGAGTTCGCGAAGATCCTGCTCGCGGTGTTCTTCGCCAGCTACCTCGCGGCCAACCGCACCACCCTCGCCACCACGGGCCGCACCCTGGGGAAGTTCGTCCAGCTCCCCACCGGCCGCGTGCTCGGCCCGGTCGTGGCGATCTGGCTGCTGAGCGTCGGCGTCCTGGTCCTGGAGCGGGACCTCGGGACCTCGCTGCTCTTCTTCGGGCTCTTCGTGATCCTGCTGTACGTGGCCACGGGCCGCACCGGCTGGATCGCCGTCGGCCTTCTGCTCGCGGCGGCGGGCGCCTACGCGGTCGGCTCGCTGGAACCGCACGTGCACAGCCGGGTCGCGGACTGGCTGCACCCCTTCGCCTCCATCGAGGCCGGGCAGGGCCCCAACCAGCTCGCCCAGTCGCTCTTCGCCTTCGCCGCAGGCGGGCTGCTCGGCACCGGGCTCGGGCTCGGCCACTCCATCCTCATCGGCTTCGCCGCGAAGTCCGACTTCATCCTGGCCACGGCGGGCGAGGAGCTGGGCCTGGCCGGACTCACGGCGATCTTCCTGCTCTACGCGCTGCTCGTGGAGCGCGGCTACCGCGCCGGGCTCGCCCTGCGTGACCCCTTCGGGCGGCTCCTCGCGATCGGGCTCGCCTCGATCGTGGCGCTCCAGGTGTTCGTGATCGCGGGCGGCGTGACCGGGCTCATCCCGCTGACCGGCATGGCGATGCCGTTCCTCGCCCAGGGCGGCTCGTCCGTCGTCACCAACTGGATCATCGTGGCGCTGCTCATCCGGCTGAGCGACTCGGCCCGCGCCCACGCCCCGGCGGGCGAGGAGGCGTCCACGTGACCCGGTACATCCGCCACGCCGCGGCGTTCTGCCTGCTGCTGCTCGTGGCCCTGCTCGTGAACGCCACCCGCGTGCAGGTCTTCGACGCCGAGGCCTACGACGACAACCCCGCCAACCGCCGCGGGGCCATCGAGCGCTTCGCCGCGCCGCGCGGCGACATCCTGGTGGACGGCCGCCCGGTCACCGGCTCCCGCGACACCCGCGAGCAGCTGCGCCACGAGCGGACGTACACGAACGGCCCGCTGTACGCACCGGTGACGGGCTTCGCCTCGCAGGTGTACGGCACGACGTTCCTGGAGCACGCCGAGGACTCCGTGCTCTCCGGCACCGACCCGATGCTCGCGCCGATCCCGCTGTGGCACGACCTCACCCGGTCGCGGAGCCCGGGCGGCGACGTCGTGACCACCGTCAAAGGCGCGGTGCAGCGGGCCGCGCACGCCGGGCTCGGCGGCAAGAAGGGCGCGGTGGCCGCGCTCGAACCGGCCACCGGCAGGATCCTCGCGCTCGTGTCCACGCCGTCGTACGACCCCGAGCGGCTCTCCGGCACGAGCCGCTCGGTGGCGGACTCCTGGGCGCGGCTCAACCGTGACCCCGACAAGCCGATGCTGAACCGCGCGCTGCGCCGGACGTATCCGCCCGGCTCGACGTTCAAGGTGGTCACGGCGGCGGCCGCGCTCGACTCGGGCCAGGTCACCGACGTGGACGCGCCGACGGACTCCCCCGACCCGTACACGCTCCCCGGCACCTCCACCCGCCTGTCGAACGAGGTCTCCGGCTGCGCCGACGCAAGCCTGCGGTACGCCTTCCGGTGGTCGTGCAACACCGTCTTCGCCAAGCTGGGCGCCGACACCGGGCTCGGCGCGCTGGCGCGGACCGCCGGGAAGTTCGGCTTCAACGACCCGGGGATCAAGGTGCCGTCGTCGGTGGCCACCAGTACCTTCGACACCTCGATGGACCGGGCGCAGCTCGCGCTCTCCGCCATCGGCCAGTACGACACCCGGGCCACGCCGCTCCAGATGGCGATGGTGGCGGCGGCCGTCGCCAACGGCGGCTTCGTGAAGGCGCCGCACCTCGTGGAGCGGACGGCCACCGCGTCCGGGACCACGGTGGACTCGACGCCGACGCGCACGCTCCACCAGGCCATGGGGCCCGCCACCGCGATGCGCCTCCGGGAGCTGATGACGGAGGTCGTCGAGCAGGGCACCGGCGCCAACGCGGCGATCCCCGGCGTGACCGTGGGCGGCAAGACCGGCACCGCGCAGCACGGGCTCGGCAACTCCGGTACCCCGTACGCCTGGTTCATCTCCTGGGCGCAGAAGCCGGGCGACGGCGAGCCGTCGGTGGCCGTGGCGGTGGTCGTCGAGGACGCGGCCGCCGCGCGCGCGGACATCAGCGGTGGGGGTAGCGCCGCGCCCATTGCCCGGGCTGTCATGGAGGCCGCGCTCTCTGGCTGAGGGCTTTGCTTCCGCCTGTCATCCGCGGGTGCGCTGTGGCTGGTCGCGCCCACGCGGCGGAGCCGCACATGGACACAGCCCCGCGCCCCTACGGGGCGCTCCCCTTGGGCAGCCGCGGTGGCTCATAGCCAGCCACCGGTTTCGCGCCCCGGTCGGGGCGGACCGCGCCGAGCGGGGGGTTGGCCGCGAGCGGGGAGACCTTCACCTTGGCGCCGGGCCGGGGCGCGTGCACCACGAGCCCGTCGCCCAGGTACAGCGCGACATGGGTGGCCTTCGGGAAGTACACGACCAGGTCGCCGGGCCGCAGCTGGCGCAGGGGCACCCGCGGCAGCCGCGCCCACTGCGCCTGGCTGGTGCGCGGGATCCCCCGCCCGCCCGCGCCCCACGCCCGCTGCGTGAGCCCGGAGCAGTCGAAGGAGGCGGGCCCCTCCGCGCCCCACTCGTACGGCTTGCCGATCTGCGCGACGGCGTACCGCACGGCCCGCTCCCCCCGGGCCGAAGGGGCCCGCCGCGCGCCGGGCGCCCCGAGCGCGCCGGAGGCGACCAGCTCGCGCTGGGCGGCGTCCGTGCCCGCGCGCTCGGCCCGGCCGACCGCGGCCACCTCGTCGGCGCTGAGCGAGGCGAGCAGCTCCTCCACCTCGCGCAGCCGCGTCCGCACGCCGTCGCGGGCCCGCTCCTGGCGCCGGGCGAGGGAGGCCTGCGCGGCGAGCGCCCGCCGGGCGGCGCGGGCGAGGGTGTCGGCCCGCTGCTCGCCGTCGGCGAGGCGGCTGACGGCCGCGGCCCGGTCGGCGGCCGCGCGGCGCAGCACATGGCTCTGGTCGAGGGCCCCGCGCGGGCTGCGGGCGAGCAGCAGCCGGACGTAGGAGGAGATCTCGACGCTGTGGTGCTGGTACTGCTGGCGGGCGAGGCGGCCCGCCCGGCCGCGCCCCTCGCGCGCGGCGGTCCTGGCCGCGGCGAGGCGGCGGTCGAGGTCCTTGACCCGGCGGCGCTGCTCGGTCAGCTTCTCCTCGGCCGCGTTGTACGTCTCGGTGGACTCCTCGGCCTTGCGGTACAGGCGCTGAAGGTCCGTCAGGAGGGCGGCGACCGAGCGTTCGCCGGGAGCGGGGGCGGGCTTCGGCGCGGCGTGGGCCGGTGGCAGCAGGGGGGCGGGCGCCACCAGGGCGCAGAGCGCGCAGCCCGTGCGGGCCCAGCGCAGCAGCCTTCCTGACACGACATCACCTCCGGTGCGCGGCGGGCCTTCCGGCGCGCACCGCGAGCATCCGGCCGCCGCGCGGGGCCCGCCTCCCGGCGGTGGGCGTCTGGCGCAACGAGGTCACTCGTCCTTGGGGCGCTCGGCGCGTCCAGTTGCACGCGGCCGACGGCGGTGTCGCCGCGGGATCAGGCCCGGCCCGGCTTGGACCAGGGCCACTTCAGGTCGCGCAGGCGGCCGCCGCGGGGGTCGCCGTCGGGCTCGTACTCGTACCGCCAGCCCGGGTGGAGCCCGAACCGCTTCGCGGCGGCGGCCGGCACCCGGCGGTAGACGAGCACCGTGGGCTCGCCCCCGGCGTCGTCCGGCACCGGGACCCGGTACACCTTCGGCGGGTGACCGGTCGGCCCGAGCAGGACCGGGAGCACGCGGCCGTCCAGGGGGCCGCCCACGAAGGGGGTGTCTTCACTCTTCACGGGCCCAGTGTCCGTCACCAACGGGTCCGGGCGCCCGTCACAGCAGGTGCGCGGCCTCCGCCACCACGGGGAGGACCCGGCGGACCAGCTCGCCCACCGGCCCCTCGGGGCTCTCCAGGGCGAGGGCGCGGCGCACCACGTCCGCGGTCTGCGGATCCCGTCCGGCGGTGGCGGCGATCTGGGCCACGAACTGCTCGACGAGGAGTTCCCGCAGCTCGTCCAGGGGCGGCCGCTTGTCCTCGTCGAGCCAGATCAGCGAGGCCGCCTCCACGGCGGTGACCCACATCCGCACGGTGGTGCGCAGCCGCGGTCCGGCCGGCTCGGCGAGGTCCATGTGGGCGAGGATGTGCGTGACCGCGGAGCGCCGCACCTCGTCCACGATGGCACTCGTGCGGGAGGTCTCCACGACGCTGCCGCCCTGGAGCAGCGCGCTGAACCCGGCGTCGTGCTCGTCCACGAACGCCAGGTACCGGTCGACGGCCCGGGCCAGGCGCTGGGTGAGCGGGCCGTCCTGGGGCTCGGCGAAGCACTGCTGAAGGTCGTCGGCGGCCGACCGCAGCGCGGCCTCGTACAACTGCTGCTTGCCGCCGGGGAAGTAGCGGTAGACGAGGGGGCGCGAGACCCCTGCGGCCTCCGCCACGTCGTCGAGCGAGACCTCTTCGGGCGCGCGGTGCGCGAACAGCGAGAGGGCGGCGTCGAGCAGCTGGCTCCTCCGCTGCTCGACGCTCAGGCGCCGGTACGCACGGGTGGGGCTGAGGGCTGCGGTCATGCTCCGCAGGGTAACCGGGTTGTCGTACCAATGGGCCTTCCGTCACCTGCGGGTTCGTCGTGGCTGGTCGCGCAGTTCCCCGCGCCCCTTCGGGGCGCTCAGGCGAGCAGCCCCGACGACCTCCACAGCCTGCGGCCCACCCCGCGCAACACCCCGATGTCGTCCAGGAAGTCGGTGAGGCGCTGCGCCCCGCTCTGCATGACCTCGCGGCGGTGGCCGCTCGCCTTGACCTGGGCGACGGCCTCGCGGCGGTCGAGGCCCACGTCCGTGTACACCTGGGGGTTGACGAAGGCGATGGAGAAGACGCGGGCGGCCTCGCCGGAGCTGATCCGGGTCAGCTCGCGCTCCCAGCGGGGGGCGGTCACCATCTGGCGGCGCAGCTCCTCGCGCGCGTAGCGGACGTGCCGGGCCTCCTCCACGACGTGGATGCGGGTCACGCCGCGCACCAGGGTCTGCACGCGCTCGTCCGGGAACGTCAGGCGCTGCATCCAGTCCAGGATCTCCTCGCCGAGCAGCGTGCAGGCGAACGAACCGGGCGTGGTCGAGACGGTCTTGAGCACGCGGGCGAGGTTGTGGTTGAGCCGCGTGACGGGGTAGGTGGGCGCGCCGCCCTTCTGGATCATGCGGGCGAACATCATCGAGTGGCGGCACTCGTCGGCTATCTCGGTGAGCGCGTACCGCACGTGCGCGCTGGTCACGGACTTGTCGTAGATGTGCCGCACGAGCAGCTGCATCAGGATGATCTCGAACCAGATGCCGAGGGAGGCCAGGGAGGCCGCCTCGTGCCGGGCGAGGTCGAAGCGCTGCTCCTCGGACATCCGCTTCCACATCGGGGTGTCGTAGAGCGAGACGAGTTCCGGCGGCCAGAACCACTTGCCGTCCTCGACGGGGGCGTCCCAGTCGAGTTCACGGTCCGGGTCGAAGGAGTGCTTGGCGGAGGACTCAAGGAGCCGTACGGCCACTTGTTCGCGGTCCTTGAGCAGGCCGAGCGCGTCCCGCAGACCGGTGAGTTCGCCGTCTTCGGTCACGGTCGTCATGAGGTCTCCTGCTCTTCGTGTGCTGTCTGTTGCCGTCTGCGGCGGGTTACCAGCGGTCACCTCTTATAAGACTGCTTGTCAGCAAGGTCGTCAATCCCCCGCGCGTAACTTGTTGACCGCTCGTCTACCACCGTGTGAGCCTGCCAACTACCCACCACTGAACGGCGGTTGCGCAGCGATGGGGCCGCCGAGACCGTGAGGAGCCGTCCGTGTCCACGCGCGATCTGTACGTCAACGGCCAGCAGGACCTCACCTGGCAGGTGCCCGCCACCGGCGCGGCCCGCTTCAGCTGGGAGTACGACGAAGGGCGCGAACGCCTTCTGAACCTGTACCGCAAGGGCAAGGACAAGCAGTGGGACGGCGCGAAGCGCGTCGACTGGGACCTGGAGGTGGACCCCCTCGACCCGCTCGGCACCCCCGACGAGGCCACGACCCTGTACGGCACGCGGCACTGGGACCTGATGAACGCGCGCGAGCGCGGCGAGCTGCGCAGGCACTACGCCTCCTGGCAGTTCAGCCAGTTCCTGCACGGCGAGCAGGGGGCCATGGTGTGCGCGGCCCGCATCGTGGAGTCCGTCCCCGACCTGGACGCGAAGTTCTACTCCGCCACCCAGACCATGGACGAGGCCCGGCACGCCGAGATCTTCGGCCGCTTCCTGCACGAGAAGATCGGCCTGCTCTACCCGGTCAACGACGACCTCCAGGCGCTGCTCGGCGACACCCTGCGCGACTCCCGCTGGGACATGCCGTACCTGGGCATGCAGGTGCTCATCGAAGGCCTCGCCCTCGCCGCGTTCGGCATGATCCGCGACACCACGGACAAGCCGCTGCCGAAGCAGATCCTGGCCTACGTCATGCAGGACGAGGCCCGGCACGTGGCCTTCGGCCGCATGGCCCTGCGCGACTACTACCGGCAGCTCACCGACGCCGAGCGGCGCGAGCGTGAGGAGTTCGTCATCCAGGGCTGCTATCTGATGCGGGACCGGCTCCTCGGTGTCGAGGTCCTGGAGAACTTCGGCATCCCGAAGCCGGAGGCGGCGGAACTCAGCGAGCGCTCCGAGTTCCTCCAGCTCTTCCGCCGGCTGCTGTTCAGCCGGATCGTCCCCTGCGTCAAGGACATCGGCCTGTGGGGCGAGCGGCTCCAGCGGGCGTACGTCGACATGGGCGTCTTCGACATGGGCGACGCGAACCTGGACCTGCTGATGACCCAGGACGAGGAGATCGCGGAGAAGCTGGACGCGGAGCGCTTCGCCTCTGAGGAGCGGCAGCGCATGGCCGAGGTCGAGGCCGCCATCACCTCGGGCGGCGGTGCCGACTAGGCAATCGGCGCTCCGCGCCTCGTCCTCGAACGCCGGACGGGCTGAATCCTTCAGCCCGTCCGGCGTTCGGGGAGCGGGGGCTTACGCCCCGGCCACCTCCGCCAAGTACGCCTCCGCGCGGGCCGGGTCGTAGAAGTACTCCTCGAAGTCCGCCGGATCGTTGAAGCCGTTGGCGAAGCGGTCGGCCACCGGCTGGAGGTCGCCCGCCGCGCCGAGCAGGTTCAGCACGTGCTCGGGCGGCGGCGCCAGCATCGCGTTGGTCCACTTCGTGACGTGCCGCGCGGTCGCCCAGTACCGCTCGAACGTCGCCCGCATCCAGGCCTCGTCGAAGGGCCGGTCCCCGTGCTCCACGATGGACGCCAGGTACGAGGCCGCGCACTTGGACGCGGAGTTGGACCCCTGCCCGGTGATCGGGTCGTTGGCGACGACCACGTCGGCGACGCCGAGGACGAGGCCGCCGGAGGGCAGCCGCCCGACGGGCTTGCGCACGGTGGGGGCGTACCGCCCGGCCAGCGTGCCGCCCGCGTCGGTCAGCTCGGCCTTCGTGGCGCGCGCGTACTCCCACGGCAGGAACTTCTCCAGGAGCCCGAGGGTCAGGGAGAGGTGCTCGCCGGGGTCCTTCACGCCCTGGAAGACGTCGAGGGGACCGCCCGGCACGCCCTCCCAGAAGATGATGTCCGCCCGCCCGGAGGTGGTGAGCGTCGGCATCACGAACAGCTCGCCGACGCCCGGCACCAGGTTGCAGCGGACCGCGTCGAACTCGGGGTGCTCGGGGCGCGGCCCGAGGCCGTGCACATAGGCGACGGCGAGCGCCCGCTGCGGCGTGGCGTACGGCGACCGCTCCGGGTCCCGCTCGAACATCGACACCAGCTCGCCCTTGCCCGCCGACACCAGGACCAGGTCGTAGGCGCGTGAGAAGTAGTCGAGGTCGCCGACGGCCGCGCCGTGGATGACGAGCTGGCCGCCGCGCTGGGCGAACGTCTCCATCCACCCGGCCATCTTCACGCGCTGGTCGACGGATTGCGCGTGGCCGTCGAGCCGTCCCACCCAGTCGATGACGCGGGCGGAGTCGGGCCCGGCGACGGAGACGCCGACGCCCTCGATGTCCGGGGCCTGCGACTCCCAGAAGTTCAGCCCCAGATCGCGCTCGTGCTGGAGCGCGGTGGCGAACATGCACTGCGTCGACATGACCCGGCCCGAACGGATCTCGTCCGCCGTGCGGTTGGACATCAGCGTGACCTCGTACCCCTGCGACTGGAGTCCGAGCGCGAGCTGGAGACCGGACTGACCGGCTCCGACGACGAGTATCTTCCGCATACGGGTCCTTCCCCTACCTCATGGAACGCGGCGGGCGCACGGGCGCGGGCACGCCCGAGCCGTCACTCGGGCGTTTCGTCCAGCGCGTGGCCCACCAGGGCGAGCAGCGATTCGATCACGGAAGGCCGCTGCCGCGCGTCCATGATCAGGACGGGTATCCGGTCGGCCACGGTGAGCGCCTCGCGGACGTCCTCCGCCTCGTACCGCTCGGTGCCCTCGAAGTGGTTGACCGCCACGACGTACGGAAGCCCGCAGCTCTCGAAGTAGTCGAGCGCGGGGAAGCAGTCGGTGAGCCTGCGGGTGTCGGCGAGCACGACCGCGCCGATCGCGCCGCGCACCAGGTCGTCCCACATGAACCAGAAGCGCTGCTGCCCCGGCGTGCCGAACAGGTACAGGACCAGGTCGTCGGCCAGCGTGATGCGGCCGAAGTCCATGGCCACCGTGGTCGTGGTCTTGCCCGGGGTCGCGCTCAGATCGTCGGTGCCGGCGCTGGCCTGCGTCATCAGCGCCTCCGTCTTCAGAGGCGTGATCTCGGATACGGCCGAGACGAGCGTCGTCTTGCCGACGCCGAAGCCGCCCGCGACCACGATCTTCGTGGCGATCGGCGCGCGCGTGCGGTCCAGCTGCCAGGCCTGTACGCCCTCTTCGCCCGCCAGCAGCTCCCGGACGCGGGTGTCAGATGCCACGGAGCCCATGCAGCACCCTTTCCAGCAGCGCGCGGTCCGGCCTCCCGGGGCCGTGCCCCGTCCCGTACACGCGGATCCTTCCCTGGTCGGCGAGGTCGCTGAGCAGGACGCGGACCACACCGAGCGGTATCTTCAACAGCGCCGAGATCTCCGCGACCGTACGCATCCGGCGGCACAGCTCCACGATGGCCCGCAGCTCCGGCATCACCCGGGCGCTCAGCGGGTCGCCCTGCCCCAGCTCGCGCCGCTCCTCGGCCGCTTCGAGCGCGGGGTGGGCGGCCACGAACGTCTCGACGAGCAGGACGTGCCCGAAGCGGGTGCGGCCGCCGGTGAGCGAGTACGGGCGTACCCGCGCGGGTTTACGGTCGGCGCCGCGCACCGGCAGGCGGGGCGCCGCCGCGCCCGCGCTCATCCGGCGCTCTCCATCGACTGCCGCAACTCGCTGCGGAGTTCGGGCGTCAGGACGTGTCCGGCCCGGCCGACGAAGAGCGCCATGTGGTACGCCACGACCGTCATGTCGCAGTCGGGTGTCGCGTGCACCCCGAGCAGCGAGCCGTCGCTGATCGCCATCACGAAGAGGCTGCCCTCGGCCATGGCGACGACGGTCTGCTTGACCGTTCCGCCGTCCATGAGCTGGGCGGCTCCGAGGGTGAGGCTGCCCAGGCCGGACACGATGGTGGCGAGGTCCGCGCTCGATCCCCTGGGCCCGGTGGGCCGGTGGGCGGGGCGGTGCTCGGCGTTGCGGGCGGGGTCGGAGGACAGCAGCAGGAGGCCGTCGGACGAGACGACGGCGACCGACAGGATGCCGCTGACCTCCTCGACGAGGTTCGTCAGGAGCCAGTGCAGATTGCGGGCCTCGCTGCTCAGGCCGTGCACGGTGGGCCCGGCCTGCGCGGGCCGCGCGGCTTCGTGCCCGGGTTTCGCGGACTCCTCGGGTTGCGTGGTCTGGGCGGAAGAACCGGGCGTGCGCATGGGCGCAGTCAACTGCTTGCCTCCTCGACTGGGTCCCCCGGAACATCTGCGGTCTCTGCTGTACGCGTGGCTGGGCGCGGGGCCGGGCGCGGGGTGGCCCGCCCGTGGGGCGGCTCCCCGGCCAGTTCGGCCTCCACGTCGCGCCGCCCGCTCAGGGCGCCCCGCTGGAAGCCGCCGAGCCTGCGCCGCAGTTCCTCGGCGTCGACACCGGTGGCACGGGGCCGGGGCGTGAGTCCCCCGGCGATCGGGCTGACCCTGGGGGTCCGCTTGGGCAGGCCCTTGGCGGTGTAGACCTGCGGCTCGGCCTCCGGCGGGGTGTCCGCGTCGGGCGTGCTGGGCGTGTCGGGCGTGTTCGGCGTATCGGGTGTGCCGGGCTCGGGGCGCGCCGGCGGCTCGGTGGGCGCGTCCTCGGCGGGTCGCGCGTGCGGCGCCGGCTCCTGGGGACGGTCGGGGTGGTCGGTCCCGAAGGTCGGCGCCAGGAGTTCCATGGTGGTCTCGGCTGCCGCGATCAGGGGGTCCCGCTCCCCCGGACGCGCGGGCAGCACGTCGGAGTCCGCCTCCGCATCGGAGCCGGGGAGCGGGGCGGCCGGTTCCGCGTCCCGGGGGGCGGGCACGGGGGCCGGGGGCACGGCGACGGGCGGGGCTGCGTTCGGCTGCGCGGCGGCGGGCGGCTCGGGTGCCGGGGGCACGGCGGCAGGCGGCTCGGGTGCCGGGGGCACCGCGGCGGGCGGCTCGGGTGCCGGGGGCACCGCGGCAGGCGGCTCGGGTGCCGGGGGCACCGCGGCGGGCGGCTCGGTGAGTATCCCGTCGGGCAGCACCACGACCGCGGCCACCCCGCCCTGCTTCTGCTCGCGCAGCCGCACCCGCGCCCCGTGCCGGGCCGCGAGCCGTGCCACCACGTACAGGCCGAGCCCCAGCTCGTCGCCGTTCTCGTGCTCGTACGCGTCCTCGGGGGAGAACGCGGTGTACTCGGCGAGCCGCGTGTTCAGCTCGCGCAGCCGCTCCACGCTCGCGCCGATGCCGTCGTCCTGCACGGAGAGCATCACCTCGCCGTTCTCCAGGAGCCAGCCGGACACCTCGACGGAGGAGTCGGGCGGCGAGAACGACGTGGCGTTCTCCAGGAGTTCCGCCACCAGGTGGCTGATGTCGTCCGCCGCGAACCCGGCGATGTGGGAGTGCGGCGGCAGCGTGGCGATGCGGACGCGCTCGTACCGCTCGATCTCGCTGACGGCGGCGCGGACGACGTCGACGAGCGGCACCGGGCCCGTGTGCTGGTGGCCGTGGTCGGCGCCCGCAAGGACGAGGAGGTTCTCGCTGTGGCGGCGGGTGACGGTGGCGAGGTGGTCGAGCTTGAAGAGGGTGGCGAGCCGGTCGGGGTCCTGCTCGCGCTCCTCCAGGTTCTCGATGACGGCGAGTTGGCGCTCGACGAGGCCGAGGGTGCGCAGCGCGAGGTTCACGAAGGTGCCCTGGATGCCGCGCCGCACCCGGTCCAGGTTCGTGGCGGCCTCGGCGAGTTCGGCGCGCAGCGCGTCGCGCTCGTCGGCCATCGCCTGGCGGGCGTCGGCCATCGTCTGGCGCCGGCCGATGAGGTGCTTGCGGTCGGCTTCGAGCGTGCCGAGGCGCTCCTGGAGGGCGACGGCGTGGCCGTGCAGCGCGTTGACGGACCGTACGACGGCGGCGAACTCGTCGTCTCGGCCGGTGAACCGCACCGGCTCCGCCGTCCCCGGCGCCGCCGCGACCCGGGCCGCGCCGAGGCGGAGGACGGCGAGCGGGCGGGTGAGCGAGCGGGCCGTCGCCATGGCGACGCCGACGGCGAGGAGCAACAGCGCGCCGACGAGCGCCACCCTGATCTCCAGGGCGGTGACATCGTCGTCACGCAGCTCCGCGAGGCTCTTCGTACGGGCGGCCGCGAGCGCGTTCTCGGCGCCGCGCATGGCCTCGATGCGCGCGGAGAGGGCGGTGTTGACCTTGTCCCGGTCGAGGCGCCGGTCGGCGGCGGACAGCGTGCGCTCGTCGGTGAGCCGGTCCAGGTACTGCTCGGCGGTGGTCACGTCGGAGCCGGTGACCGTCGACTCGTAGGTGGCGCGGGCCTTGCCGGGCGCGGCCCCCTGGAAGTCGGCGAGCGCGGCCAGCTCCCGGACGTGCGCCTGCTGGGCGGCGGCGCTGAGGTCGTCGCGCTGCCCGGCCCCGGCGTCCGGCTCGTCGGGCCCGGAGGTGGGCAGGCCGGTGACCGGGTCGACGGTGGAGCCCGCGGCCGGGCGGGGCACGGACAGGGCGGCGATGAGCAGGCCACGGGTGGCGCCCGCCTGGTCGACGGCGTGGTCGAGGTCGGCGAGCGCATAGGCGCCGGAGCCCGCGCGCGGCGGCATCTCCTCCGCCAGTTCGCGGGTGAGGGCATGGAGTTCGTCGATGGCCTTCGCGTACGCCTTGTGGGCGTCGAGGGCGCTGCTCCTGCCGGTGAGCGCGGAGCGCCGCACGGTGGCCAGCTCCGCGAGGTCGCGGCGGAGCCCGGCCGTGACGGAGCTGTTGGTGTTCGCGTCGGCGGCGGCCTCGCGCAGCTCCTCGATCCGCCGGTCCACGCGGGCGCTGCGGCCCTCCGACAGGCCCTTGCCGTCCGGGCGGCCCGCGGCGATGTAGGCGGTGACCTCGTCGCGCTCGTCGGCCAGGGAGTGGCTGAGCGTGACGGCCTGCTGGGTCAGCTCGGACAGCGTGAACAGGCTCTGCGAGTCGCCGAGGTCCCCGGACGCGGCGATGACCGCGGGCGCCCCCGCACCGGCGACGGCGGCGGCGACCACGGCGACGGCCACGATGAGCCGGTTACGGACGCGGGCTTTGGGGGGTGGGGGGGCCGCGGGCTGGGGGGCGAGGTCGGCCGGGGCGTCCGCCGAGGCACCCGGAGCGGTGGCACCCTCGGGCCGCGCCGAGGCGCCCTGCGCCGGGGTGCCGTCGGGGTTCGCCGGGGTGCCGTTCGGGTTCGCCGGGGTGGCCTTGGGCTGAGCTGAGGTGCCCTGGGGCTGAGCCGAGGTGCCTGCGGCGCGCGCTGAGGTGCCGTTGGCGTGCGCTGGGGTGCCCGTGGAGTGTGCCGAGGTGCCCGTGGTGTGCGTTGAGGCGCCCGTGGGGGTCGCCGGGGCGCCCTTCGCCCGCGCCGGGGAGCCTGTGGGGTGCGCTGAGGCATCCGTGGGGGTCGCCGGGGCACCCTTGGCCCGCCCCGGGGTGCCTGGAGGGTGCGCCGAAGTGCCGGTGGTGTGCGTTGAGGCGCCCGTGGGGGTCGCCGGGGCGCCCTTCGCCCGCGCCGGGGAGCCTGTGGGGTGCGCTGAGGCATCCGTGGGGGTCGC
>NZ_JBWKJZ010000001.1:422149-490318 GCF_056431945.1 Streptomyces sp. NPDC045778
CGCCGGGGCACCCTTGGCCCGCCCCGGGGTGCCTGGAGGGTGCGCCGAAGTGCCGGTGGGGTGAGGCGAGGTGCCCGTGGTGTGCGTTGAGGCGCCCGTGGGGTTTGCCGGGGCGCCCTTGGCCGGCCCCGCCGGGGAGCCTGCGGGGTGCGCCGAAGTGCTGGTGGCCCGCGCAGGGGCGCTCTTGGGGTGCGCGGAGGCGCCCTTGGAGTGCGCAGGGGCCCCCGTAGGGTGCGCCGCACCTGTCGGGGTGCCCTCGGCTTCCGGTTCCGCGGGCGCGCCCGAGCGTGCAGGGGGCTCGGAGGCGGCCCGGGCCGCGCGGGCGTCGGCGGAGGTCTCCGCGCGCCCCGCGCGCCCCGCGGCAGCGGTGCCCTGGTCGGAGGGAGGGGTCGCGCCCGGCGAGGGAGGGGTCGCTCCCGGTCTGGCCCTTCCCGGGGCCTTCTGGCTGCCTTCGCGCCGAGGCCGCATCTCTTGCACCGGAGCTCGCATTCCTGTTTTCGTCTGCCCTAGGGCCCGGGTGACGATCCGTCAACGCGAGCGCTCCCGGCACGGACCCTGACCTTGCCAGACGATTCCAGTGCCGGTGCGCGGCAGTCTCGCATCGTCTGCCTGGCCACCTGAAGGAGTGAACATCGACTGGGAGTTGGCGAGCAAGTCACGCTGCGTGTCGTACGGGCCGCGCGCGGTGGCCCGGTTGGACGTCCGTGGGCGGCTTTGGCAGGATGCGCCGCCACACCCCTTCGGAGCCGCCGGTTCCGGCCGACTTCCGACGCCCTGACCACCGCCGCCGCGCCGCTGCGCGCCCCCACGGGCCCGCCCGCCGCGCCTCGGCGGGCCTCCGGCAGACTGACCGGATGCGCATCGAACTGGCCACCGACCCCGGCGACCCCGACCGCCCCAACGAGGACTACGCCTCGGTCGCGCTGCCCGCGTCCGGACAGGGCGGATCACTGGTCCTGCTCGACGGCGTGACGCCCCCCGCCGAGGACGCGGGCTGTCTGCATTCGGTCCCCTGGTTCACGGCCCGGCTCGGCGGCGCGCTGGGCGAACTGTCCGTTTCCCGACCGGACCTGACGCTCCCTGAGATTCTCGCGGCGGCCGTCTCGCGCACCGCGGACACCCACCGTGACACCTGTGACCTTTCTCACCCGCGTACCCCTCAGGCGACGGTGGTCCTCGTACGGTGGGACCCGGAGCGCGTCTCGTACCTCGTCCTGTCCGACTCGGCGCTGCTCCTCGCGGGCCCCGGCGGCGTGGTGGACGCGGTCCTGGACCGGCGCCTGGACCAGTTGCCCACCGCCGTGCGCGAACTGCGCGACGCCGTCCGGGCCCTGCCGCGCGGCTCCGCCGAACGCCGCGCGCTCGGCGGTGAGTACGCGGCCGCCGTCGAGGCCCTGCGGAACGCGGAGGGCGGCTTCTTCACCGCCGCCGCCGACCCCTCCGTCGCCGCCCGCGCGATCACCGGCGAAGTCCCCCGCTCCGCCGTCACGGCCCTCGCCGCGCTCACGGACGGGGCCGGGCGCTGGGTCGAGACGTTCAGGGAGGGCGGCTGGGCCGACTGCTTCGCGCTCCTGCGCAAGGACGGCCCGCGGGGACTCGTGGAGCGCGTACGGGAGTTGGAGGCGGCGGACCCCTACGGCACGGCGTTCCCGCGCGGGAAGCGGCACGACGACGCGGCCGTGGTGTACGCGGAGTTGTAGTGGGCCCCAGGCAACCGAGCGGGCACCGGGGGCGGTGCGGGAGGCCGCCTAGAACTCGGCCCGCGCGTTGAGCTGCCGGAGCAGCCGGGCCAGTTCGGCCACCTCGGCCCGGTCCCACCCGGCGAGCTGGCGCACGTACCGCTCGCGCCGCCCGCGGCGCACGGTGCGGAACCGCTCCCGGCCCTCGTCCGTGAGCCGCACGAGCCAGGCCCTGCCGTCCGCGGGGTCGGGCTCCCGCGTGACCAGGCCGAGCTGCTCCAAGGCCCGCAGCTGGCGGCTCATGGTGGCCTTGCCGACGCCGATGAAGGCGGCCAGATCCGTGGCGCGCCGCGGCCCGGACTCGTCCAGGAAGGCGAGCAGCCCGTACGCGGCCGGTTCGAGGTCCGGGTGGACCTGGCGGGCCATCTCGCCGGACGAGGCCCGGGCCCGGCGGAGCAGCAGCGTCAGCTCCCGCTCCAGCGCGAGGAACTCGTGGTCCACACCACCGCCCGCCGTCACCCCGTCCACACCGGAACCCCCGCCGTGGTGCGTGTCCTCACGCATGTCAGCACCCCTGCCGCACTTTCCTGATCCTGAAAGTTTTCGCCGACCGCGGCCATCGCCGCAGCTCGCCCAGTATTTCGCAGGCGTAGACCAACGGCGGCCACGAGAGCCCCTTCCCTCGGCGTTGTCTACGTGCGTAGCTTCTTTAGTGACATGTTCACACCAGCCAGCCTGGCTGACGCGGTTCGCGGTGACATGTCGACAGGTCCCCCCACCGAGCCCCGTACGCCGCACCGGGCGAAGCGCCACACCGTCGGCCACGCCTGCGCCGGACGGGCTCCATGAGGCCTTTCGGAGGCACGCCATGCCCGTGCACAGATCCCGTACGGCCCGCCGCGGACATCCCGCCGCGGGCGTTCTCCTCGCTGTCCTGTCCGCCCTCGCCCTGCTCATCACCCTGCCCGGCGCCGCGCAGTCCGCCGACGGTGACGACATCCCGCCGCGCGGCAGCGCCCGCATGGGCCAGGGCGTCATCGAGCACGACGGCCAGGGCGGCAAACCGAGCGGCGGCGACGCCGAACAGACGGAGGGCGTCGACGTCAGCAGCCACCAGGGCAACGTCAACTGGTCGGCCCTGTGGAACAGCGGCGTCAGATGGGCCTACGTGAAGGCGACGGAGTCCACCTCCTACCGCAACCCCTACTTCGCGCAGCAGTACAACGGCTCGTACAACATCGGCATGATCCGCGGCGCCTACCACTTCGCCACCCCCGACACCTCCAGCGGCGCCTCCCAGGCCAACTACTTCGTCGACAACGGCGGCGGCTGGTCCCGCGACGGCCGGACGCTGCCGGGCGCCCTCGACATCGAGTGGAACCCCTACGGCGCGGCCTGCTTCGGCAAGTCCCAGAGCGCCATGGTCGCCTGGATCCAGGACTTCCTGAACACCTACCGGGCGCGCACCGGCCGCGACGCGGTGATCTACACGGCCACCACCTGGTGGAAGCAGTGCACGGGCAACTACGGCGGCTTCGCCTCCGCCCACCCCCTGTGGATCGCCCGCTACAACACCAGCCCCGGCGAACTCCCCGCCGGCTGGGGCTTCCACACCGTGTGGCAGTACACCTCCTCCGGCCCGATCGTCGGCGACCACAACAAGTTCAACGGCGCCTACGACCGCGTACAGGCCCTGGCCAACGGCTGACCGGGCCGACCCGGCCGAACCCCCCACGTGCGGCAAGGTCCGGGGCCCTCACAGCCCCGGACCTTCACCGCCCCGCCGCGCCCGTCACGCCGCGGCGGGAACCTTCACCTCGGCCGGCGCGAGCGCCAGCTCAAGCACCTGCCGGACGTCCGTCACCGCGTGCACGTCGAGCTTCTCCAGGACCTCGGCGGGGACGTCGTCCAAGTCCGCCTCGTTCCGCTTCGGGATGATCACTGTGGTGATCCCGGCGCGGTGGGCCGCGAGCAGCTTCTGCTTGACACCACCGATCGGCAGCACCCGACCGGTCAGCGACACCTCACCGGTCATCGCCACATCCGTGCGCACCAGACGCCCGCTGAGCAGCGACGCGAGCGCCGTCGTCATCGTGATGCCCGCGCTCGGCCCGTCCTTGGGCACCGCGCCCGCCGGGAAGTGGATGTGCGCGCCCCGGTCCTTCAGATCCCCGACGGGCAGCTCCAGCTCGGCGCCGTGGGAGCGCAGGAAGGACAGCGCGATCTGCGCGGACTCCTTCATCACGTCCCCCAGCTGTCCGGTGAGCGTGAGCCCGGACGCCCCCGTCTCCGGGTCGGCGAGCGAGGCCTCGACGAACAGCACGTCACCCCCCGCCCCCGTGACCGCGAGCCCCGTGGCCACGCCGGGCACCGCGGTGCGCCGCTCGGCCGGGTCCTGCGCCGACTCCGGGACGTGGTGCGGTCGGCCGATCAGGTCCCGCAGCTCGTCCGCGCCGACCGTGAACGGCAGCTCCCGCTCCCCCAGCTCGTGCTGCGCCGCGACCTTGCGGAGCAGCCGCGCGATGGAACGCTCCAGATTGCGCACCCCCGCTTCGCGCGTGTACTCACCGGCGAGCTTGCGCAGCGCGCTCTCGTCGACCGTCACCTCGCCCTCGCCGAGTCCGGCCCGGTCGAGCTGGCGGGGCACCAGGTGGTCCCGGCCGATGACGACCTTCTCGTCCTCGGTGTAGCCGTCGAGCCGGACCAGCTCCATGCGGTCGAGCAGGGCCTCGGGGATGGCCTCCAGGACATTGGCCGTGGCCAGGAAGACCACGTCGCTCAGGTCCAGCTCCACTTCCAGGTAGTGGTCGCGGAACGTGTGGTTCTGCGCCGGGTCGAGCACTTCGAGCAGCGCGGCCGCCGGGTCGCCCCGGAAGTCCGAGCCCACCTTGTCGATCTCGTCGAGGAGCACCACCGGGTTCATCGAACCGGCCTCCTTGATGGCCCGCACGATCCGGCCCGGCAGCGCGCCCACGTAGGTGCGCCGGTGACCGCGGATCTCCGCCTCGTCCCGCACACCGCCGAGCGCGACCCGCACGAACTTGCGCCCCATCGCGTGCGCCACCGACTCGCCCAGCGAGGTCTTGCCGACGCCGGGCGGCCCGACGAGCGCGAGCACCGCACCGCCACGACGGCCGCCGATCACCCCCATGCCACGGTCGGCGCGCCGCTTGCGCACCGCCAGGTACTCGGTGATCCGCTCCTTCACGTCCTCCAGGCCCGCGTGCTCCGCGTCGAGGACCTCCTGCGCGCCCTTGATGTCGTACGCGTCCTCGGTCCGCTCCGTCCACGGCAGCTCCAGAACCGTGTCCAGCCAGGTCCGGATCCAGGAGCCCTCGGGAGACTGGTCGCTCGTGCGCTCCAGCTTCTCTACTTCCTTCAGGGCCGCTTCCCGCACGTGCTCGGGCAGGTCGGCGGCCTCCACCCGGGCGCGGTAGTCGTCGGACTCGTCCTCGCCCTCCTGGCCGTTCAGCTCGCGCAGCTCCTTGCGCACCGCCTCCAGCTGACGCCGCAGCAGAAACTCGCGCTGCTGCTTGTCCACGCCCTCCTGCACGTCCTTGGCGATCGACTCGGCGACCTCCTGCTCGGCCAGGTGCTCGCGCAGCTGCTCGGCGGCGAGCTTCAGCCGGACCGTCGGGTCCTCGGTCTCCAGGAGCTTGACCTTCTGCTCCGTGGTGAGGAACGGCGAGTATCCGGAGTTGTCCGCGAGCGCCGCTACGTCGTCGATCTGCTGCACGCGGTCCACGACCTGCCAGGCCCCGCGCTTCTTCAGCCAGCTCGTGGCCAGCGCCTTGTACTCCTTGACCAGCTCCGCCGTGGCCCCGGGCAACGGGTCCGGCACGGTCTCCTCGACCTGCGTGCCCTCCACCCACAGGGCGGCACCGGGGCCGGTGGTGCCCGCGCCGATGCGCACCCGGCCGCGCCCGCGGATCAACGCCCCCGGGTCACCGTCCGAGAGCCGCCCCACCTGCTCCACCGTGCCGAGCACGCCGGTGCCCACATACGTCCCGTCGATACGCGGAACAAGCAGCACCTTCGGCTTGCTGCTACTCCCACTGGACCTCGCGGCGGCCTGAGCGGCCTCCACCGCGGCCCGTACGTCGGCGTCGGACAGGTCGAACGGCACGACCATGCCGGGCAGCACGACCTCGTCATCGAGCGGCAGCACGGGCAGAGCGAGCGATGTGTAAGCCGTGGACTCAGCAGCCATGATCTCCCCTTCGGCATTCAAGTTGAGCTGTACCGACTCAATGCTTGTGAGTCCCTGATTGTTCCCAGGGGGTTGTTCGCTGTGAGCGATCACCTCTGCCGCCACAGAAAGGAGACTCAGTAATATTCATCTTGCGATTTCACCCATTACCAGTGAGGGCCGCACTCGCCACCTGCCTATTACGCAGGGTCGATGGGTCGCCCGGCGGGAGGCGTTCGATGGAAGCGACGGGGGCTGTGGGGACCATGAGGGACGTAGGTGTTGCGGGTGCGGGGGGAACCGAGGCGACGATCAGAGCCTGGGTCGACGGCTGGGTGGTCTCCCGCGGCGCGGCTCCGCCAGTGGTGGAGCCATGGGGCTACACGGTCGACGTCGGCCTGCCCAAGCACCCGTCCCGGCACGTCTTCGGCGCGCCCGCCGACGGCATCCAGGAGGCCGACGTACGCAAGGTCGCCGCGTCCGTCTCAGGTGCGCACGTCTGGCTGAAGGTCTTCGCCGAGCCGTCGCGGGTGACGCCGTGGCTCGGCCCGGAGTGGTGGATCGACCCGGAGGAGGGCTACCTGATGACGGTGGCCCTCACCCCGGTGGCCCCTCAGCGCTTGGTGGCACCGGAGGGCTATCAGCTGCGCACATGGACGCGGGGCGGTGTCGTACGGACGATGGTGACCGCGACTGACGGCACCTGGGCGGCGCGCGGCCAGATAGCTCCCACGGGCCGCACGGCGGTCGCCGACCAGATCGAGACCTCCCCGGAACACCGCCGCCGCGGCCTCGGCAGCCTGGTCATGCGCACACTCCAGGCCGCCGCGGCCGAACAGGGCTGCGAGGTCGGCGTCCTGGCGGGCACCGTGGGGGGCCGCGCCTTGTACGAGTCACTTGGCTGGCAGGTGGTAGCTCCTTTGACTAGCGCCCGCCGCAAGGGCCCGGACGAATCTTGAGCCGTGGCGGGCTGGTTGGCCCGGGCCGCCGTCTGGCACGGTGGCTGCTGTCGGGGACTTGGGCGAGTGGCCGCCGCGTGGGCCCGGGCGAGGCCTGAACCGCGGCTGGGTGCTTCGGCTGGGGCCGCTGCCTGGCGTGGCGGCGAGCCTTCGATAACTGAGGGCCGCCTGGTGTGGAGGCGAGGCAGTACTACAAGGGCCAGTGGCGACTTGGGCGGGTGCCCGCCGCAACGGCCCCGGCGAGGCCTGAACCGTCGCGGGTTGTCGGCAGCCGGGGCTGCCGCCTGGCGCGGTGACTGCCTGGGCAGCCGCCTCGCGTGGCGGGTGGCGGCTGCCCACGACTTGGGCGAGTGCCCAGCGCGAGGAGCCGGGCAAGTCCAATCCACGGCGGCCGCCGACAGTCGGGGCCGCCGCCTGGCGGGACGGCTGCTGCCCGTGACTGCGGTTAAGGGTCACCGCCGACCCCCACCCCCTTGCTACGCGCCCGGGCCCGCTCAGGCTGCGGCTTGCCGCGTGCCTGCCAGCTGGGTCATGCGTGCCAGGTCGACAGGTGCTTGCCACGGCTAGCGGTGGCTGTCACCTCGGGCGTTGTGCGCGCCGCCGCGGGTGTTGTGCACTGTCGCAGGCGCCACCCAGCGCCTTCAGCCACTGCCGTCCCCCGGGCACCGCCTACCGCCCTTGAGGCCCCCTCAGCCGTTCGCGGGCCCTCCCCTTCTCGCGCGAATGTCCTTGATGGCGTACGGCAGGCCCGGCAGAAGGAACAGCAGCGTGCCCCACAGCGGTAGGTGGAAGAGCGGGTCTTCGCCTATGAGCCAGCCGGTGAGCAGCGATATGGGCAGCGCGGCGATGCCGAGGAGCATCCAGCCTCTGAAGCCGAGGTTCCCTCGCCGCATTTCCCAGGTGACGGTGCCTATCGCCAGCGCCCCGTAGAAGGCGATGCGGGGCGCTTCTATCGACAGGGTCAGGGTTCGGTCGAGGAGGTGGGTGAGCAACAGCAGGGAACCGACGACGAAGGGGATCAGCGCGGCCATGCGCAGGATCCGCAAAGGCAGGGGCGTGCGCGCGCGAGCCCAGGAGGCGGCGAACGCCTTCACGTCGGACCCGACCACGTCCCGTGGGGTTCGGCCCGCGGCGGCGGCCTCTTCCAGGTGATGGGATAGCTCGTCGAGCATCTCGCGCATGGAGGCGTCGTCGATGCCGCGGTACTCCCAGTTGACCCGGCAGACAGCGAGGGCGCGGTCGCGGGTGAGTCCGGCATCGGGCGCGGCCTTGCCCAGCGGGCCACGGTCCGATGCGTGGTCACCCGGCGGGGGCGCCCCTGCGCCCTTCGCTTCGCGGATCGCTGTCGCGTTGGCCGGTGCCTCGTTGGTCGTCTCGTACGTCATTGTGGTGTCCCCCCGATTCGTGCCGTGTCGTGCGGCCTGGTCACGTCCCCAATGTGCTGGAGACGGCGCCTGTGAAGGCGGTCCAGGTGGTGCGGCCGCTGGTCAGCTCGGCCGCACCCGCCTCGGTGAGGCGGTAGTACTTTCGCGGCGCCCCGCCCGCGGCGGACGGAGCGCGATAGGAGTCGACCAGGCCCGCCCGCTCCATGCGTGCGAGCAGGGGATAGATGCTCCCCTCGCTCACCAGGTCGAGGCCGCTCTCGGTCAGGGCTTCCACGAACTCATAGCCATACCGAGGCCGCTCCGCGATGAGCGCGAGCAGACACAGGTCGAGCACCCCGCGCAGCAGCTGGCTACGGCGCTGGTCGTGCGACGCGGACAGCTCCTTTGTCATGCGGTACAAGGTAGTCGCCCATTGCCTTGCGGCGCAAGAGTCTCGCGCCCATCGATTTCTGACGCCCTCACAGATCTCAGTCGCCAGCGCCGGGGCGGTGCCGCCCTCACGGCCATCAGCGCCGCCGGTGCCGTGCCCGACCGGCGCCGTCAGTACCTGAGCCGAAGCCGATGCCCGGCCGGCCGAGCAGCGGCTCAGCCCGAACCGACGCCGACGGCACCGTCGAAGCCACGCATCACGCCGAGCCGCACCGGGGCCCGGGCCGGCGCCATAACCGAAGCCACCACCGCAGCCACGGGCAGCGCGCCGGCTCAGCGCGGCCTCAGCGCCTCCACTTGTTCAAGCCCGGGCCCGAGCCCAAGGCTGCCCCTGACCCCGAACCCAAGGCCGACACCAAGCCCAAGACCAAGCCCCGCCCAGGCCCCGAGCCCAACGCACCAAGCGGCGCTAAGCCACCCCACCCCGCCCCACGCCACCCCGCAACAGCGGCCACGTCGCCACGCCCACGGACAGGGCGAGCAGGTGGCCCCAGTTCGTCATCGGGTCGGTGAAGGCGATGAGGTCCTGGACGAGCATCCAGCCGAAGCCCGCCAGGACAGCCCACCGCAGCCATGGCGCGAGGACGCCCGCCAGCGCGCCGACGCTCGCGGCGACGCCGAAGCTGATGCCGTAGTCGAGCCGGTGCAGGGACGTGCCCGGCAGGTGGCCGACGAGGACGGAGAGCCCCACCGGGATTTCCGTGGCCAGCGTCGCGACGACGTGCCCGAGCACGAAGACGCCCGCGGCACGCAGCGCGCCCACGCGCCGTTCGAGCGCGGTGAGGACGAACAGGAACCCGATGGCGTACGGCGACGTGATGCCGCCCGCGACCCACAGCGCGCTGGCGACGAGGACGAACACGGGCCGGTCCGCGAGGTGGACGACGTCCGTACTCGAGCCCTGGTGCATCGAGGAGATCACCGACGGGTCGGCGTGCTCGGCCACCAGCGAGGTGACGAGGAGGACGACCGCGTAGCAGAAGGTGAAGGGCGTCCCGGTGGGAGTCGGAAGCAGCCGCCATGGCCGCAGCCGACGGAACCCCGCCCACGTGGGGACGCCGGAGGAAACGGGAGCGACGCCGGGCACGGCCACCGAGGAGACAGGGACGGACCCCCGCCCGCCCTCAGCCACGGCCAGACCGGCCACCGCCGAACCCACCCCACCCGAACCCGAACCCGAACCCGAACCGAAACCGGAACCAGCCCCGGAGCCGGAGGCGGATCGGAAAGCGAAATCAGCGCCGGAGCCAGATCTGGAACCGAAACCGGAATCCGAACCGCGGCCCGAATCCGAACCAGAGCCGGAGCCCGAACCAGGGTCGGAGCCGGAACCGGGGTCGGAATCCGCACCGCCCCCAGCCCCAACCCCGCCCCCGGAAGCCGCCCCCGCAAGCCCCCCGCCAGGCACCACCCGCCGCTGCCGCGGCATCCCGTCCAGCACATCCCCAGGGGCTATCCCGTCCAGCAAACCCTCGCGGGGCACCCCGTCCAGAAGCTCCCCCCGAGGCGCCGCGCCCAGCACGCCCGCGGTCCCGGTCCCGACCTCGGCACCGGCCCCCGCCCCGGCCGAACCAGCCTCGCCGAGGCCGCAAGCCTCATCGGCGCCCTGCCCGGGAGCCGCACCATCGCCCCCTCCAGCCCCCACGGAAGTGCCCCCGCCAGTACCCACAGAGGCGCCCACGCCAGAAATGGTCCGGTTCACGCTGAGGCACTCCCTCCGTCACGGAACTTCACTAGGAACTTCCTACGCGACTGCATCACGAATCGATCACGTTCACTACATCACGAATCGATCACGTTCACGCTTCACTGATCGTTCCCCCGCTGTCTATGACCGACGCCACGTGGGACGCGATTCACAGGAACCCACAGCAACCCCACCCCATTCCGCGGCGTCCCGCGCGTGGGGCCGTCGAAGCCCCCGGAGGCCCTCAAATCCCTGGAGTCACCGGGGGAAGGACAGCAGGATGAGGGGATGCGCACTCCGTACAGCCCCGATCCCCCCGTGGTTCTCGACAGGCGCGTCGGCCCTTACGGCGAAGTCGTGCTGCGCCGCCACGGCGACCTGCTCCAGATCATTGCCAACGGCATGTTCCTCATGGACACCTCGGACGGCCGCTCCGAGCGCCTCCTGATCGACGCCGCGTACGAGGCGCTGGACGGGCGCCCGCGGCCCAGCGTCCTCATCGGCGGCCTGGGGGTCGGCTTCTCGCTCGCCCATGCCGCCGCTGACCCGCGCTGGGGCCGCATCACCGTGGTGGAGCGGGAGCAGGCCGTCATCGACTGGCACCGGGGCGGGCCGCTCGGGGAACTCTCGGAGCAGGCGCTCGCCGACCCGCGCACGGAGATCCTGCACACCGATCTGATCGCATATGTCAGGGGCGCATTCGCAAGCGTCAACGAATCAGGAATCCCGCACTCCGCCGCGCCCCCTGCCACCCCCGCCGCCGCCCCGGTCACGTACGACGCGCTCTGCCTCGACATCGACAACGGCCCCGACTGGACCGTCACGCAGGACAACGAGAGCCTCTACTCCCCCGCCGGCCTCGCCGCCTGCCACGCCCGGCTCAGCCCCGGCGGAGTCCTCGCCGTGTGGTCCGCGCAGCCGTCACCCGCTTTCGACTCCGCTTTGCGGAATGCCGGATTCCAGCACGTACGTACGGAAGAGATCGCCGTTGCCCGGGGCGTACCGGACGTGGTCCATCTCGCGACAAGGGCTGCGTAGCCGAGGTGCCTCCGCGCCCCGTACTCTGCTGACCGGACACCAAGCGATCACGTCAGGGGCGGGGCGATGGAGCAGACACACACCTCCCACAACAGCGCCACGGCGGCGATGCCAGGAGCACAGCGCCGGGTACTCGTGGTCGAGGACGACCCGACGATCGTGGACGCCATCGCCGCCCGTCTGCGCGCCGAGGGTTTCGTCGTGCAAACGGCGGCGGACGGTCCGGCGGCGGTGGACACCGCCCAGGCCTGGCAGCCCGATCTACTGATCCTCGACATCATGCTGCCGGGATTCGACGGCCTGGAGGTCTGCCGCCGCGTGCAGGCCCAGCGCCCCGTTCCGGTGCTGATGCTGACGGCACGGGACGACGAGACGGACATGCTCGTCGGGCTCGGCGTCGGCGCGGACGACTACATGACCAAACCCTTCTCCATGCGCGAACTGGCGGCACGCGTGCATGTGCTGCTGCGCCGCGTGGAGCGGGCCGCGCTCGCCGCGACGACGCCGCGCAGCGGGATCCTGCGCCTCGGCGAGCTGGAGATCGACCACGCGCAGCGCAGGGTGCGGGTGCGCAGCGAGGACGTACACCTGACGCCTACGGAATTCGACCTCCTGGTGTGCCTGGCGAACACCCCGCGCGCGGTGCTCTCGCGCGAGCAGCTGCTCGCCGAGGTGTGGGACTGGGCGGACGCCTCCGGGACCCGCACGGTCGACAGCCACATCAAGGCGCTGCGGCGCAAGATCGGCGCGGAACGCATCCGCACGGTCCACGGCGTCGGGTACGCCCTGGAGACTCCGACGCCATGACCGCGGACCCCGGCGCCGCCGAGGGCCCGACTCCCGGCGCCCTGAGCGGCACGACGCCCCAGAGCGCCGGGAGCGGTACGACGGCGCACGGCGCCGCGCGGGGTACGGCAGGCGTCGCCCCGGGCATGGGTCTGAGGTGGCGCTGCGACCGGGGTGGAGGTGGTGGGATGAGCGGTCCCTTCGGCGGGCTCAGGCCGTTCTCCATCAAGACGAAGCTCGGGACGCTGGTCGTCGTCTCTGTGTTCATCACCACCGGGCTGCTGATGGTGGCCATGAAGACCGAGACGGAGCTGCGCTTCATCACGGTCTTCTCGGTGATCGCCACCCTGCTGATCACGCAGTTCGTGGCCCATGGCCTCACCGCGCCGCTGGACGAGATGAACTCGGTGGCGCGCGCCGTCTCGCACGGGGACTACACGCGCCGGGTGCGCGGCGCCGACCGGCGCGACGAGCTGGGCGACGTGGCCACGACGATCAACCGCATGGCCGACGACCTGGAGGCCCAGGACCAGCAGCGCAAGGAGCTGGTCGCCAACGTCTCGCACGAGCTGCGCACCCCCATCGCGGCCCTGCGGGCCGTCCTGGAGAACGTCGTCGACGGCGTCTCGGCCGCCGACCCGGAGACGATGCGCACGGCCCTGAAGCAGACGGAGCGCCTGGGCCGGCTCGTGGACACCCTCCTCGACCTCTCCCGCCTGGACAACGGGGTCGTCCCCCTCAAAGCGCGCCGCTTCGAAGTGTGGCCCTATCTGTCGGGTGTCCTGAAGGAGGCCAACATGGTCGCCTCCGCGCGCAAAGGGATGCCGTCCGGCTCCGGCCGTCACACCCGCACGGACGTCCATCTGCACCTGGACGTGACACCCCCGGAGCTGACGGCGCACGCCGACGCCGAGCGCCTGCACCAGGTGGTCGCCAACCTGATCGACAACGCCGTGAAGCACAGCCCGCCGCACGGCCGCGTCACGGTCCGCGCCCGGCGGGGCCCCTATCCCGAGTCCCTGGACCTGGAGGTCCTCGACGAGGGCCCCGGGATCCCCGAGTCGGAGTGGCACCGGGTCTTCGAGCGCTTCAACCGGGGCGCGCACGCCGGCGCGCCACCAGGGGGCGACGGCGGCACCGGGCTCGGGCTCGCCATCGCGCGCTGGGCCGTCGATCTCCACGGCGGCCACATCGGGGTGGCCGAATCGGCTCGCGGCTGCCGGATCCAGGTCAGCCTTCCGGGCCTGCTCGAAGACTGAGGTTGACGTAAGGTTCGAAGCGGAAGCGAATCACGGGCGCGCAGGTCACGCGCCGGACGGGCCGCAGCCGCGTGTCGACGTACCCGAGGGGACTCCACGCGGAGCCGCGCCGTAGGCAAACCTCGCTTGTTTCCCGCCATTTACAGCCCCGAAACTCGCAATCCAGTGTGACTTACGCGACGGATGACCGGCCCGGCCTGCACCTGGCGTCGATGGAGGCGTAGCCTTTATTTCCGCTGTCCATCACCTTGTGAAGCGGAAGAGGGCGGTTGCCGCCGTGTCGCCACAGTCCCCCAGTAACTCGAGCACTTCGACCGACCAAGAAGCGCAGGGCAAGAACCCTGCTGCCGCGTTCGGTCCCAATGAGTGGCTCGTCGACGAGATCTATCAGCAGTACCTCCAGGACCCGAATTCGGTCGACCGTGCCTGGTGGGACTTCTTCGCCGACTACAAGCCAGGGGTAGGCGCGTCCGTCGCCCCCCCGGCCAAGCCGGCGGGTGACGCGGCCGCGGGGGCCGCGTCCACCACGTCCCCCGCCCCGGCCGCGCCCGCCGCGCAGCCCCCGGCCGCCGCCAAGCCCGCGCCCGCCGCGAAGGCCCCGGCCCCCGCCGCCAAGCCCGCCGCGGCACAGCCCGCGGCCGCGAAGCCCGCGGCCAAGGCCGCGCCCGCGACGGAGGCGCCCGCCGGTCCCGAGTTCGTGACCCTGCGCGGCCCCTCGGCCGCCGTGGCGAAGAACATGAACGCCTCCCTGGAGGTGCCCACGGCCACGTCCGTGCGCGCGGTCCCGGTGAAGCTGCTGTTCGACAACCGCATCGTCATCAACAACCACCTCAAGCGCGCCCGCGGCGGGAAGATCTCCTTCACGCACCTCATCGGGTACGCGATGGTGCAGGCCATCAAGGCCATGCCGTCGATGAACTACTCCTTCGCGGAGAAGGACGGCAAGCCGACGCTGGTCAAGCCGGAGCACGTCAACTTCGGCCTCGCCATCGACCTGGTGAAGCCCAACGGCGACCGGCAGCTGGTCGTGGCGGGCATCAAGAAGGCCGAGACCCTGAACTTCTTCGAGTTCTGGCAGGCCTACGAGGACATCGTCCGGCGCGCCCGCGACGGCAAGCTCGGCATGGACGACTTCACCGGTGTCACGGTCTCCCTGACCAACCCCGGCGGCCTCGGCACCGTCCACTCCGTGCCGCGCCTCATGCCCGGCCAGTCGGTCATCATGGGCGTCGGCTCGATGGACTACCCGGCCGAGTTCCAGGGCACCTCCCAGGACACCCTGAACAAGCTGGGCATCTCCAAGGTCATGACCCTGACCTCGACGTACGACCACCGGGTCATCCAGGGTGCCGCCTCCGGCGAGTTCCTGCGGATCGTCGCGAACCTCCTGCTCGGCGAGAGCGGCTTCTACGACGAGATCTTCGAGGCGCTGCGGATCCCGTACGAGCCGGTCCGCTGGTTCAAGGACATCGACGCCTCGCACGACGACGACGTCACGAAGGCCGCGCGTGTCTTCGAGCTGATCCACTCCTACCGCGTCCGCGGCCACGTCATGGCCGACACGGACCCGCTGGAGTACAAGCAGCGCAAGCACCCGGACCTGGACATCACCGAGCACGGACTGACGCTCTGGGACCTGGAGCGCGAGTTCGCCGTCGGCGGCTTCGCCGGCAAGTCGATGATGAAGCTCCGCGACATCCTCGGCGTCCTGCGCGACTCGTACTGCCGCACCACCGGCATCGAGTTCATGCACATCCAGGACCCGAAGCAGCGCAAGTGGCTCCAGGACCGCATCGAGCGCCCGCACGCCAAGCCGGAGCGCGAGGAGCAGCTGCGCATCCTGCGCCGGCTGAACGCGGCGGAGGCGTTCGAGACCTTCCTCCAGACGAAGTACGTCGGCCAGAAGCGCTTCTCCCTGGAGGGCGGCGAGTCCGTCATCCCGCTGCTCGACGCGGTCATCGACTCCGCGGCCGAGTCGCGCCTGGACGAGGTCGTCATCGGCATGGCCCACCGCGGCCGCCTGAACGTCCTCGCGAACATCGTCGGCAAGTCGTACGCGCAGATCTTCCGTGAGTTCGAGGGCAACCTCGACCCGAAGTCGATGCACGGCTCCGGAGACGTGAAGTACCACCTGGGCGCCGAGGGCACCTTCACGGGCCTGGACGGCGAGCAGATCAAGGTCTCCCTGGTCGCCAACCCCTCGCACCTGGAGGCGGTCGACCCGGTCCTGGAGGGCGTCGCCCGCGCCAAGCAGGACATCATCAACAAGGGGGGCACGGACTTCACCGTCCTGCCGGTCGCCCTCCACGGAGACGCGGCCTTCGCGGGCCAGGGCGTGGTCGCCGAGACGCTCAACATGTCGCAGCTGCGCGGCTACCGCACGGGCGGCACGGTCCACATCGTCATCAACAACCAGGTCGGCTTCACGGCCCCGCCGGAGTCCGCGCGCTCGTCGATGTACTCCACCGACGTGGCCCGCATGATCGAGGCGCCGATCTTCCACGTGAACGGCGACGACCCGGAGGCCGTGGTCCGCGTGGCCCGCCTGGCCTTCGAGTTCCGGCAGGCGTTCAACAAGGACGTGGTCATCGACCTGATCTGCTACCGCCGCCGCGGGCACAACGAGACCGACAACCCGTCGTTCACGAACCCGCAGATGTACAGCCTGATCGACAAGAAGCGCTCGGTGCGCAAGCTCTACACCGAGTCCCTGATCGGTCGCGGCGACATCACCCTGGAAGAGGCCGAGCAGGCCCTGCAGGACTTCCAGGGCCAGCTGGAGAAGGTCTTCACGGAGGTCCGCGAGGCCACCACGACCCCGGCCCCGGCCGAGGTCCCGGCCCCGCAGACCGAGTTCCCCGTGGCCGTGGACACCGCGGTCTCCCAGGAGATCGTCAAGCGGATCGCCGAGTCCCAGGTCAACATCCCCGACCGGATCACCGTGCACCCGCGCCTGATGCCGCAGCTCCAGCGCCGTGCGGCCATGGTCGAGGACGGCACGATCGACTGGGGCATGGGCGAGACCCTCGCCATCGGCTCCCTGCTGATGGAGGGCACCCCGGTCCGCCTCGCGGGCCAGGACTCCCGGCGCGGCACCTTCGGCCAGCGGCACGGCGTCCTCGTGGACCAGACGACCGGCGAGGACTACACGCCGCTCCAGTACCTCTCCGAGGACCAGGCCCGCTACAACGTCTACGACTCGCTCCTGTCCGAGTACGCGGCGATGGGCTTCGAGTACGGCTACTCGCTGGCCCGCCCCGAGTCGCTCGTCATGTGGGAAGCGCAGTTCGGCGACTTCGTGAACGGCGCGCAGACGGTGGTGGACGAGTTCATCTCGTCGGCCGAGCAGAAGTGGGCGCAGACGTCCGGTGTCACGCTCCTCCTGCCGCACGGCTACGAAGGCCAGGGCCCCGACCACTCGTCGGCACGCCCGGAGCGGTTCCTCCAGCTCTGCGCCCAGAACAACATGACGGTCGCGATGCCGACCCTCCCGTCGAACTACTTCCACCTCCTGCGGTGGCAGGTGCACAACCCGCACCACAAGCCGCTGGTGGTCTTCACGCCGAAGTCGATGCTGCGCCTCAAGGCCGCCGCGTCGAAGACGGAGGAGTTCACGACGGGCGGCTTCCGCCCCGTCATCGGCGACGCGTCGGTGGACCCGGCCGCGGTCCGCAAGGTCGTCTTCTGCGCCGGCAAGTTCTACTACGACCTCGAGGCCGAGCGGCAGAAGCGCGGCGCGACGGACGTCGCGATCATCCGCATCGAGCGCCTGTACCCGCTGGCGGGTGCCGAGCTCCAGGCGGAGATCGCCAAGCACCCGAACGCCGAGAAGTACCTGTGGGCCCAGGAGGAGCCGGCGAACCAGGGCGCGTGGCCGTTCATCGCCCTCAACCTGATCGACCACCTGGACCTGGCGGTCGGCGCCGACATCCCGCACGGCGAGCGTCTGCGCCGCATCTCGCGGCCGCACGGCTCGGCCCCGGCGGTCGGCTCCGCCAAGCGGCACCAGGCCGAGCAGGAGCAGCTGGTGCGCGAGGTGTTCGAGGCCTAGGCCCCGGCACGGTCGTACGGAGGTGGGCCCGGCCCCGAGTTCTCGGACTCGGGGCCGGGCCCTCCGGCGTTCCGGCCTACGATGAACGGGCACATCCCGTCTCGTCAGGAGCATGACTTTGTACTTCACCGACCGTGGCATCGAGGAGCTGGAGAAGCGGCGCGGCGAGGAGGAGGTCACTTTCGAGTGGCTGGCCGAGCAGCTCCGCACGTTCGTGGACCTCAATCCGGACTTCGAGGTGCCGGTGGAGCGCCTGGCGACGTGGCTGGCGCGCCTGGACGACGAGGACGAGGACGAGTAGGGGCCTTCCGGGGCCGCGGCTCGGCAGCGCCCCGAAGGGGCGCGGGGCTGTGCCGATATGCGGCTCCGCCGCACGAGCGCGACCGACCAGCGCCCCGAAGGGGCGCGGGGAACTGCGCGACGAGCCACGCCGAACCGGCAGGCGATCAACAGCCGGGCGCGCCCGTTCCGGCGAGGCGCCCCGGGCCGCCCGGCTCCGAAAACCGTTTGCCGCCCGCCCCGCGGGCGGCCTACCGTGCGGGGCATGTGTGGAATCGCACCCAGCGCGGCCTGCGCGGTGACGAGGTACCGCCGCCCGTAGCGGCGGTCGGACTCTCCCGCGCCACCGGGGCCCACCTCGCGTCCCCGGTGGTCATCAGGAACGGAACGCTCCGCCGCTTCAGCGCGTCAGCGCCGAGCGGCACGTCGTGCTGCCCGGCTCACCTCGAAGCCGCGGAGTCCCTGTGCGCACGCACCACACCACTCGCCCGCACCACACCACCCCCACGCACCGTCACGGCCGCCATGAACTCGGCCAGAACTTCCTCACCGACCGGGCCACGATCGACGCCTTCGTCGACCTCGTGGCCCGCACCCAGGGCCCGATCGTCGAGATCGGCACGGGCGACGGCGCGCTCACGCTGCCTCTCCAGGGGCTCGGCCGCAGCCTGACGGGCATCGAGATCGACGCCCGTCGCGCCGCGCGACTGGCCCGCCGTACGAACCATTCGACCACGATCGTCACCGCCGACTTCCTGCGCTACGCGACGCCGTCGACGCCGCACGTCCTGGTCGGCAACCTGCCCTTCCACGAGACGACCCCGATGCTCCGCCGCATCCTGCGCGCACCGGCCTGGACGGATGCCGTCCTGCTGGTCCAGTGGGAGGTCGCGCGCCGCCGCGCGGGCGTCGGCGGGGCCACGCTGATGACGGCCCAGTGGTGGCCCTGGTACGCGTTCACGCTCGCCCGGCGGGTTCCCGCAGGGGCGTTCCGCCCGCGCCCGAACGTGGACGGCGGACTGCTGACGATCACCCGCCGCGACCGCCCGCTCGTCGACCGCGCGGCCCTGAAGGCCTACCAGGAGCTGGTGCACCGCGTGTTCACGGGCCGGGGCCGTGGGCTTCCTCAGATCATCGCCACCTCCTGCCCCGACCTCCCCCGGCGCGCCGTGAAGGCCTGGCTCGGCCGTCACGGCATCGGCCCGGCGCGGCTGCCCAAGGACCTCACGGCGCCACAGTGGGCGGAGCTGTACGCCCTAGGGGCGGGTGGGCACCGCCGTTAGCACCGGCGCCAGCTCACGCCACTCGCGCAGCGGGAACGCCCCGTCGGCCGTCAGAACCTGGACACACACGTGGTCCGCCCCGGCGGCGAGGTGGTCCCGTACGCGCGCGTGGAGGGCATCGGCATCCCCGTAGGCAACGATCGCGTCGACGAGCCTGCGGCTCGGTCCGGCCGGCGGCAGGTCCTCGTCGCCGAACCCGAGCCGCCGCAGGCTCGCCACCTGATGGGGCACACGCGCGTACCCGGCCACATGCTCCTCGGCCACCGCGCGGGCCCGCGTCCGGTCCGTGTCGAGGACGACGGCCTGCTCCACCCCGAGGAACGCGTCGGGCCCGAGGGCCGCGCGGGCGCGCGCGGTGTGGTCCACGGACACGAAGTACGTGTGCGCTCCAGCGGTGCGCTCCGCCGCGAGCCCCAGCATCCTCGGGCCCAGCGCGGCGAGCAGCCGGTGGGGGGCGGGATCGGGCACCGGCCCATGCGCCGGCGCCGCGTCCATGGCGTCCAGATAGGCCCTCATGGTCGCCACCGCCCTCCCACGCGCGGGTACGCGATAGCCGTCCACCTCGATGGCCGTGTCGTCGACCCGGTGTCCGCCGAGCCCGAGGATGTACCGCCCGGGGAATGCCTCCCCGAGGGTGCGCTCGGCGTTGGCCATGGCGAGTGGCTCGCGGTAGGCGATGCTGGCGATCCCGGAGGCGACCGGGAGGCGGCGCGTGGCGGAGAGCAGCAGCCAGGCCTGTCCCACCGTGTCGCGGCCGAACGCCTCTCCGTACCAGAGCGCCCCGTAGCCCAGTTCCTCGATCTCGGCGACCGCCTCGCGTACCCGCCCCGCGGGCTGGCCTTCGAAGGCGAAGGTCCAGACGCCGACCCGCCCGAGCCCGTCCGCCCCGTGCAGTCCCCGCATGTCGCCACCTCTCGTCATTACCGGAGAGCCTCTCCGGATTCTCGTGGAGGTACGATACGGAGAAGTTCTCCGGACAGCTACCCCGATCCTCTGGACGCAGAGATGACCGAGCCTTCAAGGCGGACGACCGCCACCACGACCCACGGCCGCGCCCCGCGCGCGGACGCCGTCCGCAACCGCGAGCGCATCGTCGCCGCCGCGCGGGAGGCCTTCGCGGAAGCGGGGCCCGAGGCGTCCCTCAACGACATCGCCCGCCGCGCGGGCGTCGGGCCCGGCACGCTGTACCGCAACTTCTCCGGGCGCCCCGAACTGCTGGCGGCCGTCCTGAAGGACCGCATCGACACCCTGTGCGGCCGCGCGGACGACCTCCTGGCGGCGGACTCGGCGTACGACGCCCTCGTGGAGTGGCTGCGCGCATTCCTCGTCCACGCGCGCGTGAACCAAGGCCTCGGCGGCGCCCTGCTGCTCGAACAGCTGGAGGAGTCGGGCGCCCTCGGCATCGACTGCCACCAGCGCGTCCACGACGCCGTGGCGGCACTCCTCGCCCGCGCCCAGCTCGCGGGCACGGCACGCCCCGACCTGAGCCCCTCCGACCTGCTCCACCTGGTCGTCGGCATCGCCCTGTCGACGGCACGCGCGGACGGGCCGGCACCGGAGGACCCGCGAAGGCCGGACCGGCTGCTCGACTTGGTGCTCGACGCGGTACGGGCGGGCTGACTCGGCACGCGCACGCTGACTCGGTACGACGCGCCCGCTGAGGCGCGACGCCGCTCGGTGGAGCACGCCGACGCCGGGCCGGCGCCCCGCCAGGACGTCGGGCCGGCCGCCCTGCCGTCAGCGGTTAGTCCCGTTCCCTCGCACGGTCGTACGCGAACCCCAGCGCCCCGTGCGCCACGAGGACGAGGCCCGCCACCGCCCAGCCGCCACCGCCGCGGCGCCGCAGGGACCAGGCGAGCAGCGGGACGCCTGCCGCGAGCTGGGCACCGGCCAGGGCACGCGCCCGCGGCCCGCGCAGCCAGGGGCCCAGCGGACCGCTCTCCACCGCGTCGAGTTCGGCGCGCACCGCGTCGCGCCAGCCCGACCACTCGACCTGCCGCACGCCGTCCAGGACACGGGCCGCTTCCCGCAGCCGGTCGGCCGGTTCGCCGGGGCCCAGGCCGGGCGGCAGGTCGACTCCCACGCGCGTGAGGACCGCGATGAGGCCGCGCAGCCGGGCCCGCGCGTCGGCCTCCGAGTCGGGGCGAGTCAGCGTGTCCAGGGCCTGCATGTCGAGCACCGGATCGAGACCGAGCCGGGCGGCGAACGTCCGCATCGCCTCGTCCTCGCCGACCGGAGTGCCGTTCGCCAGCCAGACATAGCCGACCGTCCGCCGGAAGCCCGCCGCGAGCGTGTAACCGGAGCGGTCGGCGTCCCACCAGAGCGCCAGAACCGGCCACGGCGAGCCGACGGCGAGCGCGGTGGCCCATCCGGCGAGCACACTGTCGACCGGCTCACCGCCCTCCAGCCACGGCTTGCCCTCGGGCACGAGCACGCTCCACTCCGGGCCCGCGGGCGCCAGCAGCATCGGCTCGCGCAGCAGTTGGGCGACCGTCTCCACGGAGTCCGGCCGGGCCCGGCAGAGCAGCAGCGCGCCAGGAGACGAGGCGGCGTCGGCGGAGTCCGTCGCGTGGGCGGGGGTCGGCTCGGAGGGCATGGCCCCACGCTAGGACAAACCATGGCGTTTGGCGCTCGGGCCTGCGGCGTCCGATGCCGCCCGCGGCGGATGAACGGCGACGTCCGCTTCCGGCGGGGGAGAGCACGAGGCGCGACGCCGGACAGGGCGCGGGCCACGGCATGAGCCGGAGCGTCCGTTTTCGGCGAGGAAATACATCTTGACTTTCCGTATCCGCGATATATCGTGTCTAGTCGAGGATGCGATATGGCGCGTTGCGTCCGAGCTGCTCGCCGCTCAAGGAGGTCAGACACCATGCCGAAGTGGTCCGTCGATGAGCCCAGGAAGCTGACGTTCGACGCGTCCGTGAGGCGCCTGCGCGTCCGCGTCGTGAGCGGCGCGGTGAACGTGGTGGGCACGGACGACGACACGGCGAGACTGGAGGTGTCCGAGATCTCGGGACCGCCGCTGAGCGTGAGGCAGTCGGACGGCACGCTCTCCGTCGTGTACGAGGACCTGCCCTGGAAGGGACTCCTCGGTTGGCTCATCCCCAAGGGCGCGCGCCGCAGCGCGGTGGTGTCCCTCGCCGTTCCGGCCGGGACCCAGGTCGAGGTGGGTGTGATCGGTGCGGGCGCGGTGGTCACGGGGATCGAGGGCCGGGCGGAGGTGCGGAGCATCTCGGGCGACACGACCCTGGTCGGCCTGACCGGGCCGGTCCGGGCCGAGACGGTCTCGGGTGCCGTCGAGGCCCAGGGCATCACCGGGGAGCTGCGGTTCAACTCGGTCTCGGGCGACCTGACCGTCTTCGACGGAGCGGGGTCCTCCGTTCGGGCCGAATCGGTGAGCGGCTCGATGATCCTGGACCTGGACCCGGTCGGCGGTCCGGCCGACATCGGACTCAGCAGCGTCTCGGGGGAGATCGCCATCCGGCTGCCCCACCCGGCGCACGCGGACGTGGAGGCGGACACCACGAGCGGCTCGGTCTCCAGCGACTTCGAGGATCTCAGGATCAGTGGCCAGTGGGGCGCGAAGAAGATCACGGGCAGGCTCGGCTCCGGCGGCGGCCGGCTCAAGGCGACGACGGTCTCCGGTTCGATCGCGCTTCTGCGCAGACCAGCGGTAGAGGAAGATCGGTACGAGGCCGACGGGCCACCGTGGGACTCCGCCCCTGCGGGCACCCCGTCATCGGCTCCCCCGGCCGACGCCGCGACCGAGACCCCGACCGGCGCCCCGGAGGCGGACACCGCCCCCGACGCCCCGACCGACAAGAAGGTGCTCTGAGATGCCCCCCGTGTTCGCCCACGGCCGTCTGCGCCTGTATCTGCTCAAGCTCCTGGACGAGGCCCCGCGCCACGGCTATGAGGTGATCCGCCTCCTCGAAGAGCGCTTCCAGGGCCTGTACGCGCCATCGGCGGGCACCGTCTACCCCCGCCTGGCCAAGCTGGAGGCGGAGGGTCTGGTCACCCACACCACGGAAGGCGGCCGGAAGGTCTACTCGATCACGGACGCGGGCCGCGCCGAGCTGGCCGGCCGCAGCGGCGAGCTGGCCGACCTGGAGCTGGAGATCCGCGAGTCGGTGGCCGAGCTGGCCGCCGAGATCCGCGACGGCGTGCAGGGCGCGGCGGGCGAGCTGCGGCGCGAGATGCGGGCGGCGGCCCAGCAGGCCCGGACGGCGGGCAGGACCGGCGGGGGCCACTCGGGCATCGGCGACCTCTTCGACGGCGCGTGGACGGACAGCGAGGGCTGGCGCCAGGCGAAGGAGGAGGTCCGCCGCGCCCGGCAGGAGTGGAAGGAGCAGGCGCGGCGCGCCAAGGACGAGAGCCGCCGGGCCCGCGAGGAGGCCCAGCGGGCCCGCCGCCAGGCCCGGGACGCCCGGGAGCAGGCGCAGGAGGAGGCGCGGGAGGAGTGGCAGCGCATGGCCCAGCGGGTGCAGGACCATGTGCAGGAGCACTTCGCGCGCGGCGACTGGCCGACAGGGGTGCGCGAAGGGCTCGCCGAGCTGGCCAAGGAGGTCGGCGACTTCGGCAGGGAGTTCGGCAAGGACTTCATGGACTTCGGCTTCGGCGACCCGGAGGGCAAGCGCGGCAAGACCACCGAGCACGACAGCGCGGTCGGGCAGGAGCGGACGTCCGAGCCGGGCGAGGGCCCCGACATGCGCAAGGCGTCCGGCGCGGGCCGGGGGCCGGCCACAGGACCGGAGTCCCACGCGGGCAGGACCTCCGCCACGGACGAGGCGTCCCCCGCGGGCAGCGCTTCCGGCACGGGCAAAGTACCCGGACGGGAAGACGCGGCCGCGCGGGACCAGGCCGCCGAGCACGCCAAGGCGGCCACGCCGGGCCCCGTGTTCACGCCGCCGCGGGACCGGGTGCCGGTGGAGTACCTGCCGGACTGGGCCCAGGAGGAGACGCCGGGCGCGGACCCCGCGCGTGACCTGGAGCGGCTCCTCGACCGCCTCCGCGACGACGTCCGCGACGCGGCCCGCGACCACGGCGTCACCCCGGACCAGCTCCGCGAAGCCCGCCGCCACCTGTCGGAAGCGGCGGCCCACGTCACGGCGATACTGCATCTGCCCAAGGCCTGACGCGTGGCAGCCACCCGGGCCCCGGGGCGGCCGGGCACCCAGGGCGTTGAGGCACCGGGGCCGGCCGGACCCACGCCCCGGTAGCCCTCCGCGCCCCCAGGCCCCGGGCCCCCGGGCCTACGCCAGCACCCGCTCCAGCGCCTCACGCGTCACGCCCCGGTCGCCGAGCACCTCCGCCACGATGCCGGGGCGGGACGTCAGGGCGAACAGGATGTGCTCGTCGCCGATGGTGCGTTCCCGCCGCGCCGTAGCGATCCGCAGGGCCCGCTCCAGCGTGTCCTTGGCGTCCCGGGTGAAGCCCCGGTGGCCGAGCTTGGAGCTGATCCCCCTGCGCCCCCGGCCCGCTCCGGCACTCGCGAGGGCACCCGCGCCATGGGCCTCCTCGACGCGGGAGACGATCTCCTCCACGTCGATGCCGAGCCCGGCGAGCGCCTCGGTGTCCGCCTGGGTGAGACCGCCACGACGGCGGGCCGCGGCCAGCGCCTCGGCGATGTCGTCGCGCCGCCGGTCGGCCCCCAGCGCCGCAAGGGCGAAGGAGCCGCGGCTGCCCTGCCCGTCGAGCAGGGCCAGCAGCAGGTGACTGTCGTCGATGAAGTCGGCGCCCTGCCGCTCGGCGTGCTCGACCGCGCCGGTCACCACGGCCCGGGCATGCCTCGTGAATCGCTCGAACATCACTGCCTCCCGTACTTCTTGTGCACGGCCTGCCTGCTCACGCCCAGCTCGGCGGCGATCTCCTGCCACGACCAGCCCTGCTGGCGGGCGCTGCGCACCTGGACGGCTTCGAGCTGCTCCACGAGGCGCCGCAGCGCCGTGACGGCACGTAGCCCGACCCGTGGATCGCGGTCACCCGCGCGCTCGGCGAGATCCGTTGCTTCGGTCATACATGTCAACGTAGGTTGACGCCCACCCTTGCGTCAACCCTGGTTGACGCAAGGGTGGGCAGACGATCCAGACGATCCAGACGATCCAGACGGGCAGACGGGCAGACGGGCAGACGGGCAGACGGGCAGACGGGCAGACGGGCAGACGGGGGGAGGCTTCGGGGGGCTCAGACCGTCAGCACGATCTTGCCGAACTGCTCACCCGCCTCCAGACGCTCGAAGCCCTCCCGCGCGCGGTCCAGCGGCAGGATCTCGTCGATGACGGGCCGCACGCCGGTGTTGGCGCAGAACGCGAGCAGGTCTTCGAGTTCGTCCTTCGTGCCCATCGTGGAGCCGACGATGCGCAGTTCCAGGAAGAAGACGCGGGTCAGCTCGGCGTGCGAGGGGCGGTCTCCGGTGGTGGCGCCGGAGATCACCAGGGTGCCGCCGGGGCGGAGCGACTTGATCGAGTGCGTCCAGGTGGCGGCGCCGACCGTCTCGATGACGGCGTCGACCCGCTGCGGCAGCCGCGCGCCCGCGGGCAGCGCCTCCACCGCGCCCAGCTCCACGGCCCGCTTGCGCTTGGCCTCGTCCCGGCTGGTGGCGAAGACCTTGAGGCCCGCCGCCCTGCCGAGCACGATCGCGGCGGTCGCGACGCCGCCGCCCGCGCCCTGGACGAGGACCGAGTCGCCGGGGCGTACGCCCGCGTTGGTGAACAGCATGCGATAGGCGGTGAGCCAGGCCGTGGGCAGGCAGGCGGCCTCGGCGAAGGAGAGGCCCGCGGGCTTGGGCAGGACGTTCCAGGTGGGGACGGAGACCTGCTCGGCGAAGGTGCCCTGGTACTTCTCGGTGAGGATGGTCCGGCGCTCATGAGGGCCGACGCCGTGGCCGGACTGGCCGATGACGGAGTGCAGGACGACTTCGTTGCCGTCCTCGTCGACTCCGGCCGCGTCACAGCCGAGGATCATCGGGAGCTTGTCCTGGTCGAGGCCGACTCCGCGCAGGGACCACAGGTCGTGGTGGTTGAGGGAGGCGGCCTTGACGTTCACGGTGGACCAGCCGGGGCGGGGCTCGGGGGCGGGTCGGTCACCCAGCTCAAGGCCGTTGAGGGGGTGCGTGGAGTCGATGCGGGCGGCGTAGGCAGCGAACATGGCGCCGACCGTAGTCCGGCCTCCGGACCTTGGGAACGGCACACGGGTGTGACCCACACCGCGCCCCCACTCCCGGACCGCCGGACCCCGCCGCGCTTCCGCTCCCGGACCGCCGGACCCACACCACGCCCCCGAGCGGCCCCCGGCCTCCAGGCCCCACACCCCCCGGCCCCGGCGGGACAGCCCGTCCCGCCCACCGGCGCCGGGCACGCCGACCCGGCTCCCGGGCCCCTGGCCCCGCCCCGGACCACCGGACCCACACCGCGACGCCGAGCAAGCCCCCAGCCCCCAGCCCCCGCACCCCACGGCCCCGGCGGGACAGCGCGTCCCGCCCACCGGCGCCGGGTACACCGACAGCCCCCAGCCCGGCCTCCAGGCCCCTGACCCCCGGCCCCGCACCAGCCGCACCCCGCCGGCCGACACCCCCAGCAGTAGCAGACCGAGGGAAACACAAGTCCCACCCCGCGAAGCAACCGCAAGGCCCCACCCCGCGAAGCAGGGTGGGGCCCCAGCGTCAGCGCCGGGCAACCCCTTCGGCCCGGGCCGCCGCGGCGACCGCCGCGGTGACCGCGGGCGCGACCCGCTCGTCGAACGGGGACGGGATCACATACGCGGCGGACAGCTCGTCCCCGACCACGTCGGCCAGCGCGTCGGCCGCCGCGATCTTCATGCCCTCGGTGATCCGGGAGGCCCGCACCTGGAGCGCGCCCGCGAAGATGCCGGGGAAGGCGAGGACGTTGTTGATCTGGTTCGGGTAGTCCGAACGGCCCGTCGCCACCACTGCGGCGTACTTGTGGGCGATGTCCGGGTGCACCTCGGGGTTCGGGTTGGCCATCGCGAACACGAACGAGTTCGGCGCCATCGAAGCCACAGCGGCCTCGGGGACCGTACCGCCGGACACGCCGATGAACACGTCGGCGCCGGCGAGGGCGCTCTCCAGGGAACCGCTCAGCCCCGCCTTGTTCGTCAGCTCCGCCAGCTCCCGCTTGACCGGGGTGAGGTCGTCGCGGTCCCGGCTGACGATGCCCTTGCGGTCCGCGACCGCGACGTCACCGAGCCCGGCTTCGAGGAGGAACTTCGCGATGGCGACGCCCGCGGCACCCGCGCCGGAGATCACGGCGCGCAGGTCGCCGAGCGTCCGGTCGGTGAGCCGCGCCGCGTTGCGCAGCGCGGCGAGGGTGACGACGGCCGTGCCGTGCTGGTCGTCGTGGAAGACCGGGATGTCGAGCCGCTCCTGGAGGCGCCGCTCGATCTCGAAGCAGCGCGGCGCGGAGATGTCCTCCAGGTTCACCCCGCCGAAGGAGGGCGCGAGCCGCACCACGGTGTCGATGATCTCGTCCGTGTCGGTGGTGCCGAGGGCGATCGGCACGGCGTCGACGCCGCCGAACTGCTTGAAGAGGATGGCCTTGCCCTCCATCACCGGAAGGGAGGCCTCCGCCCCGATGTCCCCGAGGCCGAGCACGGCCGTGCCGTCGGTGACGACGGCGACGACGTTCGACTTCCAGGTGTAGTCGTGGACGAGGTCCGGCTGCTCCGCGATGGCGCTGCACACCTTGGCCACACCGGGCGTGTACGCGAGGGACAGGTCGTCCTTGTCCCGCACCGGGACGGTTGCCTGCACGGCCATCTTCCCGCCGCGGTGCAGGGCGAAGGCCGGATCGAAGGGCTCTTCGGCGCCTTCGTGACCGGTATTCGTACCGCTGTCGCTGCGAGGATTGACGATCTCCGCTGCCACTGTGTCTGACCCCTTAAGTGTTCATGGTTGAGGGTGGACCACTTCCTGGTGGAGAAGTGGGGCGGGAACCGCGTCCGTGCCAAGGCCCCGGGCCTCGCGGCCCGCGACCCTCCGCCTGTCGGCGAAGCGGTACGGGAGGTACGTAACGGACGCGCGGGCGCGCCGCACACGCGCCCTGGCCCCGGATGAGGGGTGTAACCGTCTTTTCTACCGGATGCTTCCTGCCGCCGACGAGCCATATCTGTCGCAGCCCCATGTGAACGGCGGGTTTCCAGCCCGGGGCGGGCGAGCGGAGGCCGGGGATTCGTCCCGCTGTGGGCCAAAGGTCCGTTCGGCGGGTTCGCATAGCGAGATTGGGTGGTTATCCGGTGTTTGCCACCGCTTCACCCTGCCCCGTCAATGAGCAGGGTGGACCGGGCCGTTGTGATCCACGGATCGCCCGTTATCCGATTTTGACATCTCCGGCCCCCAGAATCGGACGGTCCGAATGGCAAGATGCACCATCACACGAGGTCGCGACACCCGAAGGTGTGTGCACGACGGTGTGTGCACGACCCCATGTCAGACCCATGGCTACTCCCCATCCGCCGGAGGACCCCTATGACCGCAGGCACCACTCGTCGCACGACCGCCGCGAAGTCCGCGAAGTCCCGGATCGTCGCTGTCGGCGCGATCGCGGTCGCCGGCTCGCTGCTCCTGACCGGATGCGGCGACCAGCGGGACAACAAGAAGGGCGACGGCGGCAAGAAGGTCGTCGACGCGCCGCTCTCCGACATGCTCCCCGCGAACATCCGCAACAAGGGCGTCATCAAGGTGGGCTCGGACATCGCCTACCCGCCGGTCGAGTTCAAGGACAAGAGCGGTGAGACGGTCGGCATCGACCCGGACATCGCCGAGGCCATGGGCAAGCAGCTCGGCGTGGACTTCCAGTTCGACAACGGCACCTTCGACACCCTGCTCGGCGGCCTGCGCTCCAAGCGCTACGACATCGCGATGTCGGCGATGACGGACACCAAGAACCGCCAGGAGGGCATCGACGAGGAGACCGGCAAGAAGGTCGGCAAGGGCGTCGACTTCGTCGACTACTTCACCGCGGGCGTCTCGATCTACACCAAGAAGGGCGAGGACCAGGGCATCGAGACCTGGTCCGACCTGTGCGGCAAGAAGATCGTGGTCCAGCGCGGCACCGTCTCGCACGACATGGCCAAGGCCGAGTCGAAGAAGTGCAAGGGCGGCAAGAAGATCTCCATCGAGTCGTTCGACAACGACCAGCAGGCCCAGACCCGGCTGCGTTCGGGCGGCGCGGACGCGGGTTCGTCGGACTTCCCGGTCGCGGCGTACGCGGTGAAGACCTCCGGCGGCGGCAAGGACTTCCAGCTCGTGGGCGACCAGGTGGAAGCGGCCCCGTACGGCATCGCGGTCTCCAAGGACAACGCCAAGCTGCGCGACGCGATCAAGGCCGCGCTCAACGCGATCATCGCGAACGGCCAGTACGAAAAGATCATCAAGGAGTGGGGCGTCGAGGCCGGCGCGGTCAAGGAAGCCAAGGTCAACGGCGGCAAGTGAGCGGCACCCGACCGCCCGCCGCGGCCCGGTAGCGGCCGCGGCCACCCCGCGACAGGCCCCCGTCCTGCCGCACCCCTCGTCACACCTCGTCGCTGAAAGGCACCACCCGTGACAACGGACATCACCAAGTCGGGCTCGCCCGGCCCCAAGGACGAGCCGCCACGCTCCGCCCCGGAGGCCATCAAGGCCATCCCCGTGCGGCACTACGGCCGGTACGTGGCCGGCGTGCTCGCCGTCGGCGTACTCGGCGCGATCATCTACGCCTTCTCCCAGGGCGACATCAACTGGGACGCCATCCCCGACAACTTCTTCGACGAGCGCATCCTCAAGGGTGTCCGCGAGACGCTGATCCTCACGGTCCTCTCGATGCTCATCGGTGTCGTGGGCGGCGTGCTCCTCTCGGTGATGCGCCTGTCGAAGAACCCGGTGACCTCGTCGATCGCGTGGTTCTACATCTGGTTCTTCCGGGGTACGCCGGTCCTGGTCCAGCTCTTCGTCTGGTTCAACCTGGGCTTCGTCTTCGAGTACATCAACCTCGGGCCGGTCTACCAGGACGAGTGGTCGGACTTCATGACGCCGTTCCTGACGGCGCTCCTCGGCCTCGGCCTGAACGAGGCGGCGTACATGGCGGAGATCTGCCGCGCCGGTCTGCTCTCGGTCGACGAGGGCCAGACGGAGGCCTCGCAGGCGCTCGGCATGAGCCACGGCAAGACGCTGCGGCGCATCATCATCCCGCAGGCGATGCGCGTGATCGTGCCGCCGACGGGCAACGAGGTCATCAACATGCTGAAGACGACCTCCCTGGTGGCGGCCGTCCAGTACTACGAGCTGCTGCGCTACGCCCAGGACATCGGCACCTCGTCGGGCGCCACGGTCGAGGCTCTCCTCCTCGCCGCCACCTGGTACCTGATCATGACGTCGGTCCTCAGCGTCGGCCAGTACTACCTGGAGCGGTACTACGCGCGAGGCTCCTCGCGCAGCCTGCCGCCCACGCCGATGCAGAAGGTCAAGGCCAACCTGCTCTCGCTGAGCGGCCCGAGGGGAGAGATCCGATGACCGCCATGGTGAAGGCCGAGAACGTCCACAAGTCGTTCGGCCACGTAGAGGTCCTCAAGGGCATCGACCTGGAGGTCAAGTCCGGCGAGGTGTTCTGCCTCATCGGCCCCTCCGGCTCCGGCAAGTCGACGTTCCTGCGCTGCATCAACCACCTGGAGAAGGTCAACGCCGGACGGCTGTACGTCGACGGGGACCTGGTCGGCTACCGGCAGAAGGGCGACAAGCTGTACGAGCTGAAGGACAGCGAAGTCGCGATGAAGCGCCGGGACATCGGCATGGTCTTCCAGCGCTTCAACCTCTTCCCGCACATGACGGCCCTGGAGAACGTCATGGAGGCGCCGGTCCAGGTCAAGGGCCAGCCCAAGGCGGCGGCGCGGGAGCGCGCGGGGCAGCTCCTGGAGCGGGTCGGGCTCGCCGACAAGGCGAAGAACTACCCCTCGCAGCTCTCCGGCGGCCAGCAGCAGCGCGTGGCCATCGCCCGCGCCCTCGCGATGGACCCGAAGCTGATGCTGTTCGACGAGCCGACGTCGGCGCTCGACCCGGAGCTGGTGGGTGACGTGCTCGACGTGATGCGCGACCTGGCCGAGTCCGGCATGACGATGGTCGTCGTCACGCACGAGATGGGCTTCGCGCGCGAGGTCGGCGACAGCCTCGTGTTCATGGACGGCGGCGTGGTGGTCGAGTCCGGGAACCCGAGGGACGTCCTGACGGACCCGCAGCACGAGCGGACGAAGTCGTTCCTGTCGAAGGTGCTGTAGCGCCCTCCACGGGCACCGCGGCCCTCACGGCGGGAAGGGGCGGCCGGGATCCTGGTGGACCCCGACCGCCCCTTCCCGCCGAGCCCGCGAAGTCCCTACTTCAGCCCTAGGACCATCCCGTCCGACGGCGACGACCACACCGTGCGGGCCTCCGCGAAGCCCGCCTCGCGCAGGGTGCGGGCGTGCCACTCGGCGGGCGGGGTGTCGCCGTCCGCGTGCTCGCCGTAGATCTCGAAGCGCTTGGCCGTGGGGCCCGCGAGCACCGGGTCCTGCGCGGCGAGCGCCCACCAGTCCGCCCAGTCCAGGACGCCCGCGGCCCGGGCCGCGGCCTGGCGGGCGTGGCGCTGCTCGCGGTCGGCGGCGTTGAGGCGCGGCGTCGTCGGGTCGGGCATGTGGTCGGCGTTGAGGAAGACGCCGCCGTCGCGCACGAGCTTGCCGACCTGGTGGTAGAGCGCGGCCAGCGGCTCGCTGAACAGCCAGTGCAGGGCGGTGGCCGTGAGCACGGCGTCGTAGGAGTCGTGCGGGAGCTGCGCGGCCCAGTCCGGGTCCTTGAGGTCCGCGGTCACGAAGGTCACCCGGTCGTCGCCCGCGAAGGTGCCCTCGGCGATGGCGAGCAGGGCCGGGTCGAGGTCGACACCGACGCTGGTGGCCTTGGGGAACCGCTCCAGGAGCCGGGCGGTGATGCTGCCCGTGCCGCACGCGAGGTCGAGGACCCGGGGCTCGGGGCCGACGAGGGCCTCCACCATGTCGAGCATGACGCGGAACCGCTCCTCGCGGTCCGGCATGTACCACTCCTGCTGCCGGTCCCAGCTCTCCTGCCAGGCACGCCAGTCGGTTCCGAAACCCGTACCGCTAGCCGTTTCCGTCACCGGAAGCCCTCCGTCCCGTACTACCCTCGATTAACCTCGGCAGGTAACACCCGCGCTCGAATATCGACTGTTACCACGCCCGCAGACGAAGATAGCCCGCCCCGGTAAGGACTACAAGTGGAACTGGCCTATTACTCGGACTATGCCGTACGTCTGGTCAACACCGAGGAGCCGGCGCGCAACAAGGACACGCTGACGTCGGTCGAGGCCGTCCGCGAGCTGTTCGGGGTCAACCAGCAGGCAGGCCGGCGCGCCACGGACTCGGACGTGACGCGCTTCCGCTCGGTGCGGGCGCGGCTGCGGTCGGTCTTCGAGGCGGCGGACGGCGGCGACGAGACCCTCGCGGTGGACCTGCTGAACTCCCTGCTCCTGGAGTTCCCGGTGAGCCCGCAGATCTCCGGCCACGACTACCGCGACGACGACGGCCGCCCGCTGTGGCACATGCACCTGGCCGACCACCCGTCGAACGCCACCGCCGGGTACGCGGCGATCGCGGCCATGGGCCTGGCCTTCCACCTCACCGAGCACGGCGTGGACCGGCTCGGCCTGTGCGAGGCGACGCCGTGCCGCAACGCCTACCTGGACACCTCGACCAACCGCTCCCGGCGCTACTGCTCCGACCGCTGCGCCACCCGCGCGAACGTGGCGGCCTACCGCGCGCGCAAGCGCCTGGAGAGCGAGCGGTCGGCGAGCACCGGGCGCACCGCGGAGAAGGTCCAGGAGACCAGCGCCGTCAGGGACAGCTGACGCCGCCCCAGCGCCTCACGCTCCTCGCGGAACCTGCCGAGCGGCCTGAAGCGCCCCCGCACCCGGGCGAGCACGAGGTCCTCCGGCACCACGCCGTAGACGTTGCTGTCGCCGCCCGTGTTGTACGGATTGTCGCCGAGCACCCACCAGCCGCCGTCCCGCCGCTCGACCGCGCGCTTGACCACCAACAAGTCCTGTTGCAGCGGATGCCGCAGGATCACCACGTCGCCGGGGCGCACCCGCGCGCCGTGCTGCACCAGCATCCAGTCCCCCGGATTGAGCGTGGGCACCATCGACGGACCGTCGACCTCGATCAACTGGAACGGCACGCGTGTCTCCCGCCCGTCTGCCGCCATTTCCGGCATCAGACAACCTCCCGGTCCCATCCTCCACCAGCTCCAGTGTGACCCTGGACTTTTGTCCTAAGCCCATGGGGGCACTCGCGAAAACACGTCTCTCACGGAGTAATGTCCCACCTGAGAAGACGATCACGAGGAAGGACAGCTCAATGCTCTCCCGCCTGTTTGCCCCCAAGGTCAAGGCCAGCGCCCACTGTGACCTGCCGTGCGGGGTGTACGACCCGGCCCAGGCCCGCATCGAGGCGGAGTCGGTCAAGGCCGTCCAGGAGAAGATGGCCGCGAATGACGACCCGCACTTCCAGGCCCGTGCCACGGTCATCAAGGAGCAGCGCGCCGAGCTCGCCAAGCACCACGTCTCGGTGCTGTGGAGCGACTACTTCAAGCCGCCGCACTTCGAGAAGTACCCCCAGCTGCACGTCCTGGTCAACGACACCCTGAAGGCCCTGTCGGCCGCCAAGGGGTCGACGGACCCGAAGACCGGCGAGAAGGCTCTCGAGCTGATCGCCGAGATCGACCGGATCTTCTGGGAGACCAAGAAGGCCTGATCGCAGGGCGGTTCACACCGCGGAGGGGCCCGTGCGGAGCGATCCGTACGGGCCCCTCCGTCATGTCCGCCCCTGTCCGTCGTACGGAAATCGTTCGTCGTACGGAAATCGTTCGTCGTACGGAAATCAGTTGCTCCCCCGCCGCGCCTCCTGCTGCACTGGCTTCGCCCGCAGCCACCTCCATGACCAGGAGACCCCCTGATGCGCCAGACGACGTCCATGTCCCACCAGGAAGGAATCGCCCCCCATCACGAGGACATGACGCCCTGTGCCGTCGCACACCCCTTCACCCACCCTGAACTTGGGAATCCTGGCGCACGTAGACGCCGGTAAGACCAGCCTGACCGAGCGGCTGCTGCACTCCGCCGGTGTCGTCGACGAACTCGGCAGCGTCGACGACGGCAGCACCCTCACCGACTCCCTCGCCCTGGAGCGGCGGCGCGGGATCACCATCAAGTCCGCCGTCGTGTCGTTCGCGCTCGACGACGTCACGGTCAACCTCATCGACACGCCCGGCCACCCCGACTTCATCGCCGAGGTGGAGCGCGTCCTGAGCGTGCTCGACGGCGCGGTGCTGGTGGTGTCGGCCGTCGAAGGCGTGCAGCCGCAGACCCGCGTGCTCATGCGCACGCTGCGCCGGCTCGCCATCCCCACGCTCGTGTTCGTCAACAAGGTCGACCGCCGGGGCGCCGACGGCGAGCGCGTCCTCGCCGAGATCGGCCGAAAACTGACCCCGGGGGCCGTCGCCCTGGGCACGGTCCGCTCCCCCGGCACACGGGGCGCGCGGGCCGTCCCGTACGCCCCCGACGACGCCCGTTTCCTCACCCGACTGGCGGAGTCCCTCGCCGAGCGGGACGACGAGCTGCTCGCCGCGTACGTCGCGGACGACCGCACCGCCCTGTCGTACGCGCGGCTGCGCGCGGCCCTGGCGGAGCAGACGCGGCGGGCCGACACGCATCCGGTGCTCTTCGGCTCGGCCATCACGGGCACCGGGCTCGACGCGCTGACCGACGCCGTCAAGGAACTCCTGCCCCGGGCCGGCGGCAGCCCGCGGGGGCCTCTCGCGGGCACCGTCTTCAAGGTCGAGCGCGGCCTCGCGGGCGAGAAGGTGGCGTACGCGCGGCTGTACTCCGGCACGCTGCGGGTGCGTGACCGGGTGCCGCTCGACGGCCGCGCGGAACCCGGCAAGGTCACCTCCCTCAGCGTCTTCGAGCAGGGCTCCGCCGCGCGCCGCGAGACCGCCGTCGCCGGGCAGATCGCCCGGGTGCGGGGCCTCGGCGACGTACGGATCGGGGATGTGCTCGGCGACGTGCGCGAGGTACCGGAACGGCACGCGCCGCGGCGGCACTTCGCGCCGCCCACCCTCGAAACCGTCGTCGAGCCGCGCCGCCCGGGCGACCGGGGCGCGCTGCACGCCGCGCTCACCCGGCTCGCCGAGCAGGACCCGCTGATCGGCCTGCGCCAGGACCCGCTGCGCCAGGAGATCTCCGTATCGCTGTACGGCGAGGTCCAGAAGGAGGTCATCGAGGCCACGCTGGCCGAGGAGTTCGGCGTCGGCGTCGACTTCCGCGCGACCACGACCCTGTGCGTGGAGCGCGTCGTCGGCACCGGGGCGCACGTCGAGGTCATCGACACGGAACCCAACCCGTTCCTCGCCACGGTGGGGCTGCGCGTGGAGCCCGCGGCGCCCGGGGCCGGGGTGGCGTTCCGCCTCGGCGTCGAGCTGGGCTCGATGCCGTACGCGTTCTTCGCGGCGGTCGAGGAGACCGTGCGGGAGACGCTGCGGCAGGGCGTGCACGGCTGGGAGGTCCCCGACTGCCTCGTCACCATGACCCACTGCGGGTACTGGCCGCGGCAGAGCCACGCGCACGCGGTCTTCGACAAGAGCATGTCGAGCACGGCCGGGGACTTCCGCCTGCTGACGCCCCTCGTCCTCATGGAGGCGCTGCGGGCGGCGGGCACGCGGGTGCACGAGCCGGTGCACCGCTTCCGGCTGACCGTGCCCGCCGAGGTGTTCGGCACCCTGCTGTCCGCGCTCGGGCGCCTGGGCGCGGTGCCGCACGCCCCGGCGGCGCACGGCTCGGCGTACGTGCTCGAAGGCGTGATCCCGGCCGCGCGCGTGCACGAGCTGGAGCGGCTGCTGCCCGGTCTCACGCGCGGCGAGGGCGAGATGGAGTCCGCCTTCGAGCGCTACGAGCCGGTGCGCGGGGCGCCGCCCGCGCGCCCGCGCACGGACCACAATCCGCTGGACCGGAAGGAGTACGTGCAGCGGGTCACGCGGCGGGCCCAGCTGGGCTGAGGCCGTGCGCCCGGGGCGGCCGCGGTCAGCCGGTGGCCTCCCCGGTGACGGCCGCGAGCGTGGAGGCGTCCAGGAGAGCGGCGAGCCGGTCGCGGTCCGCCAGGATGTTGATCTCGACGATCCGGCCGTCGCGGACGGTGAACTCGCCGACGGAGAACGGCTTGCCGTCCACCACCGACATCTGGCCCACCTTGCCGTTGACGAGCACCAGGTGCGTCGAGAGCGCGACCGTGGCGAACGAGCGCGCCCCCGCCACCACGGCCTGCGCCCCCCGCACGAGGCGCGAGAGGCCCGCGACCTCGCCGCCGTCGGCCCGCAGCACCACGTCCGGGTCGAGGAGTTCGAGCAGCGCGTCGAACTCGCCGCCGCGCGCCGCCGCGAGGAACGCCTCGACGACCTCGCGCTGCTTGGCCCGGTCCGGGTCCGGCGCCGGCGCCGCGTCCCGCACCCGGCGGCGGGCGCGGCTGGCCAGCTGCCGGGTCGCGGCCGGGGCCCGCTCCACGATGGGCGCGATGTCCTCGAACGGCACGGCGAACATGTCATGCAGTACGAACGCGAGCCGCTCGGCGGGGCTGAGCGTGTCCAGGACGACGAGCAGGGCGAGCCCCACCGAGTCGGTGAGCAGCGCCTCCTCTTCGGGGTCGGCCGTCTCACGGCGCCCCGGCAACGCGCTGACCCGCGGGTCGGGCACGTAGGTTGCGGGCACGTCGAGCGACTGCTCGCCGCGCTGCTGGCGGGTGCGCAGCAGGTCGAGGCAGACGCGGCCGACGACGGTCGTCAGCCAGCCGCCCAGGTTCCGCACGGCGTCGCTGTCGGCTCGGCTGAGCTTGAGCCAGGTCTCCTGGACGGCGTCCTCGGCCTCGCTCAGGGAGCCCAGCATGCGGTACGCGACCGCCTTCAGGTGGGGCCGGTGCTCCTCGAAGCGCTCCGCCAGGACATCTCTTCCGTCCATCTGTCACATTCCTTCGTCGTGATCCGTCAGAGCAGTGACACACCGAGAACGGCGGTGCGTCACCCGCCGCGCGGCGGCGCCGACCAGAAGATCACGAAGCGGTACGTCCACGGTATCGATCCCCGCGCGAATGTGACATGGACCTGCGTGTGATGTGGAGGACAGACAGATGGCCACGCGTATGCCGACACCGGGCCGAGCGGCCGGCCGAGCGGGCCTGGTGACGGGGCGTCCGCGTGTGGGGGTGGGCGATACGGGGTGGGGGCGCGGAGGCGCTCCGCGGGGCTGCCCGGGGCGCACGGGGGCATACCCCTCGCACCGGCCCTGCACCACCATGCCCTCACACCACCATGCCCTCACACCGCCGCGGCCTCACGCCGTTGCGCCTTCGTGGGGTCGCGCCCTCGTACCATCGCGGCCTCGCGTCGTCGTGGGGTCGCGCCGTCGCGGCCTCACGCCGTTGTGCCTTCGCGGCCTCACGCCGTCGTCCCGTCGTGGGGTCGCGCCCTCGCACCGTCGCAGCCTCGCGCCGTCGCACCGTCGTGAGGCCCTACCCTCGCTGCCTCGCTGCCTCGCTACCTCGCTACCTCATGGCCTCATGGCCTCATGGCCTCATGGCCTCATGGGCGGTGCCCTCGCGCGTCGTGAGGTCACGCGGGCGTGGGGTCACACCCTCGCCGCCTCACGGCCTCGCTGCCTCACGTTCTCGTGGGTCGCGCCCTCGCGCGTCGTGAGATCGCGCGGTCGTGCCATCGTGGCCTCGCGTCGTCGTGGGGGCGCGGCCTCGCGATCTCGCGCCGCCCTGGGGTCGCGCCGTCACACCTTCGTGAGGTCACACCCTGGCCGCCTAGCGGCGTCGCGCCAGCGTGCGGTCGTGCGGTCATGGCCTCACGCCGTCGCGCGGTCGCCCCGTCGTGGCCTGGCACCCTCGCGCTCTCGTGAGGTCGCGCCGACGTGCCGACGTGCCGACGTGCGATCGTGCCCCGCACCGTCGTGAGGTGGTGCGGTCACACCCTCGCGCCCCCGCGCTGTCGTGAGGTCGCGCCGACGTGCGGTCGTGCCCCCACGCCGGCGTGCCGGCGTCCCTTCACCGATCGCGCCCTCGCGCCGCTGCACCGTCGCGCCCTCGCACCGTCGAGAGGTCGCGCCGTGGCGCCGTCGTGCGGTCACACCCTCGCGCCCCTGTGCCGTCGCACCCACGTGGCCTCGTGCCGGCGTGCCCCGGCGGCCTCGCGCCCCTGTGCCGTCGTATCCGCGCGCCTCGCGCTACGTGCCTCGTCAGCCGAGTAGAGGTGCCAGGGCCGCCCGCAGGTCGTCGGGGCCCCGGTACAGCACCCCCTGCATTCCCAGCGCGGTCGCCGCGGCCACGTTCTCCTCGCGGTCGTCCACGAACAGACAGCGCGTGACGGCGGCTCCCACCCGCTCGGCGGCCAGTTCGTAGATGCGGCGGTCGGGCTTGGCCAGACCGAGAGCGGCGCTGCCGACCACGTCGTCCACCAGGGCGGTGAGGCCGAGCCGCGCGAGGTCCTCGTCAAGCCAGGGCGTGGCGTTGGTGACGATCGACACCGGTACGTGGGCGCGGGCGCGGCGCAGCAGGTCGACGACCGTGAGGTCGGCCCAGAACGCCGACTCCGCGAGCACGAGCCCGAGTTCGCGGCCGCGCGCCGCGTCGAGCCCCCGGCGTTCGGCGAGCCCGGCGGCGATCGCCGCCACCCACTCGTCCTTGCCGATCCGTCCGAGCATCAGCGGCAGATCGGTCTCGGGCGCGAAGGCGATCTCGGCGGTGGCCCCCTCGGGCAGCCCGACCGTGCGCTCCAGCTCCGTGAGGCGCGACATGTCGTAGAAGCGGATGACACCGTCGAGGTCGGTGAGGACGGCGTCGAAGGGGCGGGAGCCCGCGGGGTCCGCAGGGCGTATGAGGCCTGCCTGGGCGTCGGTCACCGGATGGGGCCTTCGAGTCGGGTCATGGGCCCATCATGCCCGCGAGGGTGACGGGGGCGAGGCCCTGGGCCGCGCCACCGCCCAGCCTCCGACACCGCCGAAGCCACCCTCAGGCCGGTGCCTGGTGCCTCCCGCCCCGGTGGCACGGCCCTCACCCGCGGCGATGCCGCCCTACTCACGCGTGGCGACGCAGCCCTGGGCCCTGGTCCAAACCCTGCGCCCGGCCCCTCGGCCCTGGAGCCCCGGGCACTCCCGTGCCGCAGTGACACGGCTCTCGCACGCGGCCGTGCTGCCCTACTCACATACGAAGCGCTGCCCTCGGCCGCGGAGCCGACCCGGCACCCGGCCTCGCCAGATCCACGCTCGCCCACAGCGACGCGGCTCACTCCCGGTGCCACCCGTCGCCCCCCGAACCACCCCGCTTACTCACAGCAGCACAGGCCTCGCCCCCAGGGCCGCCGCTCTCGCCCACGACACCTGCGCTCTCGACGCCGGAGCCCCCACCCACAGGGGCACGCCCCGACCACACCGCCCACCCGCAAGCCACCACCACGAGCGCCACCGCCCCGCACTGCCGTGCGCTCAGCTGTTCGCCGAGTGCGGCGAAGCCGACCGCCGCTCCCACCGCGGGGCCGAGCGCCAGCAGCACCCCGAAGGCGCGGACCCCGACGCGGCGCAGGGCGAGCAGGTCCAGCGAGTAAGGGATCAAGGACGACAGGAGCGCGACGAGAAGGCCGGTGCCGAGGACAGCCGGACGCCGGGCGACGGCCGCGCCGTCGGCCACCGCCGCGACCGGCACCAGCAGCAACGCGCCCACGGCCAGCGCCACCGTGAGGCCGGACCAGTCCGCGAAGAGCCGCCCCACCCGCCGGTTGAGCACCACGTACGCGGCTCGGCAGCCCGCGGCGAGCGCGCCCAGCGCAAGCCCCGCGACCGGCAGCGCCCCACCCGGCGCCGCGAGCAGCAGCACCCCCGCGAGAGCGAGGAGCCCCGCGCACAGCTGCGCCACGCTGCGCGAGAGCGCGAGGGCGAGCAGCAGCGGCCCGAGCAGTTCGAGCGTGGCGGCCACGCCGAGCGGCAGCTTGCCGATGGCCTGGAAGTACGCCGTGTTCATCGCGGCGAGCACCACCCCGAGCCCCACGGCGGCCCACCACCGCTCGGCCGTGAACCGCCCGGGCCGAGGCCGCACCACACACCACAGTACGAGCGCCGCGAACCCGAGCCGCATGCCCGCGAGGGCGGTCGGGCTGACGTGCGCGTACGCGGCCTTGGCGACCGCCGCCCCCGCTTGCAGGCTGACCACTTGCGCGAGCACCAGGCCGAGGGCGCCACGCGCGGCGCGAGTGTTCCCCATGCGCCCAGCGTGATGTCATGCCCTTATGCATTTCAACCATTACGGCGGCGAGGCGGCACTGCTCGCCGCAGACCTGGTGAACGCCTACGCGACCACGAGCGACGCGGCCCAGCAGGACGCAGGCCCACAGGGCACGGACCCGGACGCCCCGGACACGGACGCTCCGCGCCCGGACGACCTGCTCGCCGCACACGGCGTGGTGGACCACGCGCTCACCCCCGCACAGCGGCAGGACCTCCACACGTGGGCCCGCCGCCTCGCCGCCTGCTTCGGCCCGCAGGACCTCGCGGAGCGCTGTGCCCGCCTCAACGGGCTCCTCGACGAGGCGTCGAGCCGCCCGTACATCGCCCTGCACGACGGCACTCCGCACTTCCACTACAGCGCGCCCGGCGCCGACCCGGCAGCACACGTGCGCGCCCTGACGGCGGCCGGGCTCGCGTACATCGTGTGTCACGCCGACGCCCGCCGCCTGGGCCGCTGCGCCCGTACGGCCTGCGGCCGCGCCTTCGTGGACACATCCCGCGCGGGCCGCCGCGCGTACTGCTCGGTGCGCTGCGCCAACAACGACGCGGTGGCCAGGCACCGGGCCCGCCGCCCCGCGTGAACGGCCGCTAGGCGAGCGCCCGCCGCACCGTCGCCCGCACCCGCTCCAGGTCGGCGAGGACCGCGTCGTACGCCCCCTTGTGCCGGGATATCTCGTGCCGCTGCTTCTCGGCGGCCACGGCCCACCACACACCGGCCGTGTTGTGCTCGCGCTTGCACTCGATGTCGGCGACGGCGGTGTCCCGCTCGCGGCGCGTGCGCCGGGTCTGCCCGTCGCCGCCGCGCCGCCAGGCCTTGTCCAGGAAGGCCGCCTCCGGGCTCGCGTAGCGTCTGAAGCCCTTGCCCTCGACGCAGTCGGCCCACGTGTCCAGGGCGCGCCGCATGCGCCGGTCCTTGGCGACGGCCTTGTCGAGGGCCGCGCGGCGCTCGGGCACGTACCCACGCATGCGCCCCTCGTCCTTGACGCCGGCGAGCAGCTGACGCTCACCGCGCTCGTAGCAGCCGCCTCTCGGGCCCTTGCCCACCCCGCGCAGCACCTCGTACTCGTCCTGCGTGACCAGGCGACCCTTCGAGAACCGCTGCTCCCAGTACTCCTTCAGGGCGTCGCCCTCCATGCCGTACCCCACGCGCCGGGCGCGGTCGACGTCGAGCGTGCCGGTGAGCGTGGTCGAGACGACTGCCGTGGCGGCCACGTCGGCCATGGTGGTGTCGCGCTCGTGCCAGCGCAGGGGGAAGTCGGCGAAGCCGTACGACTTCATGCAGGCCTGGGTGAGGCGCAAAGTGGCGGCCTCCTGGCGGTCGTAGTCGCGCGAACTGAACTCGTAGCGGTCCAGCGGCAGTTCCGGAAGGTCACGCTCCGAGTCGACCTCGGGCACACCGGACGCAGACGCGCCACCGTCCGGCGAACCGGCCTTGCCCCGGCTGCCGCTCCAAACCCCGCACCCGGCCACTGCCACCACGGCCACCAGCGCGGCAGCCCACAGCTTCCCCCACGTCACCTTCATGCTCGGGACCTTATCGGCGACCACTGACAATCAGCCGTCCGCGCAGGTCAGTTGGGGTCTACGCCCCTAAGGCCCGGACAGCGGCACCACCGCCGAGGCGAGGGGGCCGGCCGGTCGCGCGAAGTCCGGGGCGTCAGGCGCCGGGGTCCGGCTCCGTCTCCACGACGGACTTGGTGTCGGCCTCCGCGGGCCCGGGCCGCTGGGGGCGCTCCTGCTGCTGGCGGGCGCCCCGCCTCCTGCCCTTGTGGCCGCGTCGGCCCCTGCCCTCGGCTTCCTCCTCGGTGACGCACGCGTCACACGCGGCGTTGCGGCACGGGGCCGGTCCCCAGACGGGGACGTACGCCCCGAGCACCTTGCGCCGCTTGATGGCCGTACCGACGAACCCTCCGCAGCTCGGGCAGGTGTGCTCGCCCTCGGGACGGGGGACGGACCGATCTCCATCAGTGCCCATAAATTCAGGATATGGCGATTTATGGGGTCCGCACAGCCTGAGGGTCACCCGTTCGCGGGCTGCCGCGCGTAGTTCCGTACGACGATCCCGTTGCCGAAGACCCGGGACGAGGTCAGCGTGAAGCCGCTGACGGCGGACTCCACGCCCGTGAACATGGGCATGCCGGAGCCGAGCAGCACCGGATACGTCTTGAGCACGAGTTCGTCGATCTCGTCCCGCAGCCGGCCCGCGAGCTGCGCGCCCCCGCACAGCCAGATGTCCAGGTCGCTGTCCTCGGCCTTGAGTTCGCGGACCTTGCCGATGAGGTCGTCGGCGATGACCTGGACGTTCGGGACGGGCGCCGTGCCCAGGCTGCGCGAGGCGACGTACTCGCGCAGGTGCGCGTACGGGCTCGGGATGCCTTCGTCCAGGCCGACCCGGTAGGTGTTCATGCCCTGGATGACGGTGTCGAACCTCCGGTTCGGCACCCCGTCGAAGCCGAGGACGCGGCGCCCGGCGACGGAGATCGTCTCCGGGTACTCCGTCTTGAGGAATTCCAGGAACTCCTCGTCCACGTACGCCATGTAGGAGTTGGCGTCTCCGCTCGGGTCACCGATGAACCCGTCGATCGAGACGGCGACGAAGTAGGTGAGCTTGCGCAAGCGGAACCTCCCCGAGGACGGTGGGTGAGCGCTCACGACCCGGGTCGCGTTCGCCCACCCCCATGAATCACTCTATTTACAGTGCTTCACGTGCAGTGCTTCCTAGGGCTCAGGAGGCTCTTCCGGAGCAGCCTCCTGCGTCCCAAGGCCGGTCGACGTTCCAGCGATTCAGGAGACGTGCGGCTCACGCCACATGGGCCACATCTTTGGCCCGTCAGGGAGGTCGAGTGCCTGCCCCAGGTCGGTGAAGCCGAGACGCAGATACAGCTCACGGCTGCGCGCGCTGCTCGCCTCCAGATACGCGTGCAGGCCGTCGCGGTCACAGCGGTCGAGGACGGAGTTGACGAGCGCCGTGCCGAGCCCCTGCCCCTGCTGGTCGGGCCGTACGGCGATCATGTGCAGATACTCGTGCGGCCGGTCGGTGGGATGGATCTCGGACGTCAACTGTCCGATCACCTCGACCCGTTCGTTGTCGGGGTCGACCGCCTTCCGGAGCTGCGCGGGCCCGTCCTCGGCGTCCTCGTGCCCCGGCCCCGCTGGCACCGACCACCACAGCGCCACCGCCGAGCCGTCCTCGGAGATGTCCACGTACCCCTCGGCGAACGCGAGATCCAGGAAGGCGTTCATCAGCGCGCCGTGTCTGCGCCGCCGACGCTCCTCGTCCGGGAACACCCAACTGCTCACCGGATCCCGGTGGAACGACTCGTCCATGAGCCGGACGATGTCCGCCCGGTCACTTTCGTTCGCTCTCCGTATCGCCACTCCCACGACCCCACCCCTTCACTGTCAACCCCACCCCCCGCACTGCCGGTTGCAGCCTAAGTGATCGCTTCGTACGCAGCGACGGAGCGGTACGGCGTCGGGAGCGCGGCGCCGCCTCCCGAACGCCCGGCGGGCGGAGGCCACCGGCCGCACGAAGCGGCACGGCGGGCCCCCACCCACCGGGCACCCCCCTCGGGCCGGTCGTCAGTGGGAGCGGCGGGTGACGAACTCCGCGAGCGCCAGCAGACCCCCCGCCCGCTCGGGGTCCGGAACCGCGCGGGCCAGCTCCTGCAACGCCCGGGACATCCGGTCGGCGGCCTGTGTCTGCGCCCAGTCCCGCCCTCCGGCACCCTCGACCGCGCGGGCCATCCGCTCCAGGTCGCCCGCCCTCGCCCTACGGCCGTACAGCGCGGCCAGAGCGGCGCCGTCCGGGGTGCCGGAGGCGAGCGCGGCGATCACCGGCAGCGACTTCTTACGGGCCGCGAGGTCCGCCCACACGGGTTTGTCCGTCCGCCCGGGATCCCCCCAGATCCCGATCACGTCATCGATGAGCTGGAAGGCGAGCCCCGCCTGCCTCCCGAACCCGTCGAGGGCGTCGGCGCACTCCGCTCCCGCGCCCGCGTACACGGCGCCGATCGCGCACGCGGAGCCGAGGAGCGCCCCGGTCTTGGCCTCGGCCATGGCGAGGCACTCGGCGAGCGAGGCCTCTCCGGGGGCGCGCCGCTCCAAGGCGCAGTCCGCCTGCTGCCCGGCACACAGCTCCACCACGCAGGCGGCCAGGCGGGCGGCCGCCGCCGCGGCCCCCGGGTGGGGGTCCTCGGCGAGCAGTCGCTGCGCCAGCGCCTGGAGCGCGTCCCCCGCGAGGATCGCGTCGGCGTCGCCGAACACGGCCCACGCGGTGGGCCGGTGCCTGCGGGTGGTGTCCCGGTCCATGACGTCGTCGTGCAGCAGCGTGAAGTTGTGGGTCAGCTCCACGGCCGCCGCCGCTCGGACGGCGGCACGCGGGTCGCCGCCCAGCGCCCGCACGGCGGTCAGGACGAGCGCGGGCCGGATGGCCTTGCCCGTGCTCCCCGCCGCGGGCGTGCCGTCCGCGCGCTCCCAGCCGAAGTGGTAGAGCGCGACGCGGCGCATCGAGCCGGGCAGCGACTCGACGGCGCGGCGCAGCTCCGGGTCGACGCAGTGACGCGCCGCCGCGAGGATGTCCGCCGCCTCGCACCCCTCCGGCGGGCCGGGACCTCTGGGCGTCCGCACGCGCGCCGTCAGGTCCGCGGTGTCCGTCATGGACTCACTCCGGTGTGGCGGCGGACGGCGGCCGGTCCCTGGCTGCCGGGCGCGTACAGAAAGGGCGGGCCCGGCGCCGCTGCAAGGGACACGGGTGGCGGCGCCGGCGCCACGGGCAGGGACGGCGGGTCACCTCCAGCGGCCGATCTCGACGTTCTCCAGGACGCCGAGCGCGTCCGGGACCAGGACGGCCGCCGAGTAGTACGTCGAGACGAGGTAGGAGATGATCGCCTGCTCGCTGATGCCCATGAAGCGCACGGACAGGCTCGGCTCGATCTCGTCCGGGATGCCCGCCTGGTGCAGCCCGATGACGCCCTGCTCGTCCTCGCCCGTACGCATGCAGATGATCGAGGAGGTGCGGGCCTCGGTCACCGGGATCTTGTTGCACGGGAAGATCGGCACGCCGCGCCAGGTGGGGATGCGGTGTCCGGACATGTCGATGGTCTCCGGGACCAGTCCGCGCTTGTTGCACTCGCGGCCGAACGCGGCGATCGCGCGCGGGTGGGCGAGGAACAGCTTCGATCCGCGCCTGCGGCTGAGCAGCTCGTCCAGGTCGTCCGGGCTGGGCACGCCGTCGTGGGGCTGGAGCCGCTGGTCGTACTCGCAGTTGTTGAGCAGGCCGAACTCGCGGTTGTTGATGAGTTCGTGCTCCTGGCGCTCCTTCAGTGCCTCGACCGTGAGGCGCAGTTGCTCCTCGGTCTGGTTCATCGGCTGGTTGTAGAGGTCCGCCACGCGCGTGTGGATGCGCAGGACGGTCTGGGCGACGCTCAGTTCGTACTCGCGCGGCCTTGCCTCGTAGTCCACGTAGGTGCCCGGCAGGACGGCCTCGCCGACGTGGCCCGAGGAGAGGTCGATGGCCGCCTCCCCGTAGTCGTTCGTGCGCTGGGACGGGATCGAACGCAGTCCCTGGAGGTGGGAACGCAGGGAGTCGGAGCGCTCCGCGACCTGCTCCAGGTCCTGGCGCGGGAGCGTGAGGACCGTGCACGCGGTCACCGCGCGGACGGTGTACTCCCAGATGGTCTCGGGGTCGATCAGCGCCTGCTCGCCGAAGTACGCCCCGTCGGCGAAGGTGCCGAGGACCGTGTCGTCGCCGTAGGGGCCGGTGCCGATCTGCTCGACGCGGCCGTGCGCCAGCAGGAACACCTCGTCGGCCTGGCTGCCGAAGGACGCGAGGACCGAGCCGGCCTCGAACTCCCGCTGCTGGCATCGCTGCGCCAGCTCCGCGAGCACCTCCTGGTCCTCGAAGTCCCGCAAGGCCGGCAGCTCGCCGAGCTCGGCCGGGATGACCTCGACGCGGTCCCCGGTCTTGATGAACGTGACACGGCCGTCACCAACCGAGTAACTCGTCCTGCGGTTCACTCGGTACGTGCCGCCTTGCACCTGGACCCAGGGCAGCATCCGCAGCAGCCAGCGCGAGCTGATCTCCTGCATCTGCGGCGCGGACTTGGTGGTGGTGGCCAGATTCCGCGCGGCAGAGGTGCCGAGACTCTGCTGCGGCCTGCCTTCGTCCGTACGGACCTCTTCGCCTACCGACATGGACAATGCCCTCCCGATCATGTACTGGCGTGCTTTCGTCAGCCTTTCAGCACGGTGAGTACGGGCGCCATTACACAAATGAGCGGGAATGGATCGCGGAGGACGGGGCAAGCTGCCGCTTACCAGGCGCGATCCTTCGTACGTTCGTCCAAGGACAGGGGCGGGGGCGCACCTCACCCGTTCGGCTCAGCCCCGGAAGCCGTTCGGATCAGCCCCGGATGTGCCCGCGGCGGCCGCCTGATGCGCTCGGTGGATGAGCACTCCCGAGGGCCAGGCGGGCGCCCCCGCCCCGGAACCGCCGCCACGGCCACCGCTCGCTTCGCCGGGCGAGCGGGAGCCCCTGCGCTGGTCGCGCGCCGCCCCGCGCGCCTTCGCGCCGCCGCCGCGCACAAGGGGCCTAGCCCTCCGCGCGTGGGGCCGCGCACGGGGTGCCGCCCGGCCTCATGGCGTACCTCCTGAGCGTCATCACCGCACACCTGTCGAGGGCCGGACGCGGGAACGGTGGCACGCGTGCGTGCCCTGGCGACGGCCGCACGAGGCACGGCGTGACGGCCTGGATGCCCGTCCGTGGGGCGAATGGGGCACACGATTCAAGCCAACCCGTGGGAGGGACCCTTGACTTCACGCGGAGGCGGTCGGACGGGTTCCGGGGTGTGATGGAGTTCTTGATCGCATCCGCCGCGCCCGGCTCCAAGGTGGAAGGTGCCCAGCTCATGAGCTTGTCCGGTGCTCCGTCGGCCCGTGTCGGCGCCACGGAACGGAGTGCCGCACCGCGGCGCCTCCTCGATTGCGCGGGCCGCGTCCCGGAGCCTGTATACGGCGTCCGCTCCCTGTTCCACTTCAGGGCCGAATTCCAGCCCGAGTACCACCCGATGCACCCGTGCCTCCCCGGTCCCGCGACGCTGCCGAGCGGCACGCGCGCGATCGGCACGGCACATCTGCCGCACCTGTCGGCAGCCCGAGGAGTCCGTCCGCTGCGCAAGCTGGCCGCGTAGGGCGGTGGGAGGGGAACCGCAAGATCCGCGCGCTCGTTGCACCACACACACGCAGTGAGCGCACCAACCGTCAGGAGAAAGCACATGGCAGGCTTCCTGGACCGCGCAAGAGAACAGGTGCAGCAGGGGCTCAACCAAGGCAAGCAGAAGATCGACGAGGTCCAGGCCCAGCGCGCGGGCAACGACCTCCTGAAGCAGCTCGGCGCGGCGTACTACGCGGAGCGCCGCGGCAGCGGCACCCCCGACGCCACACAGCAGGCCCTCTCGGCCCTGGAGGCCCACATCGCGACGCACGGCGACGGCTTCCTGAGGGGCTGATCGTCGTCCGCATCACGCAGCGCCTCCGGAGCTGACCGAATCAGCTCGCACAGTGGCCCGAACAGCCTCCGAACAGGTAGTTCGGGCCTCTGCTGTTCGGTACAAGCTGCGTACGAGGCGGACCGCGACGGGCGGCCGTCGCGTTCCCCGAAGGAGGCGGTCATGGCTACACCCATGTCCGCGAACAGATTCCTGGACGCGCTGCGCGACGAAGGCGTCACCGTCGTCGAGGTCGGCGACTGGCGCACCCACAACCGCAACCACAAGGGCCCCTGGGGCCCGGTGCACGGCGTGATGATCCACCACACGGTCACGTCCGGCGCCGAGAAGACCGTACGGATCTGCCGCGAGGGCTACGAGGGCCTGCCGGGCCCCCTGTGCCACGGCGTCATCACCAAGGACGGCCGTGTCCACCTCATCGGCTACGGCCGTGCCAATCACGCGGGTTTCGGCGACGACGACGTGCTGCGCGCCGTCATCGCCGAGAAGGCCCTGCCGCCGGACAACGAGGCCAACACGGACGGCAACCGCCACTTCTACGGCTTCGAGTGCGAGAACCTCGGCGACGGCGAGGACCCCTGGACCGAAGCCCAGCTGGACGCCGTCGAGCGGGTCTCCGCGGCGGTCTGCCGCCACCACGAGTGGACGGCCCGCTCGGTCATCGGGCACCTGGAGTGGCAGCCCGGAAAGATAGACCCCAAGGGCTTCACGATGGGCGCCATGCGGGCCCGCGTCCACGAGCGGCTGAAGTAACCCCGAAGTGAGGCAGAGGGACAATGGCGGGGTGCCACCCACCCCGCCCGCCCTCGCGCCCCGGCTGCCCACCCCCCTCCAGCCGGTCACCGACCCCCGCTTCACCACGCGGGGCCTCCGCCTCCTCCTCAAGCGCGAGGACCGCATCCACCCGGCCCTGCCGGGCAACAAGTACCGCAAGCTCGCCTTGAACCTGGAGCGGGCGCGGGCGACGGGTCACGACACCCTGCTGACGTTCGGCGGCGCCTACTCCAACCACCTGCGGGCCACGGCCGCCGCGGGCCGTCTGCTCGGCTTCGCCACCGTCGGCGTCGTGCGCGGCGACGAGCTGGCCGGCCGGCCCCTCAATCCGTCACTCGCCCAGTGCGCGGCCGACGGCATGCGGCTGCTCTTCGTCGACAGGTCGACGTACCGCCGCAAGCACGAACCCGCCGTCCTGGCAGCCCTCCAGCGCGAGACCGCCACCCAGGAGGCGTACGTCATCCCCGAGGGCGGCAGCAACGCCCTCGCCGTGCACGGCTGCGCGGCCCTGGGCGCCGAGCTGCGCGGGCACACCGACATCGCGGCCGTGGCCTGCGGCACCGGCGGCACCCTCGCCGGCCTGGCCGCGGGCCTCGCCCCGGGGCAGCGCGCCCTCGGCATACCCGTCCTCAAGGGCGGCTTCCTCGGCGAGGAGATACGGCGGCTCCAGGACGCCGCCCTCGGCTCCCCCACGCCGAACTGGAGCCTCGACGACCGCTTCCACTGCGGCGGCTACGCCCGCGTCACCGACGCCCTCACCGCCTTCGCCGACGACTTCGAGGACCGGCACGGCCTCCCCGTGGAGCGCGTCTACGTGGCGAAGCTCCTGTACGCGCTGACCGCCCTCTCCGAAGAGGGCGCTTTCGCCCCCGGGACCACGGTCACGGCCGTCGTCACCGGCACGCCGCCCGCGCCGGGCCCGGCTCACTCCTCGACCTCCCGATAGGCCGCGGCCTCCTCCAGGTCCAGCTTCCGCAGCAGCGTCCGCAACAGCTCGTCGTCGATGCGCCGCTCGTCCCGCAGCCGCACGAACCCCTCGCGCTCGGCGGCGATGGCCTCGCGCGCCAGCCTGCGGTAGGTGTCGTCCGCGGTCTCGCCCGTCACGGGGTTGGGCTGGCCGAGCCGCTCCCACACGGAGTTGCGGCGCCGCTCCAGAACCGTGCGCAGGCGGTCCTGGAGGGGCCCTGGGAGACTGTTGCGCTCGTCCGCCATCAGTTCGTCGAGACGGGCCTCCGCGGCCTGTGAGGCGGCGTTCTGCGCCTGCGCCTCGGCGAGCGTCTGCGCCCGCGCGTCGGGCCCCGGCAGCCGCAGCACCTTGATCAGCCACGGCAGCGAGAGGCCCTGCACCACGAGGGTGCCGATGACGGTCGTGAAGGTCAGGAAGAGCACCAGGTTGCGGGCGGGGAAGGGCTCGCCGTCGTCCATGACGAGCGGGATGGAGAAAGCGATCGCGAGCGACACGAGGCCCCGCATCCCGGCCCAGCTGACGACCAGCGGCCGCCGCCAGTCCGTCTCACTCTCGCGGTCCCTGATCCGCGGCGACAGGAAGCGCGGCAAGTACGTCGCCGGATACGACCACACGAAGCGCACCACCACGACGAGGACGAAGACCCCCAGGGCGTACCAAACCGCCTGCGCCACGCTGTACTCGCCGAGGTCCCTGAGGACGATCGGCAGCTGGAGTCCGATGAGCGCGAACACCGCCGACTCCAGGAGGAAGCCCACCACCCGCCACACCGCGGCCTCCTGGAGCCGCGTCTCGAAGTCGACCTGCCAGGAGCGGTGCCCCAAGTAGAGGGCCACCACGACCACGGCGAGCACTCCGGAGGCGTGCACCTGCTCCGCGACGGCGTATGCCACGAAGGGGATGAGCAGCGACAGCGTGTTTTGCAGGAGCGCTTCCTTCAGGTGGGTGCGCAGCCAGTGGATCGGCACCATCAGGAGGAGGCCGACACCGACACCGCCGACCGCGGCCACCAGGAACTCCTCGATGCCGCCCGCCCAGCTGGCGCCCTCGCCGACGGCCGCCGCGAGCGCCACCTTGTAGGCGGTGATCGCGGTCGCGTCGTTCACCAGGGACTCGCCCTGGAGGATCGTGGTGATGCGCGAGGGCAGCCCCACGCGCCGCGCGATCGCGGTGGCGGCGACGGCGTCCGGCGGCGCGATCACCGCCCCGAGGACGAGCGCGGCGGTCAGCGGAAGATCGGGGATCAACAGGTACGCGAGCCAGCCGACGACGACCGTTGCGAACAGAACGTAACCAACGGACAGCAGCGCCACAGGCCGCACGTTGGCCCGCAGGTCCAGATACGAGCTCTCCAGAGCAGCCGTGTGCAACAGCGGCGGCAGGACGAGCGGCAGCACGATGTGCGGGTCGAGGTGGTAGTCCGGCACCCCGGGCAGGTAGGCCGCGATCAGTCCGACGCCCACCAGGAGCAGCGGCGCGGGCACCGGGGTGCGGCGCGCCGCACCGGCCACGGCGGCGCTCGCCGCGATCAGTGCCACCAGTGGCAGTACGTCCATGGCAAGGCCCTCCGCCGTCCGCTCGCCCGTCGTAACCTGGCCATCATGAACGAGTGTCCGCACGTCAGCGCGCTGCCCCACCCCGAACCCGAGCCGCTGAGCGAAACCTGCCCGGAGTGCCTCGCGGCCGGCAGCCACCCCGTGCAACTGCGGCTGTGCCTGTCCTGCGGGCACGTGGGGTGCTGCGACTCCTCCCCGTTCCAGCACGCGACGGCGCACTCCAAGGAGACCGGGCATCCCGTCATGCGGAGCTTCGAGCCGGGCGAAAGCTGGCGTTGGTGCTTTGTCGACGGTTCGATCGTCTGAGCCCTGGGTACGTCAACCCGACGCTCCTTCTTTCCAATTGGGCCCGCGAAACCCCTAGCCACTGTCCGTACCCGTAGGCTTACTATGAGTGACAGCAACGGGGCGGGGTCCCCGGGACACGGAACTGAGCAGCGCGGTAGCGTCACCGCTGAAAGACGAGGTGCGTTACCCGAGTGACGCAGTCCGGGCCGCCGGAGAGCGGCCCCGGAGCCCCGAAAGTGCTTGTACCACCTTGGAGGTGAGGGTGTCCCAGATCGCAGGCGAGCCCGGGAATCAGGACTTCGTAGAGGTCCGCCTTCCGGCTGCGGGTGCCTACCTGTCGGTGCTGCGTACGGCCACGGCCGGCCTCGCGGCGCGCTTGGACTTCACCCTGGACGAGATCGAGGACCTCCGCATCGCGGTCGACGAGGCCTGCGCGATCCTGCTCCAGCAGGCCGTGCCCGGCTCCGTGCTCAGCTGCGTCTTCCGGCTCGTCGACGACTCGTTGGAGGTGACCGTGTCGGCACCCACCACCGACGGCCGCGCTCCGGAGCGGGACACCTTCGCATGGACTGTGCTGTCGGCCCTCGCGGGCATGGTCGACTCCTCGGTCGGCGAGGACAAGACCGTTTCGATCAGCCTCTACAAGAAGCGCGGCGCGGGACCCGGGCCGGCGTGAGGAACGGGGACGGGCCGGTGCGGGACGAAGAGCGCGGAACACCCGGCAAGCACGGCACCCACGGCCTGCCCGGCCGCGGCAGGGGCGGCACGCGCCCGGCCGCGGGACGCGGCGGCCCCGCGGAGCCGGCACCTGCCCCCGGAGGCATCCCCGAGCAGCAGGCCAGGCCGCACCCGCAGGACCCGGAGCAGTCGGGTCCGCTGACGGTGGCCGAGAAGACAGCGATGCCGGATGAGGCAGCGCCGACCGCCGAGGACGGGTTCGACGAGCTGTCCGGCCCGGGCGGAGGGCGAAAGGACCAAGTAGGCGCCGCACGCAGGGGGTCCCCCCGGGCGTCCAGCACTGGGGGCAGGGCCCCAGAAGGGCGGCGGCTGGTGACGGGCGGGACGATGAGCGAGCACGAGCAGCACAGCCGGCACGATCCACAGGACCGCAGCGGCGCGCGAGCGAAGTTCGTGGAGCTGCGCGCGCTGAAGGACGGCAGCCCGGAGTACGCGGAGCTGCGCAACCAGCTGGTCCGCATGCACCTGCCGCTCGTGGAGCACCTGGCCCGCCGCTTCCGCAACCGCGGCGAGCCCCTGGACGACCTGACGCAGGTCGCCACGATCGGACTGATCAAGTCCGTGGACCGCTTCGACCCGGACCGCGGCGTGGAGTTCTCGACGTACGCGACACCGACGGTCGTCGGTGAGATCAAGCGCCACTTCCGCGACAAGGGCTGGGCGGTGCGCGTCCCGCGGCGGCTTCAGGAGCTGCGCCTCGCCCTGACGACGGCGACCGCCGAGCTGTCCCAGCTGCACGGCCGCTCCCCCACCGTGCACGAGCTGGCCGAGAAGCTGGCGATCTCCGAGGAGGAGGTCCTGGAGGGCCTGGAGTCGGCCAACGCGTACTCCACGCTGTCCCTGGACGTCCCGGACACGGACGACGAGTCCCCGGCCGTCGCGGACACCCTCGGCGCCGAGGACGAGGCCCTGGAGGGCGTCGAGTACCGCGAGTCCCTCAAGCCGCTCCTGGAGGACCTGCCGCCCCGAGAGAAGCGGATCCTGCTCCTTCGCTTCTTCGGCAACATGACGCAGTCGCAGATCGCCCAGGAGGTCGGCATCTCCCAGATGCACGTCTCCCGGCTGCTCGCCCGGACCCTGGCCCAGCTGCGGGAGAAGCTCCTCGTAGAGGAGTGACCGCCCCCGCGCGCGGGGGCCACGTCTTCTCCGCCCCGGCCCGCTCGGCGGGCCGGCGACTACTTGCCGTCTTCCTGTACGGAAGGGGGCCCTCCGATGCCCAGCGCCTCGGTCGCCGCGGGGTTCACCAGGAGGACGAGCGTGGCGATCGCGATCGCGGCGAGGGCGATACCGCCCGGAATCATCGCGCTGTCCGCCTGGAGCAGCTGCCAGGCCACCGGCAGCGCCATGATCTGCGTGATGATCGCGGGGCCGCGGGCCCACCGGCGCAGCCGCAGCAGGCCGCGCGCGGCGATCAGCGGCAGCAGCGCCAGGACGATCAGCGTGACTCCGCCGGTCGTGGCCTGCCGCGGGTTGTCGGGGTCACCCGCCAGGCCCATCACGAGCATGTACGCACCGCCGACGACGAGGGCGAGGCCCTCCAGCGCGGCGAGCGCCGCGGCGGCCGTCAGGCGCCCGGGACGCGGTCCCGTTTCCGGGGCTTCGGGGGTGGTCTTCGGCTCAGTGCTCACGCATCGAGGGTAGCCGCGGGCGGCGCGGAGCCGGGCACCGTGGGTGAGGCCCGGGCGAGACCTCGGTCTGGGCCGGTCGGAGACCGCTAGGTAGTCTGCTGCGCATGCGTGCTCTCCTCGTGGTCAATCCGGCGGCTACTACCACCAGTGCGCGCACGCGTGACGTACTGATCCACGCCCTGGCGAGCGAGATGAAGCTCGAGGCGGTGACCACGGAGTACCGCGGCCACGCCCGCGACCTCGGCCGTCAGGCCGCGGAGAGCGACGACGTCGAGCTGGTCGTCGCCCTCGGCGGCGACGGCACCGTCAACGAGGTCGTCAACGGTCTGCTGCACAACGGCCCCTCTCCGGAGGACCTGCCCCGGCTTGCCGTCGTCCCCGGGGGGTCCACCAATGTGTTCGCGCGCGCCCTGGGGCTGCCGAACGACGCCGTGGAGGCGACCGGCGCCATCCTGGACGCGCTGCGTGAGGGAAGCGAACGGACGGTGAGCCTCGGCCGGGTCTCCGGCACCCCAGGGACGGACGACGAGGCGGTCCCGCCGCGCTGGTTCACGTTCGCGGCCGGGCTCGGCTTCGACGCGGGGGTGGTCGGCCGCGTCGAACAGCACCGGGAGCGAGGCAAGAAATCGACGCACGCCCTTTACGTGCGCCAGGTGGTACGCCAGTTCCTCGGGGAGAACGACCGCCGGCACGGCGCGATCACCCTGGAGCGGGCGGGCGAGGAGCCGGTGACGGACCTCGTGATGTCCATAGTCTGCAACACCTCTCCCTGGTCCTACCTGGGCAATCGTCCCTTGTACGCCTCTCCGAAGGCGTCGTTCGACACCGGCCTCGACGTGCTCTGCCTGAAGCGTCTTTCGACCGCTTCGGTGGCCCGTTACGGCACCCAGTTGCTGCGCTCGACACCTGACCGGGGCCCGCGCGGGAAGAACGCGGTCTCGCTGCACGACCTGACGGACTTCACCTTGCATTCCAAGGCGCCTTTGCCCCTCCAGATGGACGGTGACCACCTGGGGCTGCGGACGAGCGTGACGTTCACAGGCGTACGCCGCGCACTGCGTGTGATTGTGTGAGTGGAAGGGCCTAAAGTCCTTTCACTCGAACGTTTAGGCCAGGATCCACCCCATGGAAGTACGGCTGTGACCCAGTCGACACTAAGGAATCAAAAAAAACTTTCCGGAAGGGGTTGTATCCGCCGCCGAGGTTTGCGAATCTCTAGGTGGCGATCGGGACGGCCCGCAACACCGGCCTCTACAGACCGCCAGAACCCCTCCTCTCACCACAAGGTCCACACCAGGCAACTGGGAGTCGGCCCTTCCCGCGCGGAGGGATTCGTGAAAGCGTTCACATTCACAAGCACCCTGCATGTAAGACCCAAGGAGAGGTAGCAGCCATGGACTGGCGTCACAACGCCGTTTGCCGCGAGGAAGACCCCGAGCTGTTCTTCCCCATCGGCAACACCGGTCCTGCGCTGCTGCAGATCGAGGAAGCCAAGGCCGTCTGCCGTCGCTGCCCTGTCATTGAGCAGTGCCTGCAGTGGGCGCTCGAGTCCGGCCAGGACTCCGGCGTCTGGGGTGGCCTCAGCGAGGACGAGCGCCGCGCGATGAAGCGCCGCGCCGCCCGCAATCGGGCGCGCCAGGCCAGCGCCTGACGCCCACGCCCCACGAGCCTGAGCCCGGCGGCGCGTACAGCGCGTACGCAACCCCCGCCCCCGAGCCGCAGCCGCGCAGTACCCCCGGTGCGCATCGCAACGTGAACGAGAAGCCCCGGACCGACACGGTCCGGGGCTTCTCGCTGTGTGGGCTGCCTGCGGCGGGCGCCGCCGTCACTTGTCGGCGCGTACCGGGATGTCGAGGACGACCCGCGTACCCCGCTCCGGGGCGCGGACCATGTCGAACGTGCCGCCCAGCTCGCCCTCGACGAGCGTGCGGACGATTTGCAGGCCCAGGTTGCCCGCGCGATGCGGATCGAATCCTTCCGGCAGGCCGACGCCGTCGTCCTGGACAGTGATCAGGAGGCGGACCTCCTTGGAGGTGCCGCCGCGCAGGGCGGACACCTCGACGGTGCCGGTGTCGCCCTCGCGGAAACCGTGCTCCAGGGCGTTCTGCAGGATCTCGGTGAGGACCATCGACAGCGGAGTGGCGACCTCGGCGTCGAGGATGCCGAAGCGGCCCGTGCGGCGGCCCGTCACCTTGCCGGGCGAGATCTCCGCGACCATCGCGAGGACGCGGTCGGCGATGTCGTCGAACTCCACGCGCTCGTCCAGGTTCTGCGACAGCGTCTCGTGGACGATGGCGATGGAACCCACCCGGCGGACCGCCTCTTCGAGCGCCTCGCGGCCCGAGACGGAGTCGATGCGGCGCGCCTGGAGGCGCAGCAGGGCCGCGACCGTCTGAAGGTTGTTCTTCACCCGGTGGTGGATTTCCCGGATGGTGGCGTCCTTGGTGATCAACTCGCGCTCACGACGGCGCAGTTCCGTGACATCGCGCAGGAGTACGAGCGAACCGATGCGCGGGCCCTTGGGCTTGAGCGGGATGGCGCGCAGCTGGATCACGCCGTCGCCGCCCTCGATCTCGAACTCGCGGGGCGCCCAGCCGCTGGCGAGCTTGATCAGCGCCTCGTCCACCGGCCCGCGGGACGGGGCGAGTTCGGCGGTCGCCTTGCCGAGGTGGTGGCCCACGAGGTCGGCGGCGAGGCCGAGGCGGTGGTACGCGGACAGGGCGTTCGGTGACGCGTACTGCACGATGCCGTCCGCGTCGAGGCGGATCAGGCCGTCCCCCACACGCGGGGAGGCGTCCATGTCGACCTGCTGGTCGGGGAACGGGAAGGAGCCCGCCGCGATCATCTGCGCCAGGTCGGACGCCGACTGGAGGTAGGTCAGCTCCAGGCGCGAAGGGGTGCGCACTGTGAGGAGATTGGTGTTGCGGGCGATGACGCCGAGGACGCGCCCTTCCCTGCGTACGGGGATGGACTCGACCCGCACGGGGACTTCCTCGCGCCACTCCGGGTCGCCCTCGCGCACGATGCGGCCCTCGTCGAGGGCGGCGTCCAGGAGGGGGCGGCGACCGCGCGGGACGAGGTGGCCGACCATGTCGTCCTGGTACGAGGTGGGGCCGGTGTTGGGCCGCATCTGCGCCACGGAGACATAGCGGGTGCCGTCGCGCGTGGGGACCCACAGGACGAGGTCGGCGAAGGACAGGTCGGAGAGCAGCTGCCACTCCGAGACCAGCAGGTGCAGCCACTCGAGGTCGGAGTCGCCGAGGGCTGTGTGCTGACGTACGAGGTCGTTCATGGAGGGCACGTGTGCGAGCGTACCTGGCGGTCCGGGCGTGGCCCGAGGTCCGCTCCCCCGCGCGCGGGCGGCCTGGCGCACCGACGGGCCGCGGCGCCAGGGCGGGACCCTCAACCCGTCCCCAACACCGCAGCCCTGTGGTGCATCGGCAGCCGCACTGTGCGGTACCGGCCGCCGATTCGGGAGAAGCCGACGCGGTCAGGGCAGAGAGCGCCGGATCCTCGGGTCCGCTCTCCTGTGCGGGGAGGGCGGAGCTTGTCCCTCGCATTGTGGACTAGACCATTCTTGTCTGTCTACGTACGGGGAGATGTTTGTTGCCGTGCCGCGCGCGGATCCGCACGCCGCTGGGACAGGGGGCCCTGACTCGCGGGAGGGCCTGGGCCGCCTCAGTGCGCGGAACCCGCCGGCTCGGACGCGGGCCAGGCCCGCATCGCCATCTCCGCGACGGCCTCCAGCTCCTCGCGGGTGGCGCCGTCCCTCGACTGCTGGGACAGGCCTTGCAGGACGGCGCCCACATAGCGGGCGAGCGCCGCCGCGTCCGTGTCCTGCGGCAGCTCACCGCCGGCCACGGCCGCCTTGATGCGGTCCTCGAACGAGGCGAGGTTCGCGTTGCGCTGGTCGCGCAGGGTCTGCTCGACCTCGGGCGTCGCGCAGTTGACCGCGGCGTGGATGACGAGGCAGCCATGCGGATGCGAGGGGTCCGTGTACTCCGCGGCGGCCTCGCGCAGCATGCGCTCGACGCCCGCGCGGGCGGTCGGCTCCTCGTCCAGGGCGCGGGCGCCGAAGGCTCCGTACGAGCCCGCGTAGCGCTGGAGGACCTCGGCGAACAGCGTCCGCTTGTCGCCGAAGGCCGCGTACAGGCTCGGCGCGCCGATGCCCAGCTCGCGGGTGAGGTCGGAGACGGACGTCGTCTCGTACCCCTGCTCCCAGAAGGTGCGCAGGGCCTTCTCCAGGGCCGTCTCGCGGTCGAAGGAGCGGGGCCTGCCTCGCTGTTTCGTCGCCATGGGAAAAATTCTATAGCGGACGCTAGATAAGAGGGAGGGAGGCGGGGTATGGTCTTTGTGTAGCGACCGCTAGAGAAATAGGGGGGCGCCTGGTCATGGGTGCGCTGACGGGCAGGACGACGAGGGAAGAGACGGGGACGGCCGGGCTGGCGGCCGGGTCGACGGCGGGGCGCCTCGCCGGCAGGACCGCGCTCGTCACGGGCGGCAGCCGGGGCATCGGGCGGGGCATCGCCGAGCGACTCGGCCGTGACGGCGCGCGCGTCGCCGTGCACTACGGCAGCAATGAGGCGGCGGCGAAGGACACGGTGGCGGCGATCGAGCGGGCGGGCGGCTCCGCGTTCGCGATCGGCGCGGAGCTGGGGCGCCCCGGGGACGCTCAGGCCCTGTGGTCGGCGTTCGACGCACACGCGGACGGCGTGGACATCTTGGTGAACAACGCGGGGATCGGCACGTCCCGCCCCTTCGCCGACACCGACGAGGCGGAATTCGACCGCCTCTTCGCGGTGAACGCCAAGGCGCCGTACTTCATCACCCAGCTCGGCACGGAGCGCCTGCGGGACGGCGGCCGGATCATCAACATCTCGTCCGGCGCCTCCCGCGCCGCCCTCATGCCGGACATCCTGACGTACGCGATGACGAAGGGTGCCCTGGACGTCTTCACGCGGAACCTCTCCAAGGTCCTCGGCCCCCGGGGCATCACGGTGAACTCGGTCGCCCCGGGCATCGTGGACACGGACGTCAACGCCGCCTGGCTGCGCGGCGAGGAGAACAAGGAAGCGTGGGCGGGTGCGGCGGCCCTGTCCGCCCTCGGCAAGGTCGGCACGGTGGAGGACATAGCCGACGTGGTCGCGTTCCTCGCCTCGCCGGACGGCCGCTGGGTGACGGGCCAGTGGCTCGACGCCACGGGGGGCTCGCTGGCCTGAGCTGCCCGGCCCCGGCCACTGCTACAGCTACGGCTATGCCCACAGCTTCGACCTCGGCTTCGGCTTCGGCGGAGCGGGGGGCCGGCCGCCGTCGCCAGCCGACCTCCCGAGGCCCCCTCGCCCCCGCCCCCCGGCATTCAGCGCGTCTCCGTCACCTTGGCCAGAGCCCTGGGCGCGTCGGGGTCCTGGCCGCGGGCGATGGTGACCTCGTAGGCGAGGAGTTGCAGGGGGATGATCTCCAGGATCGGCTGGAGTTCCTCGGCCACGTCCTCCGTTGGCAGCACGAATCCGGCGGACGCCTGCTCGACCTGGGCCTTGGGGCCGATGACCACCAGGTCGGCGCCGCGGCCGCGCAGTCGGTCGAGGACGGGCTGGAGCGCCTCCCCTCCCCTGCCGTCCGTCACCACCGCGATGACCGGGGAGATGTTGTCGACCATGGCGAGGGGGCCGTGCAGGAGGTCGGCGCCGGAGTAGGCGAGGGCGGGGATGTAGCTGGTCTCCATCAGCTTCAGGGCGGCTTCCTTGGCGGTGGGATAGCCGTAGCCACGAGAGGTGATCACCATGCGTTCGGCGAAGCGGTAGCGCGCGGCGAGGGTGCGGATCTCCTCCTGGCGTGCCAGGAGGCCCGCGGCGAGGTCGGGCAGGGCGTCGGCCTGCGCCCCGTCGCTGCCGCGCAGGCCCTCGACGAAGAGGTACAGGGCGAGCAGGGAGGCCGTGTAGGTCTTCGTCGCCGGGAGGGCCTTCTCCGGGCCCGCGAGGATGTCGATGTGGTGCTCGGAGACGGCGGCCAGGGGCGAGTCCGGGTTGTTGGTGACGGCGAGGGTGACGGCGCCGGCCTCGCGGGCGGCCTGGGTGGAGGCCACCAGGTCCGGTGATCCGCCCGACTGGCTCACGGTGATGACCAGGACGTCCCGTAGGTCGGGCTTGGCGCTGTAGGCCGTGGTCGTGGACATGGAGGTCAGCCCGCAGGGCAGGCCGAGGCGGACTTCGAGGAGGTACTTGGCGTAGAGCGCGGCGTGGTCGGAGGTGCCGCGGGCGGTGAGCAGCACGAAGCGGGGGCGCTTCGCCGCGACCTCTTCGGCGGTCCGGCGGATACCGGGGGCGCCGACGTCGAGGATGCGCCGCAGCACGTCGGGCTGCTCGGCCATCTCCCGGGACATGATGCGGCCCGGCTGCTCGCTGTAGGGGGAGGAGGGGGTCACGGTCATGGGTACCACTCTGCTCGCTCCTGGCCGGGAGCGCTCCTCGTTCACGGGGTTCGCCGGGGTCACGGGGCCCGCCGGGAGGGCGCCTCGCCCACCGGGCTCGGGCACGCTCGGCCGCGCTCCACCGGGCACGGTCCCGCTCCACCGGGCAGAGGCAGGGGCTCGGCTGGGCTCGGGCTCGGCTACGCTCCGCCGGGCACGGGCACGGGCACGGGCACGGGCTCGACCACTCCCCGCCAGGCGCGGGCTCGGGCTCGGCCACGCTCTGCCCGGCACGGGCTCGGGCTCGCTCCGCCGGGCACGGGCAGGGGCTCGGCCGCGCTCGGCTGGGCTCGGGCTCGGCCACGCACCGCCGGGCACGGGCTCGGCCTCGGGCACTCCCCGCCGGGCACGGGCTCAGGCTCGGGCTCGGGCTCGGGCTCGGGCTCGGGCTCGGCCACGCTCCTCCCGGCACGGGCACCGGGCACCGGGCACCGCCACTCCCCGCCCGGCTCAGGCGTGCCCGCCCCGAACTCCAGTGGACTCCGGCTGCCCTCCCCGGGGCTCGGGCCCTCGCAGCTCTCGGCCTCCCCCGGGCCCCGGGCCTCAGGCCCAGGTCTCGGCCCCCTCCAGGGCTCGGATCACCGCGGCTCAAGGCCTCCCCCGGGTCCTCGGGCCCCAGGCCTCGGCCCCTCGGGGGGCCGGGCCCCTGCGGCACCCGGACCCCCAGGCCCCGGGCCTCAGGACCCCGGCCCCCGCAGGCCCGGGCCCCAGGCCCTCGGGCGCCCCCAGGCCAGGGCTCCCGCACGCTTCGAGGGCGCCCCCGCCCCCCGCGCCCCGGCTCGGGAGGCGGAAGCATGGGTGCGAGAGGGCTGCGCCGCACGGGGGCAGCTCTGCTAGATTGGTCTATACCACACCGTCCCCCTTCTCAGATCGGCAGGCCCAGCGTGGAAGTTGTCATCGTCCCGGACGCCAAGGCAGGCGGCGAGCTCATCGCGGAGGCCATGGCCGCCCTGGTGCGCCGTAAGCCTGACGCCCTGCTCGGTGTCGCCACCGGCTCGACCCCGCTGCCCATCTACGAGGCCCTGGCCGCCAAGGTCCGCGGCGGTGCCGTGGATGTGGCGCGGGCGCGGATCTGCCAGCTCGACGAGTACGTCGGGCTTCCGGCCGGGCACCCGGAGTCGTATCGCTCGGTGGTGCTCCGGGAGGTCGTCGAGCCGCTCGGCCTGAGCGAGGCGGCCTTCATGGGGCCCGACGGCAGCGCCGAGGACGTGCAGGGTGCCTGTGAGGCGTACGACCGTGCCCTCGCCGAGGCGGGTGGGGTGGACCTCCAGCTGCTCGGGATCGGCACGGACGGGCACATCGGGTTCAACGAGCCCTGCTCGTCGCTGGCCTCGCGGACGCGGATCAAGACCCTGACCGAGCAGACCCGGGTGGACAACGCGCGGTTCTTCGACGGCGACATCGACCAGGTCCCGCACCACGTCATCACGCAGGGCATCGGCACGATCCTGGAGGCGCGGCACCTGGTGCTGCTCGCGACGGGCGAGGGCAAGGCGGACGCCGTGGCGGCCACGGTCGAGGGGCCGGTGGCGTCGATCGTGCCCGCGTCCGCGTTGCAGCTGCACGCGCACGCGACGGTCGTGGTGGACGAGGCCGCGGCGTCGAAGCTGAAGCTGGCGGACTACTTCCGGCACACGTACGCGAACAAGCCCGCGTGGCAGGGGCTCTAGGCCTCGGGTCCGGATCCGCGTAAGGCGCCGGCCGCCCCATCGAGTGGGGCGGCCGGCGCCTTCGTCTCTGCTGGCCCTCGGCCCCCGCGCTAAGCGCCCGTGATCGCTTCCGCTGCCGCGATGCCGCAGACGCGGGCCGCGCCGTGGGTGGCGATGTGCAGGGCGCCCGTGGGCTTGGCCTGGGGGACGCCCATCTCGACCACGATGGTGTCGGGGCGTGCGGCGAGCAGGTGGTCGACGGCCGCCGTCATCCAGGGGTGCCGGTGGGCGTCGCGGACGACGGCGACGATCCGCCGGTCGCCCGCGGCGGCCAGGGCCTCGCGGCCCGCGGCGTCGCCGGTGAAGGAGCCGGTCCCGGTGCCGGGCAGGCGGCGGCCGAGTTCGGCGGCGACGCCCCAGGGGGTCTCGTCGCCGACCGCGATGTTGGCCACCGGAGTGAAGGCGGCGACGTAGGGGGCGCTGGTCAGCGGGCCCGCGTAGGTGTCGGTGTGGGTGACCGTCAGGGCGCGGCGAGCCGCGCGCAGGCCGATCTCGGTGTCGGGCACGCCCCCCGAGCGCCCGGCCGCGCCCGACACCGAGGTCCAGTGAGCGAGCGCCCGGACCCGGGCGGCCGCGTCGGCGAGCCGCTCCTCGGGCAGCTCGCCCCCGCGTACGGCCGCCACGAGGGCGTCGCGCAGACGGCGTACGGTCAGCTCGTCGTGGAGGCCGCCGCCGACGCAGATGGCGTCGCAGCCGGCGGCGACGGCGAGGACGGTGCCGCGTTCGATGCCGTACGTCGAGGAGATGGCCTGCATCTCGATGCCGTCGGTGACGATCAGGCCGTCGAAGCCCAGCTCACCGCGGAGCAGGTCGGTGAGGATGCGCCGGGAGAGGGTCGCCGGGTACTCCGGGTCGAGCGCCGGGACGCTGATGTGGGCGCTCATCACGGCCCGCGTGCCCGCGGCGACGGCGGCCCGGAAGGGGGCGAGTTCGCGGGCGGTCAGGACGTCCGGGTCGACGCCGATGTGCGGCACGGCGTGGTGCGAGTCGACGGCGGTGTCGCCGTGGCCCGGGAAGTGCTTGGCGCAGGCGGCGACGCCGGAGGACTGAAGGCCCTCGATGTACGCGGCGGTGTGCCGGGCCACCAGGTCGGGGTCGGCGCCGAAGGAGCGTACGCCGATGACCGGGTTGTCCGGGTCGGAGTTGACGTCCGCGGACGGGGCCCAGTTGAAGGTGACACCGCACTCGGCGAGGCGGCGGCCCAGCTCGGCGGCGACGCCGCGGGTGAGCGCGGTGTCGTCGACCGCGCCGAGGGCGTGGTTGCCGGGGAAGGACGAGCCGGTGCGTACTTCGAGGCGGGTGACGTCACCGCTCTCCTCGTCGATGGCGACGAGGAGGTCCTCGCGCTCGGCGCGCAGCTGGGCGGTGAGCGCGGCCACCTGCTCGGGCGTCTCGACGTTGCGGCCGAACAGGCCCACGGCGGCCAGGCCCTCGCCGATGTGGCGGAGCAGCCAGTCGGGGGCGGTGGTGCCGCCGAAGCCGGGCTGGAGGACGGTGAGGGCGTCGCGCGTCAGGGCGTCGGGCGCGGATGCGGTAGAGCTCATGGGTGTGCGTTATCCCTTCACGGCACCGTCGGTGAGACCGGCGACGGCGCGCCGCTGGAGGAAGACGAAGAGGAGCAGGATCGGGATGGCGAAGATCGAGGACGCGGCCATGGTGGCGCCCCAGTCGTCGCCGTAGACGGTCTGGAAGCTCGACAGCCACGTCGGCAGCGTCTTGGACTCCGGGTCCTTGTTGACGAGGAGGGCGATGGGGAACTCGTTCCAGGCGGTGATGAAGCCGAAGAGCGAGGTGGACATCAGGCCGGGGGCGAGCAGCGGCAGGATGACGCGGCGGAAGGCCTGCATGCGGGTGCAGCCGTCGACCATCGCGGACTCCTCGAGTTCCTTGGGCACGGCTGCGACGAAGCCCCGGAGCGTCAGGATCGTGAAGGGCAGGACCATCACCATGTAGAACAGCGTCAGCGGAGCCAGGCTGTTCAGCATGTCGGCGTCGCGCACGATCATGTAGATCGCGATGACCATGACCTCCCAGGGCGCCATCTGGGCCAGCATGAAGCCGATGATGAAGCCCCGGCGGCCCTTGAACCGCATGCGGGCGAGCGCGAAGGCCGAGAGCAGGCCGAGGACGAGGGCGAAGACGACCGCGAGGACGGTGACGGTCACCGAGTTGATGACCATCTGCCCGAAGTGATCGGCGTCGACGGCCGTCTTGAAGTGCTCGAAGGTGAAGTCGAGGGGGATCCAGACCGGGTTCTCGCTGATGATGTCGCCGGTGGGCTTGAAGGCCGTGGCGAACATCCAGTACACGGGGAAGACGAAGCCGATGAAGAGGACGACGGCGACGACGTTGGGCCAGGTGCGGCCGAACCAGGAGCGCTTCACGCGTCCTCCTCTTGCTTGAGCACGATACGCAGGTGGTACGCGGTCAGGACGAGCATGATGATGATGGTCAGCATGGCGATGGCCGAGCCCATGCCGTAGTGCTGGTTGCCCGAGCCCTCGATGAAGGCGTAGACGGGCAGGATCTCCGTGAGCCGGTCGGGGCCGCCCTTGTTGATGGCGTAGACCTGGACGAGGGCCTTGAAGACCCAGATGACCTCGAGGAACGTCGTGGCGTAGAGGAAGGGCCGCAGGAACGGCAGGGTCACCGAGGTGAACTGCTTCCAGGCGCCCGCGCCGTCGAGCGACGCGGCCTCGTACAGCTCCTTGGGGATGGTCGTGGTGGCGGCGTACAGGTTGATCGCCACGAAGGGGATCGACATCCACACGATCAGCGTGATGATCACGAAGAAGGTGGAGTACTGGCCGCCGAACCAGTCGTAGTCGGCCATGGAGCTGAAGCCGATCTTGGCGAGCACCCAGTTGACGACGCCGAAGCGCTGCGCGAACAGCCACTGGTAGACGGTGGTGCCCGCGACGACGGGCATGGCCCAGGCGAGGACGAGGCCGAACAGGAGCAGCCGTCGCATCTTGGTGCCGAGCTTGGCGAGCAGCAGTCCGACCAGGGTGCCGAGCCCCATGATGAGGACGACGTTGATGGCGGTGAAGACGAGCGACCGCCCGGTGACGCGCCAGAAGTCCTCGCTCTTGAGGACCTCCTTGTAGTTGTCGATGCCGTTCCACTCGGTGAGATGCAGGATGACCTGTCTCATGTTGAGGTTCTGGAACGACAGGATCCCGTTGTTCACCAGCGGCCAGCCGAGGAACAGCAGGGTCGCCACGAGCGCGGGAAGCAGCAGCAGATAGGGCGCGAGGGCCCCGGCCCTGGCCCGGGGCGTGCGCGGGGCCCCGGTGCGCCCGCCGCCCGACTTCACTACCTCCGGCGGGCCGGAGGGCGGCCGTTCGGTCTGTACGGTCATGCTCGCCATCTCTCTCATCGGCACGTCACACAGGAATGCGCCGGGGGCGGCGAGGAGGGGCCGCGGGCACGACCCTGGTGTCACCGCCCCCGGCGGGGCGCTTCCTTACTGCTTCTGCGACAGGCGCTTGTTGAACTCGCCCTCGACCTTCTTCGCGGCGTCGGCGGGCGATTCGCCGTTCATGACCGCGGTCAGGTAGCTCTTGATCGGGTTGGGCTCGTTCTCCACGGCGGCCCACTCCGGGATCAGCGGGGTGATGCCACCGCCGGCGGCGGCCGGGGCCATGGCCTCGGCGGCCGGGTTGCCCTTGAGGTTGGACTCCAGGGCCTGCTTGTTCGGGATCACGCCGCCTTCCTTGGCGAGCGCGCCCTCGAACTTGTCGGACATCGCGATCTTCAGGAACTCCTTGGCCAGCTCCTGCTTCTTGCTGGTGGCGGCCACGGCGAGGTTGGAGCCACCGAGGAAGACGCCCTCGGGCTTGTCGGCCGTGGCGCCCGGGATCGTGAAGTAGCCGATGTCCTTCTCGATCTTCTTGTTGGCCTTGATGGCCGTGGCGGCTTCCCAGCTCATGCCGATGAACGCGCCGGTCTTGCCCTTGGCGAAGACCTCGGCCTGCTGCGGGGTCGCCTCGTCCTTGTTCTTGGGCGCCTTGGACAGGGCCTGGAACTTCTTGTACGTCTCCGCGGCCTTGACGACCTTCGGGTCGTCCAGGTTGGAGACGTACTTGTCGCCGTCCTTCTTGACCAGCTCGCCGCCCTCGCCGATGACGAGGCCCACGAAGTGGTACCAGTTCTGGCCCGGCAGGTAGATCGGCTCCGCGTCGGTCTTCTGGCCGATCTTCTTCAGGTCGGCGTAGAACTCGTCACGGGTCTTGGGCGTCTTCTTGATGCCCGCGTCGGCCCAGACCTTCTTGTTGTAGAGCACGACGCGGTTGAGCACGAACCACGGGGCGGCGTACTGCTTGCCGTCCACGACCGTGGACTTGTTGACCGACTCGGTCCAGTCCGAGCCGATCGACTCCTTGAGGTCGCTCAGGTCGGCGAGGCCGCCGGACTTGGCGTAGGCGGCCGTCTGCGTGTTGCCGATCTCGAAGACGTCCGGCGGGTTCTCCTCGGAGAGGGCGGCGGTGAGCTTCTGCTGGATGCCGTTCCAGTCCTGGACCTCGAGCTTGAGCTTGGCGCCGGTCTTCTTCTCGAAGGCCTTCGTGACGTCCTTGGTCCAGCCGTCCGGCGTCGAGCCGTCCATGGCCCAGAGCGTCAGCGTCTCGCCCCTGAAGCCGTCCGCCCCGGACTTCTTGTCGTCCTTGTCGTCGCTGCCACACGCCGCGACCGAGACCAACATGCCCGCGACACCGATCGCCGCTATGAGCCTGCGCTTCACGTCATCCTCCTTTGGATGCCACCCAGCCAACCCCCCACCCGCAGCGACCAAGAGGACCGAAAGACTGCCCGTGGGACTGGACCTGGTCTTTAATGGTGTAGACCAGTACGGGGGAGCTTGGCCTAGACCTTTTGGGGTGTCAAGGGTGTATAAGAAGGGCAGTCGGCTCCGTTATCGGACCGACACCTGAGCGGCACGGCTCTCCCCCGACGGCTTCGCTCGAACAGGGGTGACTCCCCTGGCCCGGACCGTGCCACGATGTGAGCCGCGACAGACGGAGGAGCCGGGTGACGGCAGCAGCACAGGAGCCGGTGAGAGCACCACAGGAGCGGGAAAGGCGGAGCATGGGCACAGAGGCGGGCAGTACCCGGGCCGAGGTGGGCACCTCGGCGACGGCATCCGCGAGCACGGCCGCCCCCACCCCCGTGGCGAGCGACGGCTCCGGTACCGGCCCCGGCCCCGGCCCCGGCCCCGGCAAGACCGTGCGCCCCGCCCGCGTGCCCAAGTACTACCGCCTGAAGCGGCACTTGCTGGACATGACCGAGACCCTGCCGCCGGGCACCCCGGTGCCGCCCGAGCGCACCCTCGCCGCCGAGTTCGACACCTCGCGCACGACGGTGCGCCAGGCCCTCCAGGAGCTGGTCGTCGAGGGCCGCCTGGAGCGCATCCAGGGCAAGGGCACGTTCGTGGCCAAGCCGAAGGTGTCGCAGGCGCTCCAACTCACCTCGTACACCGAGGACATGAAGGCACAGGGCCTGGAGCCGACCTCCCAGCTCCTGGACATCGGGTACATCACCGCCGACGACACCCTCGCCGGGCTCCTGGACATCACCGCCGGCGGGCGCGTCCTGCGCATCGAGCGCCTGCGCCTGGCCAGCGGCGAGCCGATGGCCATCGAGACCACGCACCTGTCCGCCAAGCGGTTCCCCGCGCTCAGACGCTCGCTGGTGAAGTACACCTCCCTGTACACGGCCCTCGCCGAGGTCTACGACGTGCACCTCGCCGAGGCCGAGGAGACCATCGAGACCTCCCTGGCGACCCCGCGCGAGGCGGGCCTGCTCGGCACCGACGTGGGCCTGCCCATGCTGATGCTGTCGCGGCACTCCGTGGACGGCGGCGGGCAGCCGGTGGAGTGGGTGCGCTCGGTGTACCGGGGCGACCGCTACAAGTTCGTGGCACGGCTCAAGCGGCCGCAGGACTGAGGCGACCGAGGCGACTGCGACACCCCGGACCGCCTCAGCGCCCTGGGGTCGACGCAGCGCCCGGGGACCCAGGCACCGCCTGCGGACCCAGGCACCGCCTGCGGACCCAGGCACCGCCCGGGGACCCAGGCACCGCCCGGGGACCCAGGCACCGCCCGGGGACCCAGGCACCGCCCGGGGACCCAGGCACCGCCCGGGGACCCAGGCACCGCCCGGGC
>NZ_JBWKJZ010000001.1:490413-608597 GCF_056431945.1 Streptomyces sp. NPDC045778
CGGGGACCGAGGTACCGCCCGGGGGCCGCAGCAACGCCCCCGCACCGACACGGCACCCCAAGGCCGGAGCAGCGCTCCCCGGACCGCCTCAGTGCCCGGGGCCCGCCGCAGCGCCCCGGAGCCGCCGCGCTCGGCCCCGCCCTGCGGCCCCGGCCCCCCGGCCGCACCGCGTTTCACCCTGCCCGCCCCATGGCGCAGATCACTTTCCTGCCCTACCGTCCTCCCGTCACCGCAGACACGCGACCGGGAGGACGGCCCGTGCGCACAGCCACCCCCAAGACCATCGCCCTCTGGAGCCTCGTCGCGCTGGTCGGCGCCGCGGGCTGGACCGTGCTCGCGCTCTCCCGGGACGAGGAGGTGTCCGCCGCCTGGATGGTGGCCGCCGCACTCGGCTCGTACGCCATCGCCTACCGCTTCTACGCGAAGTTCATCGCCCACAAGGTCCTGCGCGTCGACAAGCGCAGGGCCACGCCCGCCGAGCGGCTCGACAACGGCATCGACTACCACCCGACCGACCGGCGCGTCCTGCTCGGCCACCACTTCGCGGCGATCGCGGGCGCCGGACCCCTCGTCGGACCGGTGCTCGCCGCCCAGATGGGGTACTTGCCCGGCACCATCTGGATCATCGCGGGAGTGATCTTCGCGGGGGCCGTGCAGGACATGGTGGTCCTGTTCTTCTCCACCCGCCGCGACGGCAAGTCGCTCGGCCAGATGGCGCGGGACGAGATCGGCCCGTTCGGCGGCGCCGCCGCCCTGCTCGCCACCTTCGCCATCATGATCATCCTGCTCGGCGTGCTCGCCCTGGTGATCGTGAACGCCCTCGCCGAGTCGCCCTGGGGCACCTTCTCCATCGCGATGACGATCCCGATCGCCCTGTTCATGGGCTTCTACCTGCGTGTCCTGCGCCCCGGCCGGGTCAGCGAGGTCTCGCTCATCGGCATCGGCCTGCTGCTGCTCGCCCTGGTCGCGGGCCGCTGGGTGGCGGAGTCCTCCTGGGCGGAGGCCTTCACGCTCGCCCCGTCGACGCTGGTGATCTGGCTGGTGGCGTACGGCTTCGTCGCCTCGATCCTGCCGGTGTGGATGCTGCTCGCGCCGCGCGACTACCTCTCCACGTTCATGAAGATCGGCACGATCGTGCTGCTCGCGCTCGGCGTGCTCGTCACGCTGCCGACGCTCAAGATGGACCCGGTCACCGACTTCGCCTCGCGCGGCGACGGGCCGGTCTTCGCCGGCTCGCTGTTCCCGTTCGTGTTCATCACGATCGCCTGCGGCGCGCTCTCCGGCTTCCACGCCCTGATCTCCTCCGGTACGACGCCGAAGATGATCCAGAAGGAGACCCAGGTCCGGATGATCGGCTACGGCTCCATGCTGATGGAGTCCTCCGTGGCGGTCATGGCCCTGGTGGCGGCGAGCATCATCGACCCGGGCCTGTACTTCGCGATGAACGCGCCCGCGGGCGTGGTCGGCGACACCGTCCAGGAGGCGTCCCGTGCGGTCGCGAACTTCGGGTACACCATCTCCCCCGAGGACCTGGCGCGGGCCGCCAAGGACGTCGAGGAGAGTTCGCTGCTCTCGCGCACGGGCGGCGCGCCCACCCTCGCGGTCGGCGTGTCGGAGATCTTCTCCAAGGTCACCGGGGACTCGCTGCGGGCGTTCTGGTACCACTTCGCGATCATGTTTGAGGCGCTCTTCATCCTCACCGCGCTCGACGCGGGCACGCGCGTGGGCCGATTCATGCTCCAGGACATGCTGGGCAACGTCTACAAGCCCTTCAAGAACGTGAGCTGGAAGCCCGGCCTGGTGCTCACCAGCGCGGCCGTGACCGGCCTGTGGGGCTACTTCCTCTGGGTCGGTGTGCACGAGCCGCTCGGCGGCATCAACCAGCTCTTCCCGATCTTCGGCATCGCCAACCAGCTGCTCGCGGCCGTCGCCCTGGCCGTGTGCACCACGCTCCTGGTGAAGTCGGGACGGCTCAAGTGGGCCTGGATCACCGGGGTTCCGCTGGTCTGGGACGCGACGGTGACGCTCACGGCGAGCTGGCAGAAGGTGTTCTCCGCCGACCCGCGCGTGGGCTTCTTCAAGCAGCGCTCGATCTACCAGGACGCCATCGACGAAGGCAAGGTCCTGCCGCCCGCCAAGACCATGGACGACATGCACACCGTCGTCACCAACTCCACGGTGGACGGCGTGCTTTCGGCGGCCCTCGCGGTCCTCATCGTGATCGTGCTCGTGGACGCGGCCCGCGTGTGCGTCAAGCACGTGCGCGACCCGCTGTCCTCGCGCCTGAGCGAGGCGCCGTTCGTGGAGTCGAGGACCGTCGCGCCCGCGGGCCTCATCGCCACGAAGGAGGAGAAGGCGGAGCTGGTGGCCCACGAGCGCGCGAAGGCGGGCCGGCCGTGACCGGGCCGCTGCGCCGCGCGCTGCGCGCCCTGCGGTGGTACGTACGGGAGTTGACGGACGAGTCCGCGTACGAGCGGTACGTGGCACACGTCCGCAAGGAGCATCCGGCCGCGGCCGTGCCGACCCGCAGGGCGTTCGAGCGGATGCGGACTGACCGCCAGGAGTCGGACCCGCGGCAGGGCTTCCGCTGCTGCTGAGAGGCCCCTCGGCCCCTCTGTGGCCCGTCCGTTATACGGACAGGGGTTCCGTAGGCCAAGACCGTCGCTTAGATTTCCCGCACGTTAAACACGGGATAAGTGAGCGAACGGAGCCGCGGTATGCCAGATGCGCCTGAAGTGCCGGTTGCGCCTGAAGTGAGACAGCCGGTGGTCACGCCGGTCCGTGTGATCGTCGCCCTCTGTCTCGTGGCGCCCTTCGTGGCCATGCTCTGGGTCAGCTCCTACGCGAAGGCCGACCCGGCCTTCATCGGCATCCCGTTCTTCTACTGGTACCAGATGCTGTGGGTGCTGATATCCACCGCGCTCACGATGATCGCGTACAAGCTGTGGCAGCGTGACCAGCGCGACCGGAAGGCCGCCCGCGGCCAGGGAGGGGCGCGGTCATGAACGACGGCGTGAACGGCGTCGCGCTCGCCGTCTTCATCTTCTTCTTCCTCGCGGTCACGGTCATGGGCTTCCTCGCCGCCCGCTGGCGCCGGGCCGAGAGCGAGAGCCTCGACGAATGGGGCCTCGGCGGCCGCTCGTTCGGCACCTGGGTGACGTGGTTCCTGCTCGGCGGCGACCTCTACACGGCGTACACCTTCGTGGCCGTCCCCGCGGCTATCTACGCGGCCGGCGCCGCCGGGTTCTTCGCGGTGCCGTACACCATCCTCGTCTACCCGCTGATCTTCACCTTCCTGCCCCGGCTCTGGTCGGTCTCGCACAAGCACGGCTACGTGACCACGTCCGACTTCGTGCGCGGGCGCTTCGGCTCCAAGGGGCTCTCGCTCGCGGTGGCCGTGACCGGCATCCTCGCGACGATGCCGTACATCGCGCTCCAACTCGTCGGCATCCAGGCCGTCCTCGACGTGATGGGCGTCGGCGGCGGCGAGGACACCAACTGGTTCGTCAAGGACCTGCCGCTGCTGATCGCCTTCGGCGTGCTCGCCGCCTACACCTACTCCTCCGGCCTGCGGGCCCCGGCGCTGATCGCGTTCGTGAAGGACACCCTGATCTACATCGTGATCGTGGTGGCCATCATCTACATCCCGATCAAACTGGGCGGGTTCGACGACGTCTTCCACGCGGCGGGCGAGAAGTTCTCGGCGACGAACGAGGCGACCGGCAAGCCCGTCGGGGCGCTCGTCCCCGGTGACGCGGGGACGTGGACGTACGCGACCCTGGCGCTCGGCTCGGCGCTCGCGCTCTTCATGTACCCGCACTCGATCACCGCGACGCTGTCCTCGCGCAGCCGGGACGTGATCCGCCGCAACACCACCATCCTGCCGCTGTACTCGCTGATGCTGGGCCTGCTCGCGCTGCTCGGGTTCATGGCGATCGCGGCCGGGGTGAAGGTCGACAACGGGCAGCTGGCGATCCCGCAGCTGTTCGAGGACATGTTCCCCGACTGGTTCACCGGCGTGGCCTTCGCGGCCATCGGCATCGGCGCGCTCGTGCCCGCCGCGATCATGTCCATCGCGGCCGCGAACCTCTTCACGCGCAACATCTACAAGGACTTCCTCAAGCCCGACGCGACGCCTGAGCAGGAGACCAAGGTCTCCAAGCTGGTCTCGCTGCTCGTGAAGGTGGGCGCGCTCGTCTTCGTCCTCAGCATGGACAAAACGGTCGCCATCAACTTCCAGCTCCTGGGCGGCATCTGGATCCTCCAGACCATGCCCGCGCTCGTCGGCGGCCTGTTCACACGGTGGTTCCACCGGTGGGCGCTGCTCGCCGGCTGGGCGGTCGGCATGCTCTACGGGACGGTGGCCGCCTACGGCGTCGCCTCGCCGACGCAGAAGCACTTCGGCGGGTCCTCCAAGGAGATCCCCGGCATCGGCGAGATCGGCTACATCGGCCTGACGGCGTTCGTCCTGAACGTGGTCGTCACGGTCGTCCTCACCTTCGTCCTGAAGGCGTTCAAGGCCCCCGAGGGCGTCGACGAGACCTCTCCCGAGGACTACACGGCCGACGCAGGCGACCAGGGCGTGTCCGTGGAGCTGCCCAAGGTGGGGGCGGGCCACTGAGTTGAGGCGGTCCTGACGGACGGGGCCGGCCGGAGCGCGGCGTCGGACGCATGCGAAAGGATGTGCGCATGAGACGTTCCCGCCGCCTCCTGCCGGCCCTGTTCCTCGCCCCGCTCGCCCTCACCGGCTGCGGCTCGGACGACCTCACCGCCGGGTCGCCGCCGGACCGCGCCGAGCTGAAGGCCCGCGCCGAGGCGGCGCAGACCGTCGTGGAGCACGTGTACGTGACGGAGGCCGACGGCTTCGAGCTGGCCCGGCAGTCGGTGGGCGTCATCGGCGACGACGGCTTCCAGTCCACGTACGTGCGGGACGAGGGCGGCGGGCAGCTCACGCTCTCCGTCGACCGGGGCACCGTCACCGACGCCAACTGCCGTACGGTCCCGCCCGCCGCCAGGAGCTGCGAGAAGGACGGCAAGGGCTGGTACCGCGTCACGGGCTCCCGGCACGAGTACGTCCGCACGGAGAACGGGCTGCGGATCCAACTCGCCGCCGACCGCGGCGCCGTGAGCCGCGAGGTGCTGCGCGCCGCCGCCGAGGACGCCCACCGCGCCGACGACCGCGAGCTGGACGCGGCCCTGCCCGAGCAGGCCGACCCCGAGGGCCTGCCCACGGACGGCGGCGACACGGGCCGCCCGGCGGAGCGCGGCGACCTGCCGCCGAACGGGGACGGCGCCCCGCAGGACCCGCCGGGCGCGGGCGGCTGACCGACCGGGCCGGGCCCCCGGGCCGACCGGTCCAGCCCCCCCTGGGCCGACCGGTCCAGCCCCCCTGGGCCGACCGGTCCAGGCCGTCCGGCCGACCGGTCCAGGCCGTCCGGCCGACCGGTCCAGGCCCCCCCGCGCCGGCCCCCGCGCACCCCGCCCCAGGCCCGGGAAGCGGCCCCCTCCCCGGCCTCCCCCCTGGTGAGTTGACGCTCCGGCGCACCCCCGAGCGACCACCCCCCGTGAGGAAGCGGTCACCCCCTGACCAGCAACCGACACAACATCTAGGGGCGCCACCGAAACCCGGCACAAGATGTATGCTCGTCCTCGCTGTCGTCGCAGGGGAATCCGGTGCAAGTCCGGAACTGTCCCGCAACGGTGTACGTGTGCGCATTTGCGTACCCACAAAGTCCGAGGACCTGCCGACAGCGCGCCCGTGCCGCCCGGTCCGGGCGCAGACGTCCGGGCCTCGTGGACATGGGCTGATGGACGCGGTGTACGTACCGCTGCGCGCGGTCGCGCCCGTGTGCCCTCGCCTGCCTCGATGCCCAGAGCCGAGCGAGGGAGAGCACCACGTGACCATCGCGCCCGCCGAGCCCGCGTCAGCGCAGGCCGAAGCCGGTCAGCAGCACGCCGAGCAGTCCGCCCCGTCCACCGACGGGCCCGGCGCCGCCCTGCTGCGCACCCTGACCGACCTCACCGCCGACCTCCCCGACGCCGACCCCGGACGCGTCGCCGCGGCCGCGCTGCGCGGCCGCTCGGCGAAGGCCGACGAGGCCGAGCTGCGGGAGCTTGCCACCGAGGCGGCCGCCGGGCTCATCTCCGAGGACCCCGCCTACTCCCGGCTCGCCGCCCGCCTCCTGACGATCGGCATCCGCGAGGAGGCCGCGTCGCAGGGCGTCACGTCGTTCTCCGAGTCCGTCGCGGTCGGCCACCGCGAGGGCCTCATCGCCGACCGCACCGCCGCCTTCACGACCCTGCACTGCGCCCGTCTGGACGCCCTCGTGGAGGCCGCGCTCGCCGACGGCGCCGACCGCCGCTTCGGCTACTTCGGCCTGCGCACGCTGCACAGCCGCTACCTGCTGCGCCACCCGATCACCCGCAAGGTCATCGAGACGCCCCAGCACTTCATGCTGCGCGTGGCCGTCGGCCTCGCCGAGGACGAGTCGGTGCGGGCCCTGGACGAGGTCGCCGCGCTGTACGGCCTGATGAGCCGCCTCGACTACCTGCCGTCCTCGCCGACGCTCTTCAACTCCGGCACCCGCCACCCGCAGATGTCCAGCTGCTACCTGCTGGACTCCCCGCTCGACGAGCTGGACTCGATCTACGACCGCTACCACCAGGTGGCGCGCCTGTCGAAGCACGCGGGCGGCATCGGCCTCTCGTACTCCCGCATCCGCTCGCGCGGTTCGCTGATCCGCGGCACGAACGGCCACTCCAACGGCATCGTGCCGTTCCTCAAGACCCTGGACGCCTCCGTCGCCGCGGTGAACCAGGGCGGCCGCCGCAAGGGCGCCGCCGCCGTCTACCTGGAGACCTGGCACTCCGACATCGAGGAGTTCCTGGAGCTGCGGGACAACACCGGCGAGGACGCCCGGCGCACCCACAACCTGAACCTGGCGCACTGGATCCCCGACGAGTTCATGCGCCGGGTCGCCGCCGACCAGGAGTGGTCGCTGTTCTCGCCCGCCGACGTGCCCGAGCTTGTCGACCTGTGGGGCGAGGAGTTCGACACGGCGTACCGCGCGGCCGAGGCCAAGGGCCTGGCGCAGAAGACCATGCCCGCCCGTGATCTGTACGGCCGCATGATGCGCACCCTGGCGCAGACCGGCAACGGCTGGATGACCTTCAAGGACGCCTCCAACCGCACCGCCAACCAGACCGCCGAGCCCGGCCACACCGTGCACTCCTCCAACCTGTGCACGGAGATCCTGGAGGTCACGGACGACGGCGAGACGGCCGTGTGCAACCTCGGCTCGGTGAACCTCGGGGCCTTCGTGGCCGACGGGGACATCGACTGGGAGCGCCTCGACGCCACCGTGCGCACCGCCGTGACGTTCCTCGACCGCGTCGTCGACATCAACTTCTACCCGACCGAGCAGGCCGGGCGCTCCAACGCCAAGTGGCGCCCGGTGGGCCTCGGCGCCATGGGCCTCCAGGACGTCTTCTTCCAGCTGCGGCTGCCCTTCGACTCCCCCGAGGCGAAGGCGCTCTCCACGAGGATCGCCGAGCGGATCATGCTCGCCGCGTACGAGGCGTCGACGGACCTCGCCGAGCGCCACGGGCCGCTGCCCGCCTGGGAGAAGACCCGCACCGCGCGCGGCGTCCTGCACCCCGATCACTACGCGACGGAGCAGGCCTGGCCCGAGCGCTGGGAGGCGCTGCGGGAGCGCATCGCCAAGGTCGGCATGCGCAACTCGCTGCTCCTTGCCATCGCCCCGACCGCCACCATCGCGTCCATCGCGGGCGTCTACGAGTGCATCGAGCCGCAGGTCTCCAACCTCTTCAAGCGCGAGACGCTGTCCGGCGAGTTCCTCCAGGTGAACTCCTACCTGGTGCAGGACCTCAAGAAGCTCGGCGTCTGGGACGCGCAGACCCGCGAGGCGCTGCGCGAGTCCAACGGCTCGGTGCAGGGCTTCACCTGGGTGCCCGCGGACGTACGCGACCTGTACCGCACGGCCTGGGAGATCCCGCAGCGCGGCCTGATCGACATGGCCGCCGCGCGCACCCCGTACCTCGACCAGTCGCAGTCCCTGAACCTCTTCCTGGAGACGCCGACCATCGGCAAGCTCTCCTCGATGTACGCCTACGCCTGGCAGCAGGGCCTCAAGACCACGTACTACCTGCGCTCGCGCCCCGCGACGCGCATCGCCCGCGCCGCGGGAGGCTCCGCCGCCGCGGCCGCCCCCGTCCCCCAGCAGGTGACCGACCCCGAGGCGATCGCCTGCTCCCTGGAAAACCCCGAGTCCTGCGAGGCCTGCCAGTAATGTCCCAGTCCGACCTGCACACCACCACGACATCTGGTGAGAAGAACCTGCTCGACCCGGGCTTCGAGCTGACGCTCCGCCCGATGCGCTACCCGGACTTCTACGAGCGCTACCGGGACGCGATCAAGAACACCTGGACCGTGGAGGAGGTCGACCTCCACTCGGACGTGGCCGACCTCGCCAAGATGACGCCCGAGGAGCAGCACCTCATCGGCCGCCTGGTCGCGTTCTTCGCCACCGGCGACTCGATCGTGGCGAACAACCTGGTGCTCACCCTCTACAAGCACATCAACTCCCCCGAGGCGCGGCTCTACCTGAGCCGTCAGCTCTTCGAGGAGGCCGTGCACGTCCAGTTCTACTTGACGCTGCTCGACACCTACCTGCCCGACCCGGAGGACCGCGCCGCCGCCTTCGCGGCCGTGGAGAACATCCCCTCCATCCGTGAGAAGGCCGAGTTCTGCTTCACGTGGATGGACTCGGTGGAGAAGCTGGACCGCCTGGAGTCCCAGGCCGACCGCCGCCGCTTCCTGCTCAACCTGATCTGCTTCGCGGCGTGCATCGAGGGCCTGTTCTTCTACGGTGCCTTCGCGTACGTCTACTGGTTCCGCAGCCGCGGTCTGCTGCACGGCCTCGCCACCGGCACCAACTGGGTCTTCCGCGACGAGACGATGCACATGTCCTTCGCCTTCGACGTGGTCGACACGGTCCGCAAGGAGGAGCCGGAGCTGTTCGACGACAAGCTCCAGGAACAGGTCGTCGACATGCTGAAGGGCGCGGTCGAGGCCGAGCTGCAGTTCGCGCGCGACCTGTGCGGGGACGGCCTGCCGGGCATGAACACCGAGTCCATGCGCGAGTACCTCCAGTGCGTCGCCGACCAGCGCCTGACGCGCCTGGGCTTCGCGCCGGTGTACGGCTCCGAGAACCCCTTCTCGTTCATGGAGCTTCAGGGCGTTCAGGAACTGACCAACTTCTTCGAGCGGCGCCCGTCCGCGTACCAGGTCGCGGTCGAGGGCTCGGTCTCCTTCGACGACGAGTTCTGATCCCGCGGCCCGGGCCCGCGCTCGGCCTCCCGCAGCTGCCGGTCGATCCGGCGGTCGTGGGCGTGGCCGATCAGTGACGGCAGGGCCATGAGCAGGAAGACCAGGAGGACGGCCAGCGTGTCGAGTGCGTCAGTCGCGTTCATGACGACCACTCTCGCGCCGGCCGTCCTCCGGCGTGAGTGGCAGGACTGTCGCCCACCCTCGATTTCCTGCCAGTGGCGCGGCACACTGGCCGCATGCTGAGAAACGTGGCCGCCGTCGCCCTCGACGGCGTGCACCCCTTCGAACTCGGCGTGGTGTCCGAGGTGTTCGGCCTCGACCGCAGCGACGAGGGCCTGCCGGTGTACGACTTCGCGCTCGTCTCGGCCGAGGGCCCCACGCTCTCCACCCACGCCGGCTTCACCATCTCCACGCCGTACGGCCTCGACCGGCTCGAAGAGGCCGACCTCATCACCGTCCCCGCGGGCGACTCCTATGTGACGCGGGACTTCCCGCCCGTGCTGCTCGACGCCCTGCGCCGCGCCACCGAGCGCGGCACCCGGGTGCTCAGCGTCTGCACCGGCGCCTTCGTGCTCGCGGCGGCCGGGCTCCTGGACGGGCGGCGCTGCGCGGTGCACTGGCGGCACGCCGATGAGCTGACGCGCCGCTACCCGCGCGCCGTCGTCGAACCGGACGTGCTGTACGTCGACGAGGACCCGGTGATCACCTCCGCGGGCACCGCGGCGGGCATCGACGCCGCCCTGCACCTGGTCCGCAGGGAGAACGGCGCGGAGGTCGCCAACGCCATCGCCCGCCGGATGATCGTGCCGCCGCACCGCGACGGCGGCCAGGCCCAGTACATCGCGCGCCCGCTGCCGCGCACCCGCTGCGACACCGTGGGCGAGGTCCTGGCGTGGATGGAGCGCCACCTCGACCAGGAGCTGACCGTCGACCAGCTCGCGGCCCGCGCCCATATGTCACCGCGCACCTTCGCCCGCCGCTTCAAGGAGGAGACCGGCACCACGCCCTACCGCTGGCTGCTGCGCCAACGGCTGCTCAGGTCCCAGGAGTTGCTGGAGGCCACGGACGAGACCGTGGACGTGGTCGCCTGGCGCTCCGGCTTCCCGAACGCGGCCGCGCTTCGCCATCAGTTCATCCGCGCGCTCGGCACCACGCCGAACGCGTACCGGCGGGCGTTCCGCGGCCCCGGGGCCGAGCCCGCGGCCTGACGCGCGTGCCCGCACCGGCCCTGGGGCGGTGCGGGCACACGGACCCCGGCGTCAGCGCGCCGTGGCGCGCAGCACCAGATCCCGCGGATGCAGCGTGATGCCGACCTTGGTGCGCGTGTCGGTCCGCGCCACCGGGGCGAGCCGCCACTTGGCGGCGATCGTGGCCAGGATGATGGTGAGTTCCGCCAGGCTGAAGTGATCGCCGGGGCACTTACGGTTGCCCACGCTGAAGGGCATCATGGCGAACTCGGGGACGTCCGCCGCGCGTTCCGGATTCCACCGGTCCGGGTCGAACTCGAGATGCCGCTCGAAGGAACGCGGATCGCGCTGCATCGCGTACACGCTGTACACGATGTCCGCGTCGGCCGGAATGCGATAGCCGCCGAGGGTGGTCTCGGCCACGGACCGCCGCGTGAAAATCCAGGCGGCCGGTCGTATACGCATCGCCTCCGTGACGACATTGCGTGTGTGCGACAGCTCGCCGAGATCGGCGAAGGCGACCGGGCGCCCCCGCGTCACGGCATTTACCTCTTCAACCAACCGCCTTTCGTGCTCCGGGTGTTCGGTGAGCAGATGGAAGACCCATGCCAGTGTCGAGGCGACATTCTCGGCGCCCGCCACAACGAGCGAGACGACGTGGTCATGGATCTCCTGGTCGGTCAACGCCTGCCCCGATTCATCGCGGGCGCCGAGCAATACGGCCAGCAAGTCCTCTTCCGTGCCGTTTCCGTACCGGCGGCGTTCGGCGATGATCTCGTCGACGAGCGCGTGCAGATCGGCGAGCGCGCGCTCGAAGCGCCGATTGGCGGGCGTCGGCAGGCGGTACAGCGGCCCGACGGAGAGGACCATGCGGCGGTACAGGCCCTCGAAGACGGTGTGCAGCGACGCGCTGATGCGGTCCGCCTTCTCGCCGATCGAGTCGACCTCCAGGAGCGAGCGGGAGACGACGCGCACGGCGGTGCGGAACATCTCCGCGCTGACGTCCACCGTTTCGCCGTCACTCCAGCGCGCCGCCGTCGCCTGGGCCTCCTGCTCCATCACGCGCGCGTAGCCGGCGATGCGCTCGGGCCGGAACGCGGGCTGCATCATGCGCCGCTGGCGCCGGTGCAGCGAGCCGTTGCTGGTCGCCACGCCCTTGCCGAGCAGCACCTCCAGGGTGTCCCAGAGCGGCCCGCCGACGACGTAGTCCGGGCTCTTGAGCAGGGCGCCGACGAGCTGCGGGGCGCACACCGCGTACGCCGTCCTCGGCCCCAGCCGGATCCGGACGAGATCGCCGTGGTCCCGCAGGTCGGCCAGGAAGCCGAGCGGGTCGCGCACCAGGTTCCAGGCGTGGCCGAGAAGTGGCGCTCCACCGGGGACCAGGGGCGGCGCGTTCAGCCGCCGGGAAGCGGCAGGAGCGGTTATGGCGGACGCTGCGGATTCGACGGTCATTCCTGGCCTCCTGCCAGTTCGGGGCCTGCCAATTCGCATTCCGGGAGTTCGGGTCCCGGGGCGTCGGACACGTACGGGGGCAAGGATCGGTCGTCCCAGTTGTCGACGCGATATCTGCCGGATTCGTGATGGAACCAGTAGACGGAACTGAACCAGTTCCGCATATTGAAGACGCATGATTGCAGTGCGGCGCTCACCTTCCGACCCTCGGCGCTGCCGTCGAGCAATTCATCCGCCAAACTCAGGACTTCCGGCTGCACCGCGAGAAAATCACTTACACAGTCACTGACACGCCGGTGCACTTCCGCCACCGCCTGCTGCAAGGAAAGGCCTTCGTGGTGGATGAGGGAAATTCCGAGGTTGTGCACCTCGTCGCCCGCCAATTCCTTCGGCAGCGAGCAGAGGTCGTTGTACCAGGCGGAGAAATCCTGGGTGGCGAGTGCCGCCGCGCGATAGGCGGGGTGTTTCCGCACCGCGTCCGGCAGTTCCTGGCGCGCGGTGGGTTCGAGCAGGTCGATCCAGACCCAGTGCGCGAAGGTGAGCCGGCGCAGCTCGACGTACGCGTCGACGCTCGGCACGGTTCCGGTACGGCGGTTGCCGAACTCGTGGTCGTAGGCGTCGATCACCGGGTGGAAGTGCCGGGCGAAGCGCGCGTTCCACCGCGGTCCGAGGTGCGCGTACAGTCTCAGGACGCAGTCTGCGAAGCCCGCGACCAGAGGGTCCTTGTGGTGCAGCTGTGCGCGCGGGTCCTGGAGGGTCTCGTGCAGCCCGGCGCACAGGCGCCGCCAGCCCGCGGCCCTGCCGTGCACCGCGTCCCGGTCGTGCCGGTCGTCCCAGCCGAAGAACCAGGAGCTGAGGTCCGCGATGGCGGCGAGCAGCTCGTCGGGGGCGCCGATGTAGTATCCGGCGACCAAGTCCGTGTAGCACAGGCTGTCGGCATATGCCGCGACCTTGTCCGGGGGCATGAGGCGCTTTTCCAGGAGCCATGCCCGGGACTTCTCCTGAAGCTTTGGCCAATACGGATGCAGATGCCGGGGAAACTCCGACTCCACCACCGGAAGGGCCAGTGCGGGCGGCACCGATACCGCCTGTCGAACTGGTGACTGCGTCGACTCGGACGGCTTCCGACGTTGCCTCGGGACGCGTTCCGCTGCATATGCCGGAACCCGTGCCGCGTCACGTGTCGCCCAGTCGGACTGTGAAGTGCTGTGTGAGGAAGCAGGCACGAACAAACCCCTCTCGACCGCGCTGAGGCCCACGCCCCTCTTGCCGTGCCGGGCGCGCGCCGTTGCGTATCCCCGCGCTTTCCATTCAGCACCACAACTGACCGTTCAGGGAACACATTTGCGCCATTCACTACCCCAGCGTGCCGAGAACATCCCCTTACGTGACTGAATCTGGATCACGGGCGGCTGATCGTGGGCTAGTCCTGTCCGGTTCTGAGCGGGTACGCCAACGGCCCCTGGTCAGTGGGGTGTTCCCGACCAGGGGCCGCTGTCGTCACGCGCTCACCGTGCGCCTCAGTTGTGGCGCAGTTCAGTCATTCGGCACCACGGGGTAGCGCGGCGTGCCCTCCGCCATCTGCCGCAGCGCGTCCTTGCGCTCCCGCTTGGAGAGGCGGTCGATGTACAGGTAGCCGTACAGGTGGTCCGTCTCGTGCTGGAGGCAGCGGGCGAAGTAGCCCGTGCCGCGCACCTTGATGGGGTTGCCCTTCTCGTCCTGGCCGGTCACGACCGCGTAGTCGGGACGGGCCAGGGGCGCGTACGCCGTCGGCACGGACAGGCAGCCCTCGCCGGAGTCGTCCAGGACCCGCTGGTTCGCGGGCAGTTCCTGGAGGACCGGGTTGCAGACGACGCCCACGTGCCGCACGCCCTCGTCGTCCATGCAGTCGTACACGAACACCTTCAGGTCGACGCCGACCTGGTTGGCGGCCACGCCGACGCCCTGCGCCACGCGCTGGCTCACGAACATGTCGTCGATCAGCGCGGCCAGCTCGTCGTCGAAGGCGGTGACGTCCTTGCACTCCTTGTGGAGGACCGGGTTGCCGACGACCGTGATGGGCCGGTACGTGCCGCGCTCGCGGTAGGCCGTCTCCCGCGCCTCGCAGTCCTCGGTGTCGATGACGAAGCCCTCGTCGTCGACCGGGAGCACCCCGTCCGCGTAAACCTGCTCAGTGTCCTGCGCCATGTCCGCCGTATGCCTTCTTCCTGGGTCCGTGTACTGCCCGTACAGGGTACGGGCAGCTCCCCGCCGGGGCATCGGCGTCCGGGGCTAGCAGACCTCTTCGAGGTCCCGCCAGTCCCGGGAGTCCGGGCTGTCGGCGACCCACCCGTCGAGCAGGCCCCGCACCAGGCCCGCGGGTGCGGCGAGGCCGCACTCCCGCTCGGGGACCCACAGCGCTCCGGGGCTGCGGTGGCCGAGCGGCCCGGGGTGGCCCGGCTCGCTGTGGTCGTGCGGGTCCAGGTGCTCCCCGTCGCCCTCGTCGCTGGGCATCCGCGACTCCGAGCACATGCGGCACAGCAGCCGCACGGACGACGACCAGTCCTCGGCGGCGAAGCCGGCGTCCGCGGCGAGCTTCTCCAGGGCGTCCCGGTCCTCCTCGGTCGCGGCCTCCAGGAGGACGACCCAGGTGGGCACGGGGGACGGCGCCCACAGCTCGATCTCGTCGAAGACGGGGTACGCGTGTCCGGCGGCCGTGGTCCGCTCCCCGTGCGGCACGCCGTCGTGCAGCACGACCTCGCCCCAGCGCCGCCCGGAGGACGGCAGCGGGATGGAGAGCACCTCGATGCGGGCCGGGTCCAGCCTGCGGCCCCAGACGACCTCCGCCTCGCCCTCCGGCGAGAGCCGCACGGCCGCGCTGCCCAGGTCCATGCCCGTGGGCTCGCCCGTCGCGGCGACGCCGCCGGGCACCTTGAGGCCGTACGCCTGCCAGGCCCTGCGGGCGAGGGGCCAGTCCTGGAGGGCGGTCGCCGCGATGCCCACGTTCCACCAGTCGGGGGCGCCCGCCGAGCGGTCGAGCAGCGCCACGGCCCGCAGGCCCGCGGCCCGCGCCTGCTCCCAGTCGTGCCGGAACTTGTGCAGCAGGGCGAGGTTGAACCAGGACTCGGACAGCCAGGGTTCGAGGTCTGCGGCGCGCGTGAGCAGCGCGCCCGCGTCCTCGTAGCGGCCGTCGCCGATGAGCGTGAACGCCCTGTCGGTGGCCTGCCGCCAAGAGGCGGAGGGCCGGTGCCGTCCCTTGCCGAAGATCCTCACGATTCCCGCCTGCCAGCTCTTGTCGGGATGTCCCCGCCGCCACGCTGCCGCGCGGCCCCGCTTCTCTTTCGCATCCAACCACGTACGGTCGGACGGCCGCTCATTACCCATGGGTTACCCAGTGGGGCCCGAGGTCAGACGACCCGGCCACAGGCCCGCGCGGGACGCCCGGAACGCGGCCGGCGGCGGCCTCGGCCGGGCCCCCCGAACGTGTGGGGGCCCACACCGGATCCAGCCCTTCCGCGCCTGGGGGCGAGCGCGCGGCGCGCTCAGCACGGGCCCGGGGGGCGCGGCACCCCGCCGCGCGACGGGGCGGGCCCCGGGCCGCCCGCGAGCACCCGCGCCAAGGCCTCCACGACCTCCGTCTGGTACTCGCGCCCCGTCGCGATCCGCAGCCGCTCCAGGGCGGCCAGTGGTCCTTGAGGCCCGTGTTCCCGCGCCATCTCGTCGTATGCGTTCGCGGTCCGGACGATACGCGCGGTGAGCGGCTGCTCGCGGTACGGATCGGCCTGGCGCTCCACCACCACGGCGACGCCCGCGGCCACCCCGGTCTGCCGGACGACGGCGCCGCCGAGCAGGGCGATGCGCCGCTGCTCACTGGTGGGAAGCCGCGCGGTGGCGCCCGCGGGCACGGGGTCGACGAGGGAGAGCTGCCCGATGTCGTGCATCAGGGCCGCGTACTCGACGACGGTGAGGTCCGCCCCGGTGAGGCCCAGCTCACGGCCCATGGCCCGGCTGAGGTCCGCCACCCGCCGCGCGTGCCCGGCGGGGGTGTACCCGGCGATCTCGGTGGCGCGGGCCAGCGAGGCGATGGTCTGCCGGTAGGTGGCCCGCACGGCCGCGTACCGGCGGACGGCCAGCTGGGTGAGCAGCAGCGGGCCGCTGAACACCGGCAGCGCCCACAGCCCCGCCACGGCCACGGCGAGCGCCATCACGGCCCCCGTGGCGCACACGGCCGAGCCGATGCCGGGCATGCGCCGCAGCTCGTCCCGGAGCAGCGGCCCGAACGGCCAGCCCCGGCGGGCGTGCGCCAGGGCGGCAGCGAGCACGGCGTCGCACAGCGCGGTCAGCGCGAGCAGGGCCACGACCACGGCGGCGTACCACGAGCCGTAGCCCGCCCAGTCCTCGATCCTGCCCGAGTTGTACAGCGGCTGGAAGCACACGGCGGCGAAGGCGACGGTGAGCACGCGCCGGGTGAGCGCGTCGGGCGCGGGCCCGCGCCCGAGCGCGACGTGCGGCACGGCGCCGACGAGCCCCGCCGCCACGACCACGGCGATCACCTGGAGCACCCCGTGGTGGGTCGGCCGCCCGCCGCTCTCCCCCAGCAGGGCGTACGCCAGCGCGCCCGCGGCCCCCAGGGGCGCGGGCTCCCGCTCGCCGCCGCTCCCCCACCGGGCCAGCTCGCCCACGGCCATGAGCACGCCGAAGGCGAGGGCCGTCCTGGGCTCCTCGACCCCGCGCCACAGCGTGCCGCCGAGCGCCGTGAGCGCGGCGAGGAGGGCGGCGGCCCGGAGCACCGCGGCCACGGCGGCGGCGAGCCGGCCCGCGGGCTCGCGCGTCACCGGGCGGCCGGGCCGCGGGCCGCGGGGGCGCCGGACACCACGCCGCCGGCCCGGCCCGGTGCGGCCTGACCCGGCCCGTCAGGCCCTGGCCCGCCCGCCGCGCCCACCGCGGCGTTCTCACCGCCCCCGGCCGTGACCTCCGCGTCCCAGCCGCACCGGTCGAGGGCCCGCGCGAGGGCGCCGACCATGGCCGGGTCGAACTGGGCCCCCGCGCACCGCCGCAGCTCCGCGACGGCGGCCGCGACGGGGCGGGCGCGGCGGTAGGAGCGCGAGGACGTCATGGCGTCGAAGGCGTCGGCGACGGCCACCACCCGCGCGCACTCCGGGATTTGACGTCCCGTCAGGCCGTAGGGGTAGCCGCTGCCGTCGATGCGCTCGTGGTGGTGCAGGATCGCCGCCCTGGCCTCCCCGAGGAAGCCGATGCCGCGCACCATCTCGTGGCCGTACTCGGGGTGCAGCTCGATCACGCGCCGCTCCTGCGGGGTCAGCGGCCCCTCCTTGCGCAGCAGCCGGGTGGGAACGCCGAGCTTGCCCACGTCGTGCAGGATCCCGGCGAAGCGGAGCAGTTCCACGCGCCCGTCGTCCATGCCCAGCTCGCGCGCGATCATCACGGAGGCGCGGCCGACGCGTTCGCTGTGGCCCCTGGTGTAGCGGTCCTTGATGTCGACGGCCTGCACGAGCGCGCGGATGGTGGCCTGGTGGGCGGTGCGCTCGCGGTGGTACTGCGCGAGGACCCAGCACGAGACGCCCATCGGGAGCAGCACGAGCAGCGCGGCCAGCGGGCCGTACCGGCTGTTCCACAGGACGGCCATCATCAGCCCGGCGAGGCCGTGCACGGCGACGGGCGCGAGCGAGCCCGGCAGCAGCCCGCGCCAGGCGTGCCGCGGCGGCACCCGCTCGGCCGCCACCAGGATGCCGCCGTCGAGGGCGGCGATGACCACGGCGAAGCACAGCACGGCGACCGCCGCGGGCAGCAGCACATAGGGGAAGTCGGGCGGCGCGGAGGCCGCCGCGGGCCCGCCGAGCACGGCGTACGTCCACCCCGCCGCCCAGGCGGCGAGGGCCAGCTGAGCGGCTCGCCAGAGGCGGCGCAGCCACCGGGGCCGCCGTTCGACGCGGGCGAGCAGGGCGCCCGGGACGGCGACCAGGGCGGCCGCCGCGGGCGGCAGCAGGAACACAGCGGCGAGCAGCACCGGGTAGAAGGCGGGCACGGCCGGGCCTCCGCGGACGACGGTGCGCTCCCCGCCCGCGTACAGCAGGGCGAGCAGTGCGACGACGGGCCACGCCGTGCCGGGGCCGAACGCGGGCGCCGCGCAGGCGGCCCCGCCGAGCGCGGCGCACAGGACGTAGCCTCGGGCCCACACCGGCACCGACCGCATAGGGGTTCTCCTCCCGATCCAGGTCGGGAGACTAGAACGGGCCATGACCACGCCAGCCGCCGCGGGCGCGAATTAGCACCTTCGAGTGAGAAACCCCAGAAGAAACAAAGAGAAACGTTCAACTAGCGAGTGAACAACGGCCCCTCGGGGCTCGCGAAGGGCCCGCCGGGCGCCCGCTCAGGCGCCGGGGGCGCGGAGGCGCGGGGGGCGCGGGGGCCCGGGGGCGCCCACGCAGACGCCGAGGCGCCCGCTCAGGCGCCGGAGGTCCCGGGAGTCAGGTCCACCCCGTCGTCCGGCACGGCCTGCCCGGAGCGGATCAGGTCGATCCGGCCCATGACCTTAGCCCGCAGGTCGGCGGGTACGTCGTCATGGCCGCAGCAGCGCTTGACGAGCTTCTTCACCGCCTGTTCGAGGCCGTACTTCTCCAGGCAGGGGGAGCACTCCTCGAAGTGCGTCTCGAACTTCGTGCAGTCGCTGTCCGGCATCTCCCGGTCCAGGAACTCATAGAGGTGGTCCAGGACCTCACTGCAGTCAGTCTCGTGCGGCTCTCCGCAGCTCATGAGCCCGAGCCTTTCGCTTCGTTCGAGTCTCCGGCACCGGCCGGGACCAGGCCGCGGTCACGCGCGTAGTCCTCGAGCATGCCGCGGAGTTGGCGGCGGCCGCGGTGAAGACGGGACATCACCGTACCGATGGGTGTACCCATGATGTCGGCGATCTCCTTGTACGCAAAGCCCTCCACGTCCGCGAGATACACGGCGATGCGGAATTCCTCCGGGATCGCCTGGAGCGCGTTCTTCACGTCGGAGTCCGGCAGGTGGTCGAGCGCCTGCGACTCGGCCGAGCGCAGTCCGGTGGACATGTGCGACTCGGCGCGCGCGAGCTGCCAGTCCTCGATCTCCTCGGCGGCGCTGCGCTGGGGTTCGCGCTGCTTCTTGCGGTACGAGTTGATGAACGTGTTCGTGAGGATGCGGTACAGCCAGGCCTTGAGGTTGGTGCCCTCGCGGAACTGGTGGAACGACGCGTACGCCTTCGCGTAGGTCTCCTGGACCAGGTCCTCCGCGTCCGCGGGGTTCCGGGTCATGCGGAGCGCCGCCGAGTACATCTGGTCGAGGAACATCAGCGCGTCCCGCTCGAAGCGGGCCGTGCGCTCCGCGGCCGTCTCGGAAACCTCATCGGGACGCTCCGGCTGCTCGGAGTGACCGTGCTCAGTGCCTGCGTCGGTCCCAGTGACCGGACCCACCTCCTCCAACGACGTGGTGGGGCCGTAGCCGGTCCCACTGGTTTCGGAGGATAGACGACGACCTGCTTTGCGCGCCGCTCGAATAGGGGTCGCCTTGGGCGCACTCAGCACGCTCCACTCCAGGTCAGCGGTGTTGGAGCGGTTCGGGCAGATGGTCGATCCCATGCGGGCGGCCCCCTCTTCTACGAACACTGTTTGCGGTCTGTTCGCGACAACAGTGGTCACGCACTCAACATTCCCCGCGCGCCCGTCCAGGCGACGACGGTGTCCGTGATCCGCTTCACAGCCTCCTCCTGGCCGATGTCCGCCCGCTTGGGCACGGCGAAGGAGTGGTCGCCGAAGGGGATCTCGACCAGCTCGTACGCCCATCCGTCCCCCACGACCGCCGTCGTACCGTCGGGCCGCGCGCCGCCCCTCTCGACGTGGGGGAACTCGGCGGGCTTGCCGAAGGGGTCGTTGCCGCCCTGCACCACGAGCGTCGGCACCCCGGCGCCGAGCAGTTCGTCCGCGCGGGACTTCTCCGGCCTGCCCGGGGGGTGCAGCGGGAAGCTCAGCGCGAGCACGGCGGCCGCGCCGAGGTCGGCGGCGGTGCGGCAGGCGACGCGGGCCCCGGCGCTGCGGCCGCCCGCGATCACCGGCGGGCCCGGCTTCGCCAGGGCGGGCCACACGCCGCGCCAGCCGGTGTCGAGCGTCTTCGGCGCGGGCGCCACCTTCTTGCCGGCCACCCGCCAGGGTTGCTCCACCAGGGCGACGGTCACGCCGTGCGCGGGCAGGACGGAGGCGAGGGCCTTGAGGTCGCGCGCCTCGATGCCGCCGCCCGCCCCGTGGCCGACGGCGAGCACGAGGCGGGCCCCGGGCGCGGGGTGCCAGGTGATCCGGGCGGCCCCGGCCTCGGTCTCGACGATTTCGCTGTAGGTCTCGCTGTGGATCTCACTGTGCGTCACGTCAGAAGAGTGTGCCCTCTTCGGGGCCGTCCAGTTCCTTCAGCAGCTCCGGACCGTTGTTGCGGACGTTGCTGACGGCCGTCGAGACGGGAAACGCGCGCATGAGCCCGGCGGGCGGCGGCTCCAGGAGCGGACGCACGTCCTCCACGTCGGTGCGCGCCGGGTCGAGCCAGGCGTCCCAGCGGTCGGGCGTGAGCATCAGCGGCATGCGCGGGTGGATGTCGGCGAGCGAGGCGGGGCCGTTCTCCGGGGCGACGGCGAGCGGCGTGGTCTCCGCCTCCGTGGTGATCACCGAGCAGGTCACCCACCAGGCGAGCGGGTGCTCGTCGGGCAGCGTGCGGTCCCGCCAGAACTCGTACAGACCCGCCATCGCGAACACCGACCCGTCGGCCGGCAGCACGAAGTACGGCTGCTTGCGGGGCCGCTTCTTCTTGCCCTCGACCTCCAGGTCACGCTCGGCGCTGCCGGTCACCCACTCGTAATAGCCGTCGGCAGGCAGGATGCAGCGCCGCGTGGCGAAGGCCCGGCGGTAGGAGGGCTTCTCGTGCACCGTCTCGGCGCGCGCGTTGATCATCCGCGCGCCGCCCTCCGGTGTCTTCGCCCAGGACGGTACGAGTCCCCACTTCAGCTTCCGCAGCTGGCGAACCGGGCTCTTGTCCTCGGCGTCCTTAAGGGGACGGTCGAGCACGGCGTAGACCTCTTTGGTGGGAGCGACGTTGTAGTCCGCCTCCAGTGCCTCTTCCGGCTCGAACTTCTCGATCTCAAAGATTCCTGCGAGATCCTCGGGCCCACGACTCGATGCATACCGTCCGCACATACGTGCCACACTGCCACGCCGTGGCCGATGACAGGGAGCCGACCGAGCAATGCACACCACCGCCTCCGCCAGCCTGAGCGACCTGTGGGACCGCGTCGTCGGCACGCAGTCCGCGCCCGAACAGTGGCTGGTGATCGCCACGGGCGTCGTCGCGCTCGCCGCCGTCGTCCCGCACGGCGTGTGGCGCGTGGCCCGCAACGCCATCACCATCGCCCACGAGGGCGGCCACGGCCTGGTCGCCCTGCTCACCGGGCGCCGCCTGGACGGCATCCGGCTGCACTCCGACACCAGCGGCCTGACCGTCAGCCGCGGCAAGCCGTCGGGCCTCGGCATGGTCCTGACCGCCGCCGCGGGCTACACCGCTCCCCCGCTGCTCGGCCTCGGCGGCGCGGCGCTGCTCTCCCAGGGGCACATCACGGCCTTCCTGTGGATCGCCACGGCCCTGCTCGCCGCGATGCTGGTGATGATCCGCAACGCGTACGGGGCGCTCACGATGATCCTGGCCGGCGGCGCCTTCCTGGTCGTCTCCTGGCTGGCGAGCACCGACGTACAGGCCGCGTTCGCGTACGCGGTGGTGTGGTTCCTGCTCCTGGGGGGCGTGCGCCCCGCCTTCGAGCTCCAGGCGAAGCGGCGGCACGGGGGCGCCGGGGACTCCGACGCGGACCAGCTCTCCCGCCTGACGCACGTGCCGGCCGGCATGTGGCTCTTTCTCTTCCACGCGGTGTCGCTGTGCTCGCTGATAGGCGGCGGCCGCTGGCTGCTCACCGTGTGACCTGGCGTTCGAGCCGTGTACGGCATGTGCGCTGCGGCGACCGGAGCGCCCCGAAGGGCGCGGGGCCGTGTCGACATGCGGCTCCGCCGCGCGGGCGCGACCAGCCACGACGGCCCCGCGGACGACCGGCGTCCCGGCACGGCGACCCGGCGAAGCGCTCGGAGCTTTGCTGTTTCGCCTGGTTTTCACCACTTTTGATCAAGTTCTGTGGTCGTCGCCAGCCACTAAAGTGAAGGGCATGACCGTGAACCCGACGCACACCGCCCTCTGGCCCGCCCCGCACGCGAGCGGAGCCGTCGCCGCGACGGTCCACGTGCCGGGCTCCAAGTCGGTCACCAACCGCGCCCTCGTCCTGGCCGCCCTCGCCGCCGAGCCCGGCTGGCTGCGCCGCCCCCTGCGCTCCCGCGACACGCTGCTGATGGCAGGGGCCCTGCGCGCCATGGGCGTCGGCATCGAGGAGACGGTGTCGTCGTCCAGCTCCGCCGCGGGGGCCCCGGACGGCTCGGGCGAGGCCTGGCGCGTCATCCCCTCGGGCCTGCGCGGCCCGGTCACGGTCGACGTGGGCAACGCGGGCACGGTGATGCGCTTCCTGCCGCCGGTCGCCGCCCTCGCCGACGGCCCGATCCGCTTCGACGGCGACCCCCGCTCCTACGAGCGCCCGCTGCACGGCGTGATCGACGCGCTGCGCGCCCTCGGCGCCCGCGTCGACGACGACGGCCGCGGCGCGCTGCCCCTGACGGTGCACGGCGGCGGCGCCCTGGACGGCGGCCAGGTCGAGATCGACGCCTCCTCCTCGTCTCAGTTCGTGAGCGCGCTGCTGCTCTCGGGCCCGCGCTTCAACCAGGGCGTGGAGGTGCGGCACGTGGGCAGCACCCTGCCCTCCATGCCGCACATCCGCATGACCGTCGACATGCTGCGCTCCGCGGGCGCCCAGGTCGACACCCCCGAGGCGGGCGGCGAGCCGAACGTCTGGCGGGTCACGCCGGGCGCGCTGCTCGGCCGCGACCTCACCATCGAGCCCGACCTGTCGAACGCCCAGCCGTTCCTGGCGGCGGCCCTGGTCACCGGCGGCCGCGTGACGATCCCCGACTGGCCGACGCGCACCACCCAGCCCGGTGACGCGCTGCGGCAGCTGTTCACCGAGATGGGCGGCTCCTGCGAGCTGACCGAGCACGGCCTGACCTTCACCGGCTCGGGCTCGGTGCACGGCATCGACGCCGACCTCAGCGAGGTCGGCGAGCTGACCCCGGGCATCGCGGCGGTCGCGGCCCTCGCCGACTCCCCGTCCACCCTGCGCGGCGTCGCCCATCTGCGCCTGCACGAGACGGACCGGCTCGCCGCGCTCACCAAGGAGATCAACGAGCTGGGCGGTGACGTCACCGAGACCGCCGACGGCCTGCACATCCGCCCCCGCCCGCTGCACGGCGGGGTCTTCCACACCTACGACGACCACCGCATGGCCACGGCGGGCGCGGTCATCGGCCTCGCCGTACCGGGCGTACAGATCGAGAACGTCGCGACGACGGCGAAGACGCTGCCCGACTTCCCCGACCTGTGGACCGGGATGCTCGGGAACTGACGGGCGGACTGGAACCATGCGCCGCTACGGCAAGCACACCGACGAGGACGACGTCCGGGTCCGCCCCAACCGCAAGGGCAACCGTCCCCGTACGAACATCCGGCCCAAGCACGAGGACGCGGCCGACGGAATGGTCCTCACCGTCGACCGCGGCCGTCTGACCTGCCTGGTCGACGACCGGGTCGTGGTCGCGATGAAGGCCCGTGAGCTGGGCCGCAAGGCCGCGGTGGTCGGCGACCAGGTGGCCCTCGTGGGCGACCTGTCCGGCCAGAAGGACACCCTCGCCCGCATCGTGCGCATCACCCCGCGCACCTCGGTGCTCCGGCGGACGGCGGACGACGACGACCCGTTCGAGCGCGTGGTCGTCGCCAACGCCGACCAGCTCGCGATCGTCACCGCCCTCGCCGACCCCGAGCCCCGCCCGCGCCTGATCGACCGCTGTCTGGTCGCCGCGTTCGACGGCGGCCTCACCCCGCTGCTGATCATGACCAAGTCGGACCTCGCCCCGCCGGACAAGCTCCTGGAGCTGTACGGCGACCTGGACATCCCCTACGTCGTCACCAGCCGCGAGGAGCTGGAGAACGGCACGGCGGTGGCGCGGGTGCGCGCCGAACTCGACGGCAAGGTCACGGCGTTCGTCGGGCACTCCGGCGTCGGCAAGACCACCCTGGTGAACGCGCTGGTCCCCGAGGAGCGCCGCCGCAGCACCGGCCATGTCAACGCGGTCACCGGGCGCGGCCGGCACACCACCACGTCCGCGCTCGCCCTGCCCCTGGCGGGCGACGAGGGCTGGGTGATCGACACCCCGGGCGTGCGCTCCTTCGGCCTGCACCACGTGGACCCCTCGCGCGTCATCCACGCCTTCCCGGACCTGGAGCCCGGCACCGAGAACTGCCCGCGCGCGTGCAGCCACGACGAGCCCGACTGCGCGCTCGACGCGTGGGTGGCCGAGGGCCACGCGGACCCGGCGCGGCTCTACTCGCTGCGCAGGCTGCTCGCCACGCGGGAGCGGACCGACGGCGACTGACCGCCCCTCTGGGCCGCCCCGCGGGTCCGCTCGCGCGGGCCGGCCCCGCGCGGGCGGGCCTCCTGGGAGTGACCCGACCTTCGCGTTGTTTACGCCTCCGCCGCTTCGGTAAGGGCATAATCGCACCAAGATTCTTCCAAGCTTTGGCGAAGCAGTCACGGAGCGTACGAGTCGTACGGATGCGGGAGGCACAACCATGGCGTGGCTGCTGGTCATCGTCGCCGGGATCCTCGAGACGGGCTTCGCGGTCTGCCTGAAGCTGTCGCACGGCTTCACCCGCGTCTGGCCCACGATCGCCTTCGCCTGCTTCGCCCTCGGCAGCTTCGGCCTGCTCACGCTCGCCCTGAAGAAGCTGGACGTGGGCCCGGCGTACGCGGTGTGGACGGGCATCGGCGCCGCGGGCACGGCCATCTACGGCATGATCTTCCTCGGCGACCTGGTCTCCGCCCTCAAGATCGTCTCGATCACGCTGGTGATCGCCGGCGTCATCGGCCTCCAGCTGTCGGGCTCGGCCCACTGAGACCGCGCAGCACGACGCGGCGGACCAGCTGGAGGGAGTCCTCGTCCCGGCTCCCGGGCGCCACGACGTAGGACAGCGCGACGCGCACCGCGCTCTCGCAGGCCCGCGCCAGCTCCTCCGTCTCCGAGGGCCGGCCCCGCTCGGTCAGCGCGGCCATGACCCGGTCGCGCACCTGGACGAGCAGCTCGGCCGGGCTCGGCACGCCGGCGTCCGCGCGGCGCTGCGCGGGCACCGGCGAGCTGGACACCACGGCCCGGCTCGGCGCGGGCAGGCGCTCGCTCCAGAAGCCGGTGAGCACCGCCCGCACCAGGACGTTGTCGCGGGCGGCGCCGATGGTCCACGCGCTCACGGCGGCGAGCCGGTCCACGGGGTCGCGGGCCTGCGCGAGCGCCCGCTCCACCCCCCGCAGATACCCGTCGGTCTCGCGGCGCAGCAGGGCCCGCGCGAGGCCGTCCTTGCTGCCGAACTCGTTGTACAGGGTCTGCCGGGACACCCCGGCCACCGCCGCCACGTCGACCATCCGCACACCCGCCCACGGCCTGCGGGCCAGGGCGGTGTACGCCGCGTCGAGCAGTGATTCCCGCGCTGCAGGCATCGTCGCCTCCCGCTGCCCAGGGCCGGGCGGCCCGTGCGGTTCTGCTGGCCAGGTTTGACGCGCCACGGGGCACTGTCAAGGGGTACGGCGGACGCCGCCCGATACGCGCTGTGGCTCGCGCGAAACGAGATCGATACTGTTCACCCATGCCCGAGTACCACGATGATCTGCGCCTCGCCCACGTCCTCGCGGACGCCGCCGACGCCGCGACGATGGAGCGGTTCAAGGCCCTCGACCTCCGGGTGGAGACCAAGCCGGACATGACGCCGGTCACCGAGGCCGACAAGGCCGCCGAGGAGCTGATCCGCGGACAGCTCCAGCGCGCCCGGCCGCGGGACGCGATCCTCGGCGAGGAGTACGGCATCGAGGGCACGGGCCCGCGCCGCTGGGTCATCGACCCGATCGACGGCACGAAGAACTACGTACGCGGCGTGCCGGTGTGGGCCACGCTCATCTCCCTGATGGAGGCGGGCGAGGGGGGCTACCAGCCGGTGGTCGGCGTGGTCTCCGCGCCCGCGCTCGGCCGCCGCTGGTGGGCGGCGAAGGGCGGTGGCGCGTACACCGGCCGCAGCCTGTCCTCCGCGACCCGGCTGCGCGTCTCGGAGGTGGCCGGGCTCCAGGACGCGTCCTTCGCGTACTCCTCGCTCAGCGGCTGGGAGGAGCGGGGGCGCCTGGACGGCTTCCTCGACCTCACGCGCGCCTGCTGGCGCACCCGTGCGTACGGCGACTTCTGGCCGTACATGATGGTCGCCGAGGGCGCGGTCGACATCTGCGCGGAGCCGGAGCTGTCCCTGTGGGACATGGCGGCGAACGCGATCGTGGTGACGGAGGCGGGCGGCCGCTTCACCGGCCTCGACGGGGCCCCCGGCCCGCACAGCGGCAACGCGGCGGCGTCGAACGGGCTGCTCCACGACGAGATGCTCGCCTACCTGAACCAGAGCTAGGCCCGGCCTCACCCCCGCAGCCGAACCAGCGCTCGGACCGGCCCTGCGGCCGCAGGCGAACCAGGGCTCGGACGAGCCGCACGGCCGTAGGCGGACCAGGGCTAGGACCGAGCCGCGCGACCGTAGGCGGGTCAGGGCTCGGACCAGCCGCGCGGCCGGAGGCGGAACAGGGCTCGGACCAGCCGCGCGGCCGCAGGCGGACCAAGACCCGGACCAGCCGCACGGCCGCAGGTGGACCAGGGCTCGGACCAGCCTCGCCGCCGGAGGCGGAACAGGGCTCGGACCAGCCGCGCCGCCGCAGGCGGACCAAGGCCGGGACCAGCCGCACGGCCGCAGGTGGACCAGGGCTCGGACCAGCCCCGCGGCCGCAGGCGAACCAAGGCCCGGACCAGCCCCGCGGCCGCAGGCGAACCAGGGCTCGGACCAGCCTCGCCGCCGCAGGCGGACCAGGCCGGGCCCAGCCCCGCGGCCGCCTGCTTTCGAACCGGGCGCACCCGCCCCCTTGTTGACCCTCCGTTTCGCTGCGACTCTGAGAGTCCCCCCGCTTGTGAACTTGTGAATCCTTTCTCTTGGCAATGCGCTCCCCTACTCCAGGCATGCCAGGGCAAAGGGCTCACCAAGGAGGTGGCTCAAGCCCATGCTCGTCCGTGACGCCATGAGCACATTGGTCCTCACCATCGGCCCCGCGCACACCCTCCGTCAGGCGGCCCGGCTGATGTCGGCGCGCCGCGTCGGCGCGGCCGTCGTCCTCGACCCCGACACCTGCGGCCTCGGCATCCTGACCGAGCGCGACGTCCTCAACTCCCTCGGCCTCGGCCAGAACCCGGACTTCGAGACCGCGAGCGCGCACACGACGACCTCCGTCGTCTTCGCGGGGCCGGCCTGGACCCTGGAGGACGCCGCGGACGCCATGACCCACGGCGGCTTCCGGCACCTCGTCGTCCTGGAACACGACGAGCCGGTGGGCATCGTCTCCGTACGCGACATCATCCGCTGCTGGGCGCCGGGCCGCCGCCGCCCCGCCCCGGTGGCCGAGTTCACGGCCGGCTGAGCACCGCCCGGACACGGCGAACGGGCCGGACCCCCGAGGGGATCCGGCCCGTCACCTACGGCAAGGGCCTGGGTGTTTAGCCGCGCAGGGCCTGGACCGCGGCCTCCAGGCGCTTGCCGAAGTCTTCGTCCGCCCGGCGGAAGTTGCCGATGGCGCGCTCGGCGATGTCGGCGCGCGAGACGCCCGCGATGGCGCCCGCGAGGTTCCCGATCAGCCGGTCGCGCTCGTCGTCCGACATCAGCCGGTACAGGTTGCCCGCCTGCACGAAGTCGTCGTCCTCGGCGTGCACGGGCGCCGCGTGGTTGCCCGTGCTCCCGGTGACGGCGGTCGGCTCCCACAGCGGCCGGTCTGTCTGGGCCGGACCGCCGAAGGAGTTGGGCTCGTAGTTCTTGGCGCCCTTGTGACGGCCGTCGTACAGATAGCCGTCGCGGCTGTACGAGCGGGCCTCCGTGGCGTGCGGACGGTTCACCGGCAGGTGGTCGGCGTTGATGCCGACGCGGTAGCGGTGGGCGTCGGCGTACGCGAACAGGCGGCCCTGGAGCATCTTGTCCGGCGAAGGCCCGATGCCGGGGACGAAGTGCGCGGGCGAGAAGATCGCCTGCTCGACCTCGGCGAAGACGTTCTCCGGGTTGCGATTGAGTTCCAGCTTGCCGATCTCGATCGGCGGGTAGTCCGCGTGCGGCCACACCTTGGTGAGGTCGAACGGGTTGAAGCGGTAGGTCGCCGCGTCGGCCACGGGCATGATCTGGACCTGCACGGTCCAGCTCGGGAACTCGCCGCGCTCGATGGACTCGCGCAGGTCGCGCTGGTGCGAGTCGGGGTCCTTGCCCGCGAGGACCTCCGCCTCCTGAGCGGTCAGGTTCTTGATGCCCTGGTCGGTCTTGAAGTGGTACTTGACCCAGAAGGCCTCGCCGGCCTCGTTGCTCCACTGGAAGGTGTGCGAGCCGAAGCCGTCCATGTGGCGGTACGACGCCGGGATGCCGCGGTCACCGAACAGCCAGGTCACCTGGTGCGTCGACTCCGGGCTGAGCCCCCAGAAGTCCCACACGTTGTCGGCTTCCTGGGAGCCCGTGTACGGGTCGCGCTTCTGGGTGTGGATGAAGTCGGGGAACTTGATGGCGTCCCGGATGAAGAAGACCGGGGTGTTGTTGCCGACGAGGTCGTAGTTGCCCTCCTCGGTGTAGAACTTCAGCGAGAAGCCGCGCGGGTCGCGCACCGCGTCGGCCGCGCCGAGGTTGCCCGCGACCGTGGAGAAGCGCAGGAAGACCTCGGTCTCCTTGCCGATCTCGGAGAGGAACTTGGCGCGCGTGTACGGAGTGACGTCCGCCGTCACCGTGAAGGTGCCGTAGGCGCCCGCGCCCCGCGCGTGCACCACGCGCTCCGGGATCCGCTCGCGGTTGAAGTGCGCCAGCTTCTCCAGGAGGTGCTGGTCCTGGAGCAGCATGGGACCGCCGACGCCCGCGGTCTCGCTGTTCTGGTTGTCGGCCACCGGCGCTCCGGCCTCGGTGGTGAGGGGTCCCTGCGTCACGTGCGCCTCCTGCGTCATTACCTGCGAGTCCTGTCCCGTGGCGGATGCCGATCCCTTGGCCCGCGCCGAACTCGATCCTACGATAGACATTGTCTAAGTCAAGTGGCCTTCCAAAGTCACACTCGGTCGGGACCTAGGTCCCCTGCCTGTTAGGCTGGATTCATGAGCGACCTGTTGGAACGACTGCGCGGACGCGGCTGGCGGATGACCTCGCAGCGGCGCGTCGTGGCCGAGGTCCTCGATGGGGATCACGTCCACCTGACGGCGGACGAGGTGCACGCGCGTGCCGTCGCGAAGCTGCCGGAGATCTCCCGGGCGACCGTCTACAACACCCTGGGCGAGCTGGTCTCGCTCGGCGAGATCCTCGAGGTCAGCACGGACCGCAGAGCCAAGCGGTACGACCCGAACGCGCACCGGCCGCACCAGCATCTGGTGTGCTCCCGGTGCGGTGCGATCCGTGACGTCCACCCGACGGGCAATCCGCTGTCGGTCCTTCCCGACTCCGAGCGCTTCGGCTTCACGATCTCGGACGTGGAGGTCACGTACCGGGGCGTGTGCCCCACGTGCGCGGCCGGCGCCTGAGCGGACGACGACGCGGGTGAGGCCCGGACGCCATGGCGTCCGGGCCTCACTCTTGCTCTCCACCCGCGCCCCAGGGGCGCGGAAACACCGAAGGCCCGGAACCTGATCGGTTCCGGGCCTTCGGCCTCTAGTAGCGGGGACAGGATTTGAACCTGCGACCTCTGGGTTATGAGCCCAGCGAGCTACCGAGCTGCTCCACCCCGCGTCGGTGAACCCAACAGTACGCCACGCCCACGACCAGCGCAAATCGCTTCCCGTACGAGGCGCAGGGCCCTTCCGGGCCCTACGCCGACAGCTCCTGCCGCAAGGCCTCGCCCAGCCGGGCCGCGCGCTCGGCGACCTCCGCGGGGCCCAGTTCCACCGCTCGCGAGGCCCATCGCTGCCCCTCCGCGAGCTGCCCCCGGCGGGCGTAGAGCAGGGCGAGCCGCAGCGCGGCCCGGCCGTGCCCGGCGTCGGCTGCGCGCGTCCACCACAGGGCCGCCTCCGGCTCGCTGCCCTCGCGGGCGAGGAGCAGGCCCAGATTGAACGCGCCGTTCCGGCTTCCGGCCTCCGCCGCGAGGCGGTACCACCGCGCGGCCTCGACCACGTCGCCGCGCCCGGCGGCGAGCATCCCGACCCGCACCTGGGCCCGCCGGTGGCCCTGCTGGGCCGCGCGCTCGTACCACTCCTCGCACTCCGACTTGCGCGCCGCGGGCTCCCCGAGCGCGGGCGCCGCCGCGGCCGGACGGCGCGCGTCGAGCACGGTGCCGAGCCGGTACGCGGCCTCCGCGCTGCCGCCGCCCGCGGCACACCGCAGGTGCCGCTCGGCCTCCCGCTCGTCGCCCTCGCGCAGCCGGGCCGTGCCGACCTGGAGCGCGGCGTCCGTGTGCCCGGCCGCCGCGGCCCGCTCGTACCAGCGCAGCGCCGCCGCCTCGTCGCCCCGGCTCGCGTACAGGATGCCGAGGTTGAACGCGGCGTCCACGCTGCCGGCCTCGGCGGCCTTGGAGAACCAGGGCTCGGCGCCGAGCGCGTCGCCGCCCTGGAGCAGCAGCACCGCGAGCGCGTTCGCCGCCTCGCGGTGTCCGGCGTAGGCGGCGCGGCGGTACCACTGGTCGGCCTGCGCGGTGCGCTTCTGCTCGGCGCACAGCAGGCCCAGGTTGTACGCGCCGTTCACGTCGCCCGCGTCGAGGGCCGCGCGGTACCAGCGCTCGGCGGTCTGGGTCTCGCCGCGCTCGGCGTGCAGCGCGCCGAGCGCGTTGGCCGCGTTGCCGTCGCCGTCCTGGGCGGCCTTGAGCCACCACACGGCGGCGTTCGTCTCGTCGCCCGCGTCGCGCAGCAGGAAGCCGAGGGCGCAGGCGGCCTTGGCCTCGCCGTCCTTGGCCGAGGTCAGATACCAGCGGCCGGCTTCCTTCAGCTCGCCGCGCTTCTCCAGGATGGCGCCGAGGTGCAGCGCGGCGCGCCGGTGGCCGCGCGCGGCGGCCTGACGGTACCACTGCTCGGCCTCGCGCAGCGGCGAGCGGCCGGCCGCGGTGCGGGCCTCGGTCTCGCCGGGGGGCTCCTGCTCGGCGCGCCGGTCCAGGGCGCGCGCCAGGCGGTAGGCGGCCTCGCGGTGCCCGCGCTCGGCGGCGGTGCGCATCCAGCGCTCGGCGCCGACGTCACCGCGGTGCTCCAGGAGGTCGGCGAGCGCGTACGCGCCGAGGGTGTGGCCCTGCTCGGCGGACTGGCGCAGCCAGTACTCGGCCGCGGGCTCGTCGCCGCGCTCGCGGTGGTGCCGGCCGAGCGCGTGGGCCGCGGCGGCCGAGCCCGCGACGGCGGCGATCCGCCACCATCCGGCGGCGTCGTCCACGTAGCCGCGCTGGTGCAGGAGGACACCCAGGTTGTTGGCCGCGGCGCGGTCACCGGCGGCGGTCGCCGCGCGCAGCAAGGATTCGGCACCGTCGAGATCACCGCGACGCAGCAACAGGCTCCCCAGGACGCTCATCGCGTCCACGTCCCCGGCCTCGGCCGCGAGCCGGTGCTGCATCTCTTCCGCGGCGGCCCCCGGGTCATCCCGGTCGGCCGACGGCGTAAAACGCCCAGTCTCCAACAGAGTTGCCTTGTCCCCCATAACGTCCATCGTCGCACCACCTGCAACCTGGGTACACCTGGTATACCGCAGCCAGTGAGGTCACTTCAGCGTTTTGTCGACATGCCCACAGAGAGATAAGTGAAACACAGCTTCCCTCAACTCCCCCCGCCCGGACCACTCTTCGCACGAACCCCACATCACTGGCATGGGACACCGGCATGGGTGCGGCGCGGAGGGGGCGCGCCGGGCATGACGAAGGCCCGGATCCTGTGATCAGGATCCGGGCCTTCGTCGTGAGTAGCGGGGACAGGATTTGAACCTGCGACCTCTGGGTTATGAGCCCAGCGAGCTACCGAGCTGCTCCACCCCGCGCCGTTGTGTACGTCACCGTATCACGGCGCGGGGCGGCCTCCGCGCGCTGCCTGCGCGCTCAGGGCGTCCCGGGCGTCCCGGGCCTGCGGCTATCCGCCGCCCTTGTCGCCCTTGTCACCCTGTCCGCCCTTGTCGTTCTTCTTCGAGGCGTCGGACTGGGCGTCCTCGGCGCGCTCAAGGGCCTCCTGGAGCTTGGCCTGGGCCTTGCCGTAGGCCTCCCAGTCGTCGTCCTTGAGGGCCTCCTTGCCCTCGTCGATCGCCTTCTGGGCGTCGTCGATGGCCTTCTGGAGGTCGGGGTTGCCCGAGGCCGGCGGCTTCTCCTTGTCGGGCTTCTCCTTGTCACCGCCGCCCGGTTTGTCCGGTGGCTCGACGGGAGTGGCCCCTTCGGTCCCGAAGACCACGTTGAGCGCCTTCTCCAGGGTGCTCTCGAAGGCGATCTTGTCTCCGTAGGTGACGAGGACCCGCTTCAGGAGCGGGTACTTGAGCCCACCGCCCTTGACGTAGACCGGCTCCACATAGAGCAGGCCGCCATCCAGGGGCACCGTCAGCAGATTGCCGTAGTCGACCTGCGAGTCGCCGCCCTTCAGAAGTCTGATCTGCTCCGCGATGTCCTTGTCGGAGTTGAACTGACTCTGGACGAGCTTGGGGCCGTCGACGGTTCTGTCGGTCGGCATCTTCAGGATCTGGATCTTGCCGTAGTCCGGTGATCCCGCGTCCGCGTTGACCGCCATGAAGGCGCTCAGGTTGTTCCGCTTGTTGGGCACGAAGGTCGTCGTCAGCGAGAAGTCCTGCTTCTTGCTGTTCGGCATCTTCATGCTCAGGTAGTACGGCGGGACGGCGCTGGACGTCTGGTTCGTCGGGTCGCTCGGGACCTCCCACACCTCGCTGCCGCTGAGGAACGTGTCGGCGTCCTTCACGTGGTAGCGGGTGAGCAGCTCGCGCTGGACCTTGAACAGGTCCTGCGGGTAGCGCAGGTGGTCCATCAGGGCCGGGGAGATCTCGCTCTTGTCCTTGACGGTGTCCGGGAACGCCTTGCGCCACGTCTTCAGAATGGGGTCCTTGGTGTCCCACTCGTACAACTTGACGTCACCGGTGTACGCGTCGACGGTCGCCTTCACCGAGTTGCGGATGTAGTTGACCTGGTTCTGCTGGGCCACCACCTGGCGCTGGTTGTTCCGCGCCGTCAGGGAGTCCGCCGTGGTGTCGCCGAGCGTGGTGCGCGACGCGTACGGATAGCCGTTCGTCGTCGTGTAGGCGTCGACGATCCACTGGATCTTGCCGTCGACCACCGCCGGGTAGGCGTCGCCGTCGATCGTCAGCCAGGGGGCCACCGCCTCGACGCGCTCCTTGGGCGTGCGGTTGTACAGGATCCGCGAGCCCTTGCCGATCGCGCCCGAGTACAGCATCTGGGGCTCGCCGAACGACACCGCGTACGCGGCCCGGTTGATGGGGTTGGAGAGGTTGACGCCGCTGCCGCCCTGGTAGCTGGTCGTCTTCTCGCCGCTGTCGTCGGAGTAGTCGATCTCCTTCTGGGGACCGCCGACGATCGAGTACTGCGTGGTCTTCTCGCCGTAGTAGATGCGCTGCTGGTACCGCGGCAGGCTGCCCTTGGACGGCAGGTCGGACTCGGTGAAGACCGGCTCGCCGGACCCCTTCGCCTCCGTGCCCTTGGCCGCGACGACGCCGTAGCCGTGGGTGTAGCGGAAGTGGTCGTTGATCCAGTTGTTCTTCTGGACGCCCTTGAGGTCGAGTTCGCGCAGGCCGATGACGGTGTCCTGCTCCTTGCCGTCCTTGTCCTTGTAGCGGTCGACGTCCAGGTTCGACGGGAAGCCGTAGTAGGCCTTCATCTGCTGGAGCTGCTGGAACGTCGGCGAGACGATGTTCGGGTCGAGCAGGCGGAAGCTGGCGGCGTCCGCGGCGGCGTCGCGCAGCTTCGACGTGTCCGCGGTGTTGCTCACGCCCGGGTACTTCTTCACATCGGTGCCGCCGATGCCGTACGCCTTGCGCGTCGCTTCCAGGTTCTTCTCGACGTACGGGGCTTCCTTCGCCTGCTCGTTCGGCTGGACCTGGAACTTCTGGACGATGGCCGGGTACAGGCCGCCGATCAGGATGGCGGAGAGCACCATCAGGCCGAAGCCGATGACGGGCAGCTGCCAGGTGCGCCGCCACAGCGTGGCGAAGAACAGCAGCGCGCAGATGACGGCGATGCAGAACAGGATCGTCTTCGCCGGCAGATAGGCGTTGGCGTCGACGTACCTCAGGCCCGTCCAGTTGTCGGTCGCCTTGAAGTCACTGGACTTCACCGCGAGGCCGTACCGGTCGAGCCAGTACGCGACGGCCTTGAGCGCCACGAAGATGCCGATGAGCACCGACAGGTGCCCCGTCGCCGCGGCCGTGGCCCGGCCGCCGGGGCTGGTGATGCGCAGGCCGCCGTACAGGTAGTGCGTCAGCGCCGCGGCGATCACCGAGAGGACCGTGGCCGCGAAGCCGAAGCCCAGCAGGAAGCGGTACCAGGGCAGGTCGAAGGCGAAGAAGGAGACGTCCAGGTGGAACTGGGGGTCCTTCTGGCCGAAGGGCACGCCGTTGACCCACATCAGCCAGGTGCGCCACTGTCCCGCCGCGGAGGCGCCCGCGATCAGGCCGACGAGCGCGGTGATGCCGATGAGGAGCCACTTCTTGTACGGCGCGATCGCCATGCGGTACCGGTCGAGGCTCTGCTGCTCCATCGACATGGCGCTCAGCGGCGGGCGCAGCCGGTGCGCCAGCCAGATGTTCACACCGACCGCGGCCGCCATGAGGAGGCCGAAGACGAAGAACAGGCCGATCTTGGTCGACAGGGTCGTCGTGAAGACCGATGAGTAGCCGACCGAGCGGAACCAGAGCCAGTCCGTCCAGAACCCCGCGAACATGACGAACGCCATGGCCAGCACGGCCAGGACGCCGAGCGTCAAAAGCAGGGTCCGGACACGACGGGACGGTCGGCCCACTCTGATCCGTGGCCCCGTCGGGCCTCCGCCGCGGTCCGGCATCTGGAAAGCCAAGGTGCGCACCTCGAAGTTCGCTGTAGCTGTAGCTCTGGCTGAATCAGGCCCCGCGATCGTAGAGCCCACTCATGCAACTTACCGACGCTTTACTCAGTTCCCGTTCCGGGGTCTGAACCAGGCAGGATATTGGGCATGCCCAACGTTTCCCCCTCCGGCCCTCCGATGGCCGCGAGCCCCCTGACCCGTGCCGTGCTCGAAATCGACGAATATGTCGCGACCCTCGGCTGGGATCAGCCCGCCCGTCTCTTCGCTCTCGTGGACACCGCGCGCCTGCGCGCCCAGGAGCCCGGCCTCGCCGACCGCCTCGGCCTTCCCGACGACGGCTCCGCCGCGCCGCTCACCCCCATCGAGCAGGAGGAACTGCCTGCCGGTGCCGCGCTCGACGAATTCCTCGGCACCATCGCCTGGCCCGATTCGGTGGCCGGCTGCGCCCTCACCGTGGAGCGTCTGATGCTCCCGCCGTCCGCGGAGGCATCCGTTCCGCAGGATCTGAGCGAGAAGCAGCTCGCCGCGTGGGTGGCGAAGCACCCCGAGCGCCAGGAGGTCCGCATGACGGTCGCGGTGCTGCGTGACGGCGCGCGCGAATCGGCCCTGCGGCTGCGTGAGAAGGACTCCGCCACGGAGGTCCTGACGGGCTCCGACCTGGTGCCGGGGCTCGCGGACGCGCTGACCGCGACGTTCGCGGAGTAGCCGCTTGGCGGACGCGTGACGGAATCCGACCGTGTACGTGGCCGGGGCCGGGGTCGAGGGCCCCGGCCGCGGCCGTTCCCGGGGGCTCAGCCCTTGGCGCACTGCGGCAGGCCCGCGGTGTCTCCCTTGCGGATCTTGTCGAGGGACTTCACGGCGTCGGCGATGGTGTCCACCTTGATCAGCGTGAGCCCGTCGGGGACGTCCTTCGCGGCGGTCGCGCAGTTGTCCTTGGGCGTGAGGAAGTACTCGGCGCCCTTGTCGCGCGCGCCCACGGTCTTCATCTCGATGCCGCCGATGGGGCCGACCTTGCCGTCGTCCTCGATCGTGCCGGTGCCCGCGACGAACTTGCCGCCGGTGAGGTCACCGGGTGTGATCTTGTCGACGATGCCGAGTGCGAACATCAGGCCCGCGCTCGGTCCGCCCACGTCGGCGAGCTTGATGTCGATGGTGAAGGGGAAGGTGTGGTCGGTTCCGGCCTGGATGCCGACGATCGCCCGGGCCTTGCCCTCGTCGTCGGACTTCGCCGTGGTGATCTTGATGTCCTCGGTCCTGGTGGGCTTCTTGCCGGCCTTCTCGGCGGCGGCCGCTTCCTTGACCGGTACGACGGTGAACGTGACGGTCTCGCCGGGCTTGTGCCGGGTGACGAGCTTGGCGACGTCCGTGGTCTTCTTCACGGCCGTGCCGTCCACGCTCCGGATGACGTCGCCCGCGTGCAGCCGGCCCTCGGCCGGGCTGTCCTTGACGACGCTGCCCACGACGACCTGGGACTTCACGGGGATGTCCAGCTGTTTCAGGGCGGCGACCTTCGCGCTCTCCTGGGACTGGCTGAATTCCTCGGCGTTCTCCCGGGACGACTCCTGCTCGGTCTTGCCGTCCGGGTACAGCGTCTCGTGCGGTACGACGATGTTGTCGTGCGAGAGCCAGCCGTAGACGGCCTCGGCGAGGTTCATCTTGTAGTCGGCGCTGGTGACGCGGACCGTCGTCATGTTCAGGTGGCCGCTCGTCGGGTAGGTCTTGCGGCCCGAGATCTGGAGCACCGGCTCGCCGTCGTGGTCACCCAGGGTGTTCACCGTCGGCCCCGGGGACATCTCCGAGTACGGCACTTTGATGAGCACTCCCGCGCAGAGCAGCGCGATGAGCATCAGGGTGGAGGCGAGCAGCGTCGCCGTGCGGCGTGGCATGGAACGACAGTACGGGACGGTCCTGTGAGGGCACCCCCGGGGCCGGTCCGTACGGGCCGGGCGGGCAGGCCGCTGGGCGGTCCCCCGGGTGTGGCGGGACCGCGGTTCAGACGGCGTCGGTACCCGAGTGGGTCTTCTCCATCGCCTTGCGGAACGCCGCGTAGCCGTTCAGCTCGCTGATGTCGCCGGTCTTTCCGCTCTCGCGGTTGCGATGGGCCAAAAGAGCCCACAGACCTGCGCCGACCGCCGCCAGAAGTGGAATGAGCAACCAGGCAAGTGATGCCATGTCGACCTCCCGACCCCATGAGCGACCACAACTGACTGATCAGCAGATTAACCCGCCGCTCCGACAACGCTCACGGCAGGGGTCCGGTTACGCAACCGGAGCTGTGCGGACGTACCACCCGCGGCGTTCCGTACGCGTACCCACCGGGAGGGCTAGCAGGCCCCGACCCACTCCTCCTGGCCGTCGCTGAACGTCTGGTGCTTCCAGATGGGCACCTCGTGCTTGAGGTCGTCGATCAGCTTGCGGCAGGCCGCGAAGGCCTCGGCCCGGTGCGGGCAGGAGACGGCGACGACGACCGCGAGGTCACCGACGGTGAGGTCACCGACGCGGTGCACGGCGGCCAGGGCGCGCACGGGGAAGTCCGCGACGACCTTCTCCGCCACCCGCCGCAGCTCGGCCTCGGCGGTGGGGTGGCTGGAGTACGCGAGCGCGTCCACGTCGGCGCCCCCGTCGTGGTCGCGCACCGTGCCGACGAACAGGGCGGTGCCGCCCGCGGCGTCGTCACCGACGGCCTGGAAGACCTCGTCGAGCGACAGCGGCGTGTCCCGGATCGCAAGCAGCCGGATCGGCGCGTCGGCGGCCTGCTCGCCCGGGTGGTCGATCGGAGTACGTGCCATGGGGCCATGGTGCCGCACGCGACGGACCCGACGGAATAGCGCTATCCCCCAGGGCCCCCGCGGCCCACTTGGCCATCCGTACGACCCGGCGCAGGGCCCTTGGCGGCTTCCCCTCGCCGGGCTGTGCCCGCGACGGCGAGCGCGGGGACAGGGGCGGCTCAGGGGCCCGGAGAGGCCGTCAGAGCCGCCGCCGCGCCTTCCGGGCCCGCCGCACCAGGGCGGCCGTACCCAGGAGGGCCACGGTGGCGCCCGCGGCCCCCGCCGCCGTCGCGTCCTTGCGCCCGAGGCGCCGCCCGGCGACGGTCCGCCGTCCCGCGACCTCCTCGAGCAGCTCCGCGAGGACCTCCTCGTTGGTCCACTGCGGCCGCCATCCCGCGTCGTGCAGCCGGCTGCCGCTGACGACCCAGGGGTACATCGTGTAGGCGAGGTCCCCGGCCGGGGACGGCGTGAGGCCGATGCGGTGCAGCCGCGCGGCCGCCCCGAGGGCGACGGCGGAGGGCAGCTCCATGCGCCGGATCCCGCTCAGCTCCTCGACCTCCTCCTGTTCCAGCCACCCGTCGCAGCCGACGGCCAGCTCGCCCTCGACCTTCTCCAGGACGGCGTACTCCAGGGCGCTGCACAGGTCGTCGACGTGGCAGAACTGCCACGCGGGCCGGGACCCGGCGACGACGAGGAGCCGGGGCGACTCGAAGTAGCGGGTCAGCGCGGTGTCGGTGCCGCCGACGAGGACGGCGGGCCGCACCACGGTGACGTTCAGGCCGGGGTGGGCGCGGGGCGCGCGCCGGGCGAGCCGCTCGATCTCCAGGAGGTCGCCGACGCCGGTCGCCTCCGCGGTCGCCCGCAGTTCGGCGTCTTCGGAGAGGGGCAGTTCGTTGTCGGCGAGTGCTCCGTAGACCATCGCCGATGTGCACAGGACGACCCGGTGCACCCCCGCGGCGGCGGCCGCGGTCAGCACGGTCTGCGTACCGCGTACGTTGTACGCCGTGCGGGCCGCCCCGTCGGTCTCCAGGTCGAGGTCGAGCGCGAGGTGCACGACGACGTCCACGCCGCGCAGCTTCTCGGCGATCGCCGGGTCGCGGACGTCCAGGATGTGCCACTGGGCGGCGGCGCACTCGCCGCGCCGCTCGTCGATGGCCACGACCTGCTTGATCTCGTCGGACTCGGCCAGGCGCTCGGTCAGCAGCGCGCCCACGCCCGCCGCGGCGCCGGTCACGGCGACGACAGGCCCGCGCACCGGGGCCGGGGTCGAAGGGTTTCGCGCTGCGCGAACCTGCGGATCTGGGGAACTCACCGGGCGTCTCCAGCGGTTGTCTTCAGTACGTATGCGAATGACGCGTACGTACCAGGTGGCATCCATCCTGCCGCAGCCCCCGAGGCGGCGAAGCACCGAGGCCCGATCCCGTCACGGTGTCTACCCTGGGGGGTGTTGTCGGGCAGCCGCCGCCGGACCCAGATCCGGTGGCCTTACGAGCCGAGGAAACCCGTGAGTGACACCCCATTCGGATTCGGCCTTCCGCCGGAGGAGCCGGAAGACGGCGACGAGGGCAAGAAGAAGGACACCCCCGGAGGGGGCCAGGGTTCCGGTGGCCCTGGGAACCCGTTCGGTTTCGGTGTGCCCGGACTGGGCGGCCCCGGCGGCGGGGACAACCCGTTCGCCGCGATGTTCGGTTCCATGAACCCCAGCGACCTGGGCGCGGCCTTCCAGCAGCTCGGCCAGATGCTGTCGTACGAGGGCGGTCCCGTGAACTGGGACATGGCCAAGGACATCGCCCGCCAGACCGTCGCCCAGGGCACGGCCGACGGCACCAAGGACGCCAGCGTCGGCCCCGCGGAGCGGACGGCCGTCGAGGAGGCCGTGCGCCTGGCCGACCTGTGGCTGGACGACGCCACCTCCCTGCCCTCCGGCTCCGGCACGGCCGTGGCCTGGAGCCGCGCCGAGTGGGTCGAGGCGACCCTGCCGGCGTGGAAGGAGCTGGTCGACCCCGTCGCCGAGCGCGTCGGCGTGGCCATGGGCGATGTCCTGCCCGAGGAGATGCAGGCCATGGCCGGCCCGCTGATCGGCATGATGCGCTCCATGGGCGGCGCCATGTTCGGCCAGCAGATCGGCCAGGCCGTGGGCGTCCTCGCGGGCGAGGTCGTCGGTTCCACGGACGTCGGCCTGCCGCTGGGCCCGGCGGGCCGAGCGGCTCTCCTGCCGGTGAACGTGACGGCGTTCGGCAAGGACCTCAGCGTCCCCATGGACGAGGTGCGGCTGTATCTGGCCCTGCGTGAGGCCGCCCACCAGCGGCTCTTCGCGCACGTGCCGTGGCTGCGCTCGCATCTGTTCGGCGCCGTGGAGGGCTACGCCCGCGGGATCAAGGTCGACACGAGCAAGCTGGAAGACGTCGTCGGCCAGTTCGACCCGCAGAATCCGGAGCAGCTTCAGGAAGCCCTTCAGCAAGGCATGTTCCAGCCGGAGGACTCCCCCGAGCAGAAGGCCGCCCTGGCCCGCCTGGAGACGGCTCTGGCGCTCGTCGAGGGCTGGGTGGACGCGGTCGTGCACGCGGCGGCGAAGCCGCGCCTGTCGTCGGCGGACGCGCTGCGGGAGACGCTGCGGCGCCGCCGGGCCACCGGTGGGCCCGCCGAGCAGACGTTCGCGACGCTCATCGGTCTGGAGCTGCGCCCGCGCCGCCTGCGCGACGCCTCGCGCCTGTGGGCCTCCCTCACGGACGCGCGCGGCGTCGACGGCCGTGACGGCCTGTGGGCGCACCCGGACATGCTCCCGACGGCGTCCGACCTGGACGACCCGGACGGCTTCGTGCACCGCGAGCAGCTGGACTTCTCCGAGCTGGACAAGATGCTCGGCGAGGCGGCGCACGGCGGCACGTCGGGCAAGCCGGACCTCACGGAGGGGGACGACTTTGCGGCGGGCGGCGCCCCTGAGGGCGGCTCCTCCGAGGGCGGCTCCTCCGAGGGCGGTTCCCAGGGCGGCTCCACCGAGGGCAAGGGCGACGACGGCAAGTGACTCTGCGTGACGACGCGGTGCTCGTGCTGAAGGCGTACGAGCACCAGGACGACCTGCGGCAGTACTACTTGGACCATCTGTCGGCCCACCCGGACGACGGCATGTGGAAGGCCTGCACGGACGGGCACGTGACCGCCAGCGCGCTGGTCGTCGACCCGTCCCGCGGGCGCGTGCTCCTCACGCTGCACAAGAAGCTGGGCATGTGGCTCCAGATGGGCGGGCACTGCGAGCCGGGCGACCGCACCCTCGCGGAGGCGGCCCTGCGGGAGGCCACCGAGGAGTCCGGCGTCCAGGGCCTCACCCTGCTGCCGGGCGGCCCGGTGCGCCTTGACCGCCACCCGATCCCGGGCCCCTGCACCCAGCACCTGGACGTGCAGTACGCCGCCCTCGCGCCGTCCGGCGCGGTGGAGGCGATCAGCGACGAGTCCCTGGACCTGCGCTGGTTCGCGTACGACGAGGTGGCGGGCGTGGCCGACACGTCCGTCGTGCGCCTCGTGGAGGCGACGCGGGAGCGCCTGCCGGTGTGACGGCCTCCTGACAGGCGGCATGGGTAAGGGGCGGTCGCCATGGCGACCGCCCCTTACCCATAGCAGTCGGAACCGACAGGGATCGGAACCCACAGGGGTCGGAACCCATAGGCACTCAAAGGGATCGGGCTCAGTTCCAGACGTTGCTCTGGTTCTGCCCCCGGGCGCCCTGCTGGCCCACGCCGAACTGGGCGCGCGCGCCCTGGCCGATCTGGGCGTGCTGCGGCGGCAGCAGCTCGCTGGGCTGGACGAGCGCGTAGCCCTGGCCCATGAAGCTGAGTTCCCAGCCCTCGCCGGTGTTGCCGCGGCGCCGCCACACGCCCGAGGAATGCGTCTGTGCCTGCATCTGCACCCGCAGGCCGCTGGACCAGGCGACGATCGCGTCCGCGTCGGCGTTGACGTACCGGTCCGGGGTGACCTGGAGCATCAGCGGCTGCCCGGAGGTCATCAGGGCGACCTTGCCGCGGCCGGTGATGTTCAGCTGGTACTTGCCGGAGCCGGAGATCCCGTACTGGCTGTCCACCGCGATCACCTGGTGGGACAGCGAGGAGTCCATGGCGAGGACGTAGGAACTGTCCACCGTGAGGCCGTCCTGCTCCACGTCCACGACGTGGATGTACTGGGCGAGGTTCGCGAAGTAGACGGTGCCCTGGCCGTGGCAGCGCATGAGGTCAAGGCCCTCACCGGTGTGCGCCCGGGCCCGGCGCTGCCCGCCGGACTGGAACTCGGCGTCGAACTCGACGAGCCCCTGGTAGGCGACCATGGCGCCCTTGCGGGCGAGCACGTCGTCGTGGCCTGTCAGGGCGACCCGCAGCAGCTGCGGGTTCTGGACGGTGTAGCGCTCCTGGGTCTGCTGCTCGGAGTGTGCGAAAAGCGAGCTTTGCATGGTGGTGCTCCCCCTCAGCTCCGGATCCGGAGGCGGTCGGTGCTGTCCTCACTGGGCTGTACGACGACGATGCCCTCTCCGGAGAACCCCATCTGGTAGGCCTCTCCGCTGCCGCGCCCGATGAGGGAGCCGGCCTTGAAGCTGCGCTTGCCCTTCACCTTCAGGTTCGGCGACCAGGCGATCAGGGCGTCGGGGTCCACGTACGTCTCGTCCTCGCCGCGGCCGCAGTCGACGACGACGGGCGTGCCGCGCGAGGTCAGCGCCACCCAGCCCTGGCCGGACACCTTGATGTTCCACAGGCCCTGGCCCGCGAACTTCGCGAGGCCCTTGACCCGCTCGACGCCCCACTGGAGGTTCGCGTCGAAGGCGAGGAGGTTGGTGCCGTTCACGGAGAGCGCGTCGCCTGCCAGGTTGATGACGACGACGTCGGCCCCGTAGTCGGCGAGGTAGAGCAGGCCGTCTCCGGAGCACTTCATCAGGGGGGCGCCTTCGCCGGTGATCCAGTCGCGGGCGATCTGGCGGACGGCGGGCGGGTTCGGCTCGTACTGCACGAACCCTTCGTAGGCGACCATCGACCCCACGCGCGCGAAGAGGTCGTTTCCGGTCTGCATGGCGACCTTGACCATGTGGTGGCCGTGGTTCTCCATGCGGGCGGCGACAGGGGCCGGGGCATAGCCCGCGAGCGGCTGGTTCATGACGGGCTCCCTCAGACCTCGTACGGCTGGACGACGATGAAATTGCCGGGCGCGCCACGGAACTGGAGGTTCACGCTCTCCCCCGTGGAGCCCGCTGAGGCGTTGCCGCGCAGCCTGACCTGGCTGGACACGATCGCCTGGGCGGCGGCCGACCACGCGACGACCGCGTGGCAGTCGGCGAAGGTGGTCGGGGTCACCGGCAGCACGACGGGCGTGCCGTGCGTCTTGACGACGACGGTGCCGCTCCCCTGGAACTGCATGACGAACAGCGCGCCTCCGGGGATGCCGTGCCCCTCGATGCGGCGCACCTCGTGCTGGAGGGACTCGTCGAAGGCGAGGACGTTCTCCGCGGAGACGCAAAGGGCGTCTCCTTGGAGTTCGATGGGGTGCAGGTGGGTGCCCTCTTCGGCGAGGAACACCTGGCCGCGGCCCGTGCAGCGCATCAGCTGCATCTCCTGGCCGGTGGCGTTGCCCACGACGCGGCCCGCGAAGCCCGCGCCCTTGTAGCTGAACTCGACCTTGCCCTGATAGAGCACCATGCTGCCCTGCCGGGCGAGCACGGGCTGGCCGCCGACGTTCAGGTCGATGCGGACCATCTTCTCGTTCTGCTGCGTCCAGCGCTGGCCCGTGCCCGCCTCGCGGTACTTCTGCAGCGCGGCGGCCACACCGGCGGCCTGCGGCGCTCCGGCGGCGCTCGGCGCACCGTGCGCGAAGGGCGGCGGCGCCTGGCCGGGAACCGGGGCCGGGGGCTGCTGGCCGTAGCCGGGCGGAAGCGGCGCCGACGGCTGCTGGTCGTACCCAGGAGGGGGCGGCGCGGACGGCTGGCCGTATCCGGGGGGCAGGGGTGCTGACGGCTGCTGGCCGTAGCCCTGCGGCTGCCCGTACGGGGCCGGGGCCTGGGGCGGGACGGGGGCCGGGGGCGGCACCGGGCCGCCCGGCTGGCCGAGCGGGGCCACGATGGTCTGCGCGGAGTGCACGGATGGGGCGGCGGGGGCCGGCGCGGGGGGTGGGGTGTGCGGTGCGGGGGCCGGGGGCGGCGCGGGGGCCGGAGCCTGGGCCGCTGGGGCCGGGGCCGACGGGGCCGGAGCCTGGGCCGCTGGGGCGGGGGCCGCTGGGGCCGGGGCCGAGGGGGCCGGGGCGCCGAACGCGGGCGGCTGCGTGGCGCCGCCGGGCGGGGCGAAACCGGGCACCCCGGCGTGGCCCTGCGGCTCGGGCGCCGCGGGCTCGTCCTCGGCAACCTCGCCGCCGAAGTTGCGCAGCAGCGCGTCCAGGCCGCCGTCGAAGCCCTGCCCGATCGCGGCGAACCGCCACACGTCCTTCAGGTAGAAGTCACCGAGCATCAGCGCCCGCTCGGTGGAGAACTCCGAGCCGCTGAAGGCGTACCGGGCCACTTCCTCGCCGCCCGCGACGATCCGGATGTAGCCCGAGGCGATCTGCGACATCTGCCCGGCGCCGTCGATCGCGGCAGTGAACGACAGCTTCTGGATCTGCGGCGGGATCCGGTCCAGGGTGACGCGGAAGGACTCGTTGTCCCCGGCCTGCGCGCCCAGGAGCTGAAGCGACTCCTCCGGGGACTTCGGCTGGTTGAAGAAGATGAAGTAGCGGTCGTCCGACAGCCGCTCGTCCGCGTCGAGACCGAAGCAGCTGATGTCGAAGGTCAGCCCCGGGGCAGCGATGTGCACACCGACGTACAGATCGGTCCCCGCGGTGAGGTCACTGATCTTGGCCTTATGGCCGCGTTGGAATTCCCTGGGCATACGTAACGACCGTCCCCCATCCCGAAGGTGAATGCGTCGCGCCAGGCTAACCGCAAAGTCCGACAACGGACGAAGCCGGTACAGACCCGGTACACAACCACCTCGGGGAGGCGCGGGCCGCCCCACGCGCCCTGCCGCGCCGAGGCGCCGGTCACTCCTCCCGGGCGGCGGGAAGGTGCGGCAGCCGGTCCGCGGCCGCCACCCCTTCGAGGTAGCCCCGGGCGCGCTCCGTCCGCGGATACGCCTCCAGGAGCTGCCAGAAACGCGGCCCGTGCCCCGGCACCAGCAGATGCGCAAGCTCGTGGACCAGTACGTAGTCGACCACGTACTCCGGCATGCCCTGCAACCGGTGCGAAAGGCGGATGCTGCCCTCCGCCGGCGTGCACGAGCCCCACCGGGTGTTCTGATTCGTCACCCAGCGCACGGACGTGGGGCGCGCCCTGCCGTCGAAGAACTGCTCCGAGAGCCGCCGCGCCCGCTCGGCCAGCTCACTGTCCCCAAGGACCCGCTTGCTCTCCTGCGCGGCCAGTTTGTCCAGCATCACGGTCACCCAGCGCTGCTCCTCCGCCTCGGACATGCGTGCGGGGATGAGGACGACCGTGCGGTCCCCCTCGCGGTACGCCGAGACCGTTCGCCGTCGGCGGGCACTCCGCCGCACCTCTACCGCGGTCGCCGCCGCACCGGGCGACGGCGGGCTGGTCGCGCTGCGCTGTGGACTTCCGGCGCGGTGCAGTGGGTCGGCGGGCACGCCTTGACGTTACCCGTTCGGCGAGCGGGAAGTCCCGCCTCCGGGACGGTTCGATATCGATCCCCTCCCCGTCCGCTCGATTAGCTCGATTAGTACGACAAACACTCACCGCCTGTGGACAACCCCGAGCACGCTCCGAGCCGGACGGGCATGCTGACGGTCGAGCGCACCCTCTCGAACCGCGCCTCGCCACGAGACTCGAAACGCGGCTCGAAACGCGGCTCGAAACGCGGCTCGAAGCGCGGCTCCAAGCGGCTGATCGACGGTCGCGGCGCGCTCGGCGCACGACACACAACTTGGAACGGGCACGACACGGCAACACACGGGGGAACGCATGCATCCGATCCTCAAGCCAGCACTGCGACGCGGCTGGCGCGATCTCAACACCGTCCAATGCGGGGTGACGCCCGCGCACGCCCGGGTGCTCGGCCCCGTGGACACCGCGACAGGCAGCTTCCTCACCCTCCTCGACGGCACACGCGGATTGCCCCTCCTGCGCGCGGAAGCCAAGAGAATGGGCCTGCCCGAGGGGCATGTGGACGCACTGCTCCAGCGCCTGGAGCAGGCCGGCCTGCTGGACGACGCGACTGGCGGCGGCCCGGCCGCCGACGCCCTGCGCGCCCGCCCGGACGTCATGGACCGGCTGCGCCCGGATCTGGCTGCCCTCTCGGCCGTCACCCCACGTCCGCACGACGGCATCCGCAAGCTGGCCGCCCGCCGGGCCACACGCGTGCGCGTGCAGGGCACCGGCCGTGTGGGCGCGCTCGTGGCGTCGGTCCTGTCCGGCGCGGGGGTGGGGCAGGTGGACGTGCGAGACGGAGGCTGCGTCGAGCCCTGGGACGTCGCCCCGGGCGGACTGCCTGCCGAGTCCGTCGGTCAGCGCAGGGACGTCGCGGCACGGCGGGCCGCGCGCCACGCCGCGCCGGGTCGCCCACCACGGCACCCCGAGGACAGGGCGGACGGTGAGCACCCCCTGTCCCTGGTCCTGCTCACCCCGCGCGACGGCCTCGACGCCTACGCCCCGGCGCCGTCCGGGGCGGAGCCGCTGCTCGCCGCCGGCATCCCGCACTTGTACGCGGGCGTGATCGAGGGGACCGGCGTGGTGGGGCCCCTGGTGCTGCCGGGCGTGAGCGCCTGCGGGGGCTGCCTGGCCCTGACCGAGTCGGACCGCGACGCCGCCTGGCCGCGCATGCTGGCGCAGTGGCACTCGGGGCACCGGCGTCAGGTGCCCGCCTGTGACCTGGCCCTTGCCACCACCGTGGCCGGGCTCGTGGCCGCCCATGCCCTGGCCTTCCTGGACGGCGCGGCGCCCTCGCTCACGGGCGTGCGCTGGCTGGCGGAGGCCCCGCGCTTCGCCTGGCGCGCCCAGCGCGTACCGGCGCACGCCACATGCCCCTGTGGGGCGAGTGAGCGCGTTAAGGGGGAGGACACCTCCGTGGATCGAGAGCCACACGAGACAATGACCGGTGTAACCGCCTGAGAGGGCGCGGCTGTCTGGGAATTGGAGGGGCGCATGTCTGATCTTCCCCGGAAGGCGGTCACCCGTACCGCCAAACTGGCCGCGCTGCCGCTCGGCTTCGCGGGCCGCGCGACCTGGGGGCTCGGCAAGAGAATCGGCGGGAAGTCCGCGGAAATCGTCGGCCGTGAGCTGCAACAACGCACGGCGGAGCAGTTGTTCAAGGTCCTCGGCGAGCTGAAGGGCGGGGCGATGAAGTTCGGGCAGGCCATGTCCGTCTTCGAGTCCGCCCTGCCGGAGGAGGTCGCCGGGCCCTACCGCGCGGCGCTGACGAAACTCCAGGAGGCCGCGCCGCCGATGCCGACCCGCACCGTGCACGGCGTGCTCGCGGAGCGGCTCGGTGAGGACTGGCGGGAGCTGTTCCAGGAATTCGAGGACAAGCCCGCCGCGGCGGCCTCGATCGGCCAGGTGCACCGGGCCGTGTGGGCGGACGGCCGCGATGTCGCGGTGAAGGTGCAGTACCCGGGCGCCGGCGAGGCACTGCTCTCGGACCTGAACCAACTGGGCCGCTTCGCCCGCGTCCTTGGCCCGCTCATCCCGGGGATGGACATCAAGCCCCTCATCGCGGAGCTGCGCGACCGCGTCTCCGAGGAGCTGGACTACGACCTGGAGGCACAGGCCCAGCGCGCCCACGCCGAGGAGTTCGCGGACGACCCGGACGTGATCGTCCCCGACGTGGTGCACCAGTGCGAGCAGGTCCTGGTGACGGAGTGGATCGACGGGGTACCGCTGGCCGACGTGATCACCGACGGCTCGCAGGAGGAGCGCGACCGCGCGGGCCAGCTCCTCGCCCGCTTCCTGTTCTCCGGCCCGGCCCGCACGGGCCTGCTGCACGCCGACCCGCACCCCGGTAACTTCCGCCTGCTCCCGGGAGAGAAGGGTGAATGGCGGCTCGGCGTCCTGGACTTCGGCACGGTGGACCGGCTGCCCGGCGGACTGCCCCCGACGATCGGGCGCTCCTTGCGGATGACGGTCGAGGGCCAGGCCGACGCGGTCTACGAGATGCTGTGCGAAGAAGGCTTCATCAAGGACTCCGTCGACCTGGAGCCGGAAGCGGTCCTCGACTATCTGCTGCCGATCATCGAGCCCGCCCTGGCGGACGAGTTCACATTCACGCGCGGCTGGATGCGCAGCCAGGCGACACGCGTGGCCGATCCCCGCTCCCCCGCCTACCAGTTGGGCAAACGACTCAATCTGCCCCCGTCGTACCTGCTCATACACCGCGTGACGCTCAGCACCATCGGCGTCCTGTGCCAGCTGGGCGCGACCGTGCGGATGCGGGACGAGCTGGAGGAGTGGGTCCCCGGCTTCCTTCCGGACGAGCCGGTGGAACAGGGCGAGGAGCAGGAGCCGGGCGACGGCCGAGAGCTGGACGAAGCGGCGGCTGAGGCATGACCTGACGCGGGGAGGGCTGGGGGTGGGGAGGGGGCGGGGGGGGGAGGGGGAGCCCCCCCCGGAGCGTCGATCACCACCAGGCCGAGTCGAGTCTCCCCTCGATAGCCCGAATGTTGTCCCGCGCACAGGCGTCGCAGAAGTAGTGGCGGATGCCGTTCTCCACGGAGCAGGTCCAGGTGGGGGGCCGGCCGTTGGCGACCGTGCCGCAGCGGGAGCACACGAAATTCTCGGTGTCCGCAGGCTGAGAAGGCTGCTGGTCCACTCGGCGACCTTATCGCCGTCGCCGGGTGTTCGGCGGGCACAACGCACCGCGGGGGCCGGTCCGTTCGGACCGCCCCCCGCGAGGTTTGCCGGGAAGCTCGGTGGGAGCTTCCGCTGCCGGGTGGCAGCGTGGCACCGCTTTTACTGCATGACCGCCATGGCGAGCGCGCGGCGGGCGCGCAGCGAGGCGCGCTCGGCGCGGCGCTGCATGCGGCGGGCCGCGATCAGGCGGGCGGCCGGGCGTTGCTGCTCGGCCTCACGCAGTCGCTCGTGCATATGCGCACGGGCCATGGCTTCTGGGATGAGTTGCATCTCTCGGGTCCTGTTCTGGCGCGAGCCGGTCGCGCCGGTGGTGGTGAAGTCTGAGGTCGCGGAGCCGGTGGGCTCACTCGCGGGTGCCTTCATCGGGGCCTGCTTCTTCGGGTCGTGCGTCAGGGGGCGGTCGATCGTTCCGGCGGTACTCATGCCACTACCGGGTTCTTCCGCGGACGGCCACGCGGGCGCTTGCGGGCTACGACGACGCCCTGGACGAACAGCTCACCGCCCCAGACACCCCACGGCTCACGCCGCTCCTTGGCGCCGGCGAGGCAGGCCTCCATCAGCGGGCAGGTGCGGCAGAGCGACTTGGCGTACTCGACGTCGGCCGGGGACTCCGCGAAGAAGACCTCCGGGTCGTAGGCACGGCAGGGGACGGGCACGCCGAGGTTCTCGATGGCGTCGTCGAGCGCGGTGAGCGCGGTGAGGGGAGTCAAGGTCGGGTCCTCCGTGGGTGCGGGCGGGGGGAGCGTGTCTGAAGGCGGTACGGACGGGGCGTGCGCTTCGAGTTGCACGGTGGTGTTCTTCCTCGTCTGTCGTTCCGGCCTGGGTCGGCCGGTTGGCGGCTGGTACCGGGTCTTGCGGTGGCCCCTTCGCTCTGTCTCCCTGTTTTGGGGAAAACAGAAGGGCCGCGGATCCCGGGTGGGGTTCCGCGGCCCTGAAGGCGCCGGTCTGATCGAGATCAGACTGGATCACTCCAGGGTTCGAGCCCACGGAAGGCCCACATCGTGTGGTGCTGCGTCGTCTGCTTCCGGAATCCGGCACCGGCTGCCGCGAAGGCATAGGCCTGCGCCTGTGCGATCGCTACTGCTGCTTCCGGTGCCTGGGTCGGTCGCTCATTGCCCTCGCGGATCTGGAGACCCGTGGCAGGCAGGGAGGCAGTCGGGCGAACGGCGGCGTTGCCGACGGACAGACCGGTGCCCTGGTTCGAGAAGCCGAGCAGGCAGGAGGCGACGACCGAGCGATCGGTCATTTTGACGGTGCTGATGAAGCTGGCGTTGGTGCTGATCACTGGAATCGCCTCCTCTCGGCGTCTAGGGGATCGGCCGGGACCGATCCTTCGGACTGACAAGTACAGCACGGAACCGGGGCTCCGGAGAAGCCCGCCGTTTCCGTGTTAAGAACCTATGGGGCTTGCTGGCGCCTACGCAAACTATTTTTTCGACGAGTTTGAATCAGTTCGCCTCGCCACCGTCGGCAACCTCCTGACCTGCGCAAATGGCGAGGACGTCGGCGCCGTAGGTGCGCACCTTGCGCTGGCCGACGCCGGGGATGCGGGCGAGCTCGCCCTCCTCCTCGGGCGCGGACTCGGCGATGGCGATCAAGGTTTTGTCCGTGAAGACGCAGAACGGCGGCTGTCCGATGCGGCGCGCGTGCCCCGCGCGCCACTCCCACAGGCGCTCGTAGAGTCCTTCGTCCATGTCCGACGGGCAGTCTTCGCAGCGCATGAGTTTCATCTCACCGGCTTCGGTGAGGGTGCGGCCGCAGACGCGGCAGCGGGCCGGGGTGCGGCTGGTGCGGCGGCGGGCTCTGGGGCCGCTGGCCTCGGTGCCGCCGGTGCCGCGCTCGATGCCGCCTGTGCCGCCCGCGGCGCGCGCTCCGGCGGTCGCGCCCGAGCCGGGGCGCAGTCCGTCGAGGAAGCGGGTGGCTCGGCGGTTGGGGCGGCCGCCGGGTGAGCGGGAGACCGCCCAGGACAGGGAGAGGTGGGCGCGTGCGCGGGTGACGCCTACGTAGAGGAGGCGGCGCTCCTCCTCGACCTGTTCGGCGGTTTTGGCGTAGGTGATCGGCATCATGCCTTCGGCGAGGCCGACCAGGAAGACGGCGTCCCACTCCAGGCCCTTGGCGGCGTGGAGGGAGGCGAGGGTGACGCCTTCGACGGTGGGGGCGTGCTGGGCGGCGGCGCGCTCGTCCAGTTCGGCGACGAGGTCGGCGAGGGTCGCGGAGGGGGTGGCGCGGGCGAAGTCCTCGGCTAGGCGTACGAGGGCGGCGAGGGACTCCCAGCGGTCGCGGACGGCGCCGGATCCGGCGGGGGGCTCGGTGGTCCAGCCCTTGGTGGAGAGGACGGCCCGGACCTGGGAGGGGAGGTCGACGACGTCGTCGAGGAGGGTGTCGTTGCCGCCGAAGCGGGCGGCGCCGCGTAGGGCCGCGCCGGCCTCGCGGACCTCGGTGCGTTCGAAGAAGCGCTCGGCGCCGCGGAGCTGGTAGGGGATGCCGGCGTCGGCGAGGGCCTGTTCGTAGATCTCCGACTGGGAGTTCGTGCGGAAGAGGATCGCGATTTCGCTGGCGGGGGTGCCGTCGGCGATGAGGGCGCGGATGCGGCGGGCGGCGCCTTCGGCTTCGGCGGGTTCGTCCGGGTACTCGGTGTAGATCGGTTCGGCGGCGGGTTCGCGCTGGGAGACGAGTTCCAGGCGGTGGTCGGCGGCGCGGCCGCGGGCCTGGGCGAGCAGGCCGTTGGCGAGGCGGACGACCTGGGGGGTGGAGCGGTAGTCCCGGACGAGTTTGACGACGGTGGCGCGGGGGTGGCGGGTGCGGAAGTCGAGGAGGTGGTCGGGGGTGGCGCCGGTGAAGGAGTAGATGGTCTGGCTGGCGTCGCCGACGACGCAGAGGCTGTCGCGCTCGCCGAGCCACAGTTCGAGGAGGCGCTGCTGGAGGGGGCTCACGTCCTGGTATTCGTCGACGACGAAGTGCTGGTACTGGGAGCGGACCTGCTCGGCGATGTCGTGGCGGTCCTGGAGGATGCCGACGGCGAGGAGGAGGACGTCTTCGAAGTCGATGACGGAGCGGTCTCGCTTGAGGTCTTCGTAGGCGGCGTAGAGCTGGGAGATCTCGGCGGGGGCGCGGGGGGTTTCGCGGCCTGCTCGGGCGGCCGCCGCGGCGTAGTCGGCGGGGACGGTCTGGGTGACCTTGGACCATTCGATTTCGCCGGTCGCGTCCCGCAGTTCGTTGCGGTCGAGGCGGATGCGGCAGGCGGCAGCGGCGTCGGCGACGAGTTGGATCTTGCGTTCCACGAGTCGGGGCAGGGGGCCGCCGACGGCCTTGGGCCAGAAGTACTGGAGCTGGCGCAGGGCGGCGGAGTGGAAGGTGCGGGCCTGGACGCCGTGGGCGCCGAGCTGGCGGAGGCGGCCGCGCATCTCGCCGGCGGCGCGGTTGGTGAAGGTGACGGCGAGCACGCTGGCGGGCTGGAGGATGCCCGCGCGCACTCCGTAGGCGATGCGGTGGGTGATGGCACGGGTCTTGCCCGTGCCCGCGCCGGCGAGTACGCAGACCGGCCCGTGCAGGGCCGTGGCGACCTCGCGCTGCTCGGGGTCGAGCCCGTCGAGCACCGCGTCGGCCGAGTCCGGGACCCGCGGGAAGAGGGGGGAGTGCGTTGCTGCTGTCACCCTCCAATGCTGCCAGTTCCCGTGGGACGCGTGAGCGGGGTTATCCACAGGGAGGCAGCCGCAGTCGTATTAATCCCCGGGGAGAGGTCTTGGGGGTGCGGGAACGCGTCGCGGAGGTACTGGGAAGCGTCGCGGAGGTGCGGGAAGCACCGCGGAGCTGCCGGGACGCCCGTGGGTGTGCTGGGCCGCGTCGCGGGGGGGGTGAGGGGACGTGTCGTGGTGGCGCCGGGTCGCGTCACGGAGGTGCGGGGACGCCTCGCGGAGGTACTGGGAAGCGCCGCGGAGGTACCGGGACGCCCGTGGTGGTGCCGGGACGTGTCGTGGGGATGCCGGGCCGGGTCACGAGGCGCGTCGCGGAGGTGCGGGAAGCACCGCAGGGGTACCGGGACGCGCGTGGTGGGAGGGGTGTGGGGGTGGGAATGGGGGCGGGGTCGCGTACGTTCGACTGAGTGCGATGACGCACCCCGAAGTGCGATGACGCACACCGAAGTGCGATGACGCACACCGAGCCGTGAAGGAGCGCGAGAGACATGCCGGGCACTGTGACGATGTACAGCACCACGTGGTGCGGCTACTGCCGCAGGCTGAAGAGCCAGATGGACCGCGAGGGCATCGCGTACACCGAGGTCAACATCGAGCAGGACCCGGAGTCCGCCGCGTTCGTCGAGAAGGCGAACGGGGGGAACCAGACGGTTCCCACGGTCCTCGTGGTTTCCGACGCTGGCACTGAGTCCGTGATGACGAACCCGTCGTTGGCTCAGGTCAAGCAGGCCATGGCAGCTTGAGTCCCCCTCCACGCAGAAGGCCCCTGTCCGCAAGATCGGACAGGGGCCGAGTCATGCTGTCGGGCATGGACGGCTTCACTCTGGCGTACGGCTGAAGCTCTCCATCGTGGCCTTACTGGTCGAGCGGTCCATGAGCCGAAGCTCCCAAGGGCCGCTGTTGATGTCGAAGTCCTTCCCGAACCCCACCCACTTCCCCGCCATCCTGCGACCGGTCGGCTCCACCAGCATCTGAATCGCCCCGTGATAGCGGGCACCCTGGTAGTAACCGTCGGTGGCGGTCTGCTCCACCCACGATCCCGTCACCACGTTGCGATCAACGGTCAGGTCCAGGGAAAGGGGAGAGTCCGGGTTGGACGAGGCGCCCGGCAAGGACTCCACGCTCAGACGGTTCCCCCGGTGCAGCACGAGGACGTAGTGCTTGCCTTCGAAGGTCTCGTCCCTGCTCGATGAGAAGAACTCGTACCGGGACAGCCACACACCCGAGTAGCTCGCCCCCTGAGGCTCCGCTTGCGGAGCGCCTTCGGCCTGTGTCACGCCCTCGGGGCTCGGCTCCATGTCATGACCCCCAGAACCATCCTCACGAACCCGTGCGGATGGCACCGGGAGCGCGAACCCCAAAGCCTCGGCAGGCCGTCCTGTGGCCTTCTCCAGAGCCCGTGCGTACACCGGGCGACAAGAGCGTGTCACTCCTGACTCCCACCTCTGCACGAGCCGCTTGTTCGCCTCGTTCGGCTCCCCCAGTTGTTCACCGGCCTTGCGGACAGCCGCAGCGAATTCGTCCTGGCTCATACACATGCCGATACGGACGGCACGCAGCGTGTCATTCGGTACCTGCGTCGTCATCGTCGCCATGAGGCCACGGTAGATCCGGCGACTCTGGAATGACACCGGTTTGACGCCTTCGAGTGACGCCTGACCGACGCCCGCAGGGACGTCGCGGTGACCGAAGCCGATCAAGACCATGGGGTGCATGCCTTCCAGGACGCAGACCTATCCGGACCCCATCCCTATCGAGCTGCCCGTCGGCTACCGCGCTTGGCTGCTCGACTGTGCACCTGCCCCGGGGTGTGCTCAGTGCGCGTCGGCTTGGGCCGACCGTGCCCGAGCCGTCGCGGCTGACGATCTTCGAGCGGCCAGTAGGGCCAGCACTCAGGTTCGCGATCACGCTTCCGGCGGGACCGTGGTGAGGAACGCCGACGGGTCACCGGTCATGCGCTCGGAACCTCTGCTGAACGAGTCGGAGTGGCTGGCACTCCAGGAAGCCGTGACCCTGGTCAAGTACACCAAGGGGCCCGCCAAAGTCTCTCCTGTGCGTGGGTGGCTCTTCTGTGACGGCTCCGACTACGAGCACCCGCTCTACTGGGTCCGGGGCGGCAAGGGAAACCAAGCCGCCCGCATCCGGTGCCAGGGCAACAAGAGCAAGGGCCGCGTCCGGTGCGAGGGGCACACCATGCCCGCAGAACCGCTCTACGGTCTTGTAGAGGCCACGCTCAAGGCCCAGATCGGCGATCGTCCCGTGATGGAGCGTCGGGCCGTTCAGGACGACTCCAGGGCCGTTCAAGTAGCGCTTGTGGATGCTCAGATTGAGCAGTTCACCGCAGAGCTCAAGGCCGGTCGGTTGTCAGCAGTCGAGTACGGACGACATGTCGCGAAGGCCGCTGCCGACCGTGAGGCACTGACCAGCGCTCCGGAGACAGCTCCCGTCAGTGAGTGGCGCCCAACCGGTCGGACCTACGGGGAATGGTGGGACAGCGCGAGTCGTGAGGAGCGGCGGGAGAAGCTGATCTCATGGGGTGTGAAGGTCATCGCTGGCCCTGACGGTGTCAGGTTCGAGTACGGCCAGAACTTCCCCTCGCAGGCGTTCGTGATGGAGATCGGCTTTACCGGCACGCCGCCGGAGGGCACTCAGTTGATCTCCGTAGGCGTGACCCGCAGCGTGGAAGTGACCGACCTCCGTACTGGGGAGGTGGCCACCGTCCCTCTCCTCTGGGGGGACCGAGTGAGTCTGGCCGCCTGAGAGACGGTGGGAAAAGTAAGAACCGTTCCCACCGTTCTCTTCCCGGACGGTTCGACGCTGACGAACCCCTCGTTGGCGCAGGTGAAGCAGAAGCTCGCCTAGGCCCCGGGGGGCGGGTCAGGCTGCGGCGCCGGGGCGTGGCAGGGGCTCGCCGTACCAGAGTTCGATCAGGCGGGCCGCGATCGAGATGCCGTAGGGAGGCAGGACCTCTCCGGACTCGAACGCGGCCCGCAGGTCGTCCCGGGAGAACCAGCGGGCTTCGTGGATCTCCTCGCCGTCGACGTTGATCTCCGACGAGGTGGCCTTGGCCATGAAGCCGAGCATGAGGCTGGACGGGAACGGCCAGGGCTGGCTGGTGACGTATTCGACGTCGCCGACGGTGACGCCGGCTTCTTCCCAGACTTCGCGGCGTACGGACTGTTCGATGGATTCGCCGGGTTCGACGAAGCCGGCGAGGGTGGAGAAGCGGCCTTCGGGCCAGTGGACCTGGCGGCCGAGGAGGGCGCGGTCCTTGTCGTCGGTGACGAGCATGATCACGGCCGGGTCGGTGCGCGGGTAGTGCTCGGCGCCGCAGGCCTGGCAGCGGCGGATGTGGCCGGCGGCCGCGATGACGGTGCGTTCGCCGCAGCGTGAGCAGAAGCGGTGCATGCGCTGCCAGTTCTCCAGGGCGACGGCGTGCACCATCAGGCCCGCGTCGCGGGGGGAGAGGAGCAGGCCTGCCTCGCGGAGTCCGGCGGCGCGTGCGGAGGCGTCCATGCGGCCGGGCAGGGTGTCCTTCTGGAGGGCGAAGTAGCTCACGCCGTCGTCGTCGGTGCCCAGGAAGTAGCGGTGGGCTTCGGTGAGGGGCGCTTCGAAGGTGGGGGTCATCACCAGTTCGGTGCGGCCGTCGGGTGTCTCGTCGATGAGGACCTGGCCGCCGGAGACCACGAAGACGCGGGTCGTGGGGTGGCTCCACGCGGCGGCGAGCCAGGGCTCGTCGAGGCGGTGGTGGGCCGCGCGGTCGATGCCGCTCGGCGCGGTGAGCGAGACGGGGCGGTCTGCGGCGCGGTCGGTCCAGGTGGTCACTGGTGCTTCCAACTCCCCCGGTGGAATGGGTGGTTCAGCGAGCAGGTGTCTTCGGTGTGCTCAGGGTGCATCGCGCCAGTGCTCCGCGAGGTCGCCCCAGAGGTAGGCGGTGGTCTCGACGCCTTTGAGGAGGAGGTCGAGTTCGACCTTCTCGTTCGGCGCGTGCCAGCCGTCGGAGGGGATGGAGATGCCGAGGAAGAGCACGGGTGCCCCGAGGACGTCCTGGAGGTCGGCTGCCGGTCCTGAGCCGCCTTCGCGGGTGAAGCGGATCTTCTGCTCGAAGGCGCGGCTCATGGCGCGGGCCACGGATTGCAGGGCGGGGTGGTCGAGCGGGGTGAGGCAGGGGCGGGTGGCGGCGCCGAAGGTGAGGGTGTGCCTGATGCCGGCGGGGAGCTGGTCGGCCACCCACGCGCGGACGGCTTCTTCCACGTGGTCGGGGTCCTGGCCCGCGACGAGGCGGAAGGAGAGCTTCAGTAGGGCGCTGGACGGGATGATCGTCTTGCCGCCGGCGCCTTGGTAGCCGCCTCCGATGCCGTTGACCTCGGCGGTGGGGCGGGCCCAGATGCGTTCGAGGGTGGTGTGGCCGGCTTCGCCGTGGGTGGCGTGGGATTTGGCGGTGCGCAGCCATTCGGCTTCGTCGAAGGGCAGCTCGGCGAAGAGTTCGCGTTCGCGGTCGGTGAGTTCGACGATGCCGTCGTAGAAGCCCGGTACGGCTACGCGCGCGTGCTCGTCGTGGAGTGCGGCGACGAGGCGGGCGGCGGCGGTGGCCGGGTTGGGGACGGCGCCGCCGAAGGAGCCGGAGTGGATGTCCTGGTCGGGGCCGTACAGCTCGATCTCGCAGTCGGCGAGGCCGCGCATGCCGGTGCAGACGGTGGGGGTGTCCTTGGACCACATGCCGGTGTCGGAGACGATGACGGCGTCGGCGGTCAGGCGGTCGCGGTGGCGCTCGACGAGGTCGCGGAAGTGCGCGGAGCCGGACTCCTCCTCGCCTTCGACGATCAGCTTGAGGTTCACGGCGGGGGTGGTGCGGCCGGTGACGGCGAGGTGGGCGCGCACGCCGAGGGTGTGGAAGAAGACCTGGCCCTTGTCGTCGGCGGCACCGCGCGCGTAGAGGCGGTTTTCGCGGATGACGGGCTCGAAGGGGTCGGTGTCCCAGCCGTCCTCGCGGGCGGCGGGCTGTACGTCGTGGTGGCCGTAGACGAGGACGGTGGGTGCCTGCGGGTCGTCGGACGGCCATTCGGCGAAGACGGCCGGGGCGCCCGCTGTCTCCCACACCTCGGCGGTGGGGAAGCCGGTGTCCTTCAGCCGGGCGGCGAGCCAGTCGGCGCTGCGGCGCACGTCGTCGGCGTGCTCGGGCTGCGCCGACACGGACGGGATGCGCAGCCAGTCGGCGAGGTCGTCGAGGAAGGCGGCGCGGTGGTCGTCGACGTACTCGCGTACGGCGCTGACGACACTGTCAGCTTGGTCGGCGGACTTACTCATGGTCACGAGCCTATCGGCCCGCGGGAGCGGTCCTGTCCGGTGGCCGGTCGGCCCTTGGGCCGCCGCTGCCGTGGCCGTCGCGCGGGTTGTTGTCATCGGTTCTCGCTGCCGTTGTCTCCGCTTTCGCGCTTGTCCTCGGCCTGGGTGGCGGGGTCGTCCTCGCCGAGCAGCAGCCGTTCCAGTTCGGCGCGGCCGGGCAGGTGGCGGGGGCGTACGACGTCGCCGCTGCGGACGTACAGGAAGGTGGCTGTCACGGATTCCGGGGGGATGCCGTGCTGCTCGGCCCAGGCCAGGCGGTAGACGGCGAGCTGGAGGGGGTCGGCGTCCTGGGTGCGGCTGGTCTTCCAGTCGACGATCTCGTACGTGGCCTCGGGGCCGTCGCCCTGCTTGTAGACGGCGTCCATGCGGCCGCGGATGAGGCGGCCGGCGAGGGTGAGCTGGACGGGGACCTCGGCGCGGTAGGGCGTGCGGTGGGCGTACTCGGTGCGTTCGAAGGCTTCCTTGAGTGCTTCCAGGTCGCGTTCGTCGGCGATGTCGGCTTCTTCGGGGGCGCCGCCGGGCAGTTCGTCCGGGCCGAGCATGGGCAGGCGCAGCTCTTCGAAGCGGGCTTCCACCCAGGCGTGGAAGCGGGTGCCTCGCCGGGCCGCGGGCTGGGGTGGCCGGGGCATGGGCCGTGCCAGCTCCTGGGCGAGGCCGTCCGGGTCGGTGGCCAGGCGCAGCAGCTGGGAGGCGGTGAGCGTGGCGGGCAGGGGGACGTCGCGTACGCCTTCGCGGGCCCGCAGGAGTTCGTCGGTGAGGGCGTCCAGGTCGCGGTCCCAGGAGGCGAGGGTGCGCTGTTCCTCCGGGGTGAGGCTCTGCTCGGGGCCCGCGGGGTGGGGTACGCGTGCGTGCGGGATCGCTGGGGGCTCGGGGCGGTCGCTGCTCCAGGTGTCCCAGTCGGAGGGGTCCTCGTCGTGGGGCGGGGGGCCGCTGTTCTCGTACGGGGTCTCTCCGGGGCCGTCTCCAACGTAGGGCTCGCCGTGCTGGGGGTCCTCGTAGAGCCCGCTGGCCTCCTCGTGGAGTTCGTCCTCCTCCGGGGGCGGCGGCCATTCCGGGTCGGCTGCCGGGTGGGGCTCGTCGTGGTGGCGGGCGCCGCCGGTCCTGAGGCGGTCCAGGTGGGCCTGGACGGTGTCGGCGGCGGCGCGGCGGCGGGCCAGGGAGGTGGGGTCGAGCGGGAGTGGCCAGGCGTGGTCGGCGGTGGCGTCGCGCAGGGCGGGGTTGTCCTCGCCGTCCTGCGGCTCGTCGGCCCAGGCTTCGATCTCGCCGTGGCCGGCGGCGCAGTGGTCGTACAGCGCTGTCAGGAAGTCGGAGGGGCCGCGCGGCTTCTTCTGGGTGGGGCCCCACCAGTGGCCGGAGCCGAGGAGGAGGCTGCGGGGCCGTGTGAAGGTGACGTAGCCGAGGCGTAGCTCTTCGGTGTGCTGGTGCTCCTTCATGGCGGTGTGGAAGGCCTTGAGGCCCTTGGCGTCCCAGGTGTCGACGTCGGGCAGGGTGTCGGCGTCGCCGCGCAGGGCGTGCGGGACGACCTTGGCCTGTGCGGTCCACTTCTCGCGGCCCTGGGCGCTCGGGAAGGTGCCGGTGACGAGGCCGGGGACGGCGACGACGTCCCACTCCAGGCCCTTGGACTTGTGGGCGGTGAGCACCTTGACGGTGTTCTCGCCGCCGGGCAGGGCGTTGTCGAGGCCCTTCTCGTACTGCGCGGCGGTGCGCAGGAACGCGAGGAAGGCGAGCAGGGAGGCCGCGGGGTCGTGGGCGGCGAAGGACGCGGCGACGTCGAGGAAGTTGGACAGGGTTTCGCGGCGGCGGGCGGCCAGGGCGTGCGGGGACGCGGACAGCTCGACGTCGAGGCCGGTGACGGCGAGGACGCGGTGCAGGACGTCCATGAGGGGGTCGGCGAGGGAGCGGCGCAGGTCGCGTAGTTCGGCGGCGAGGTGGGCGAACCGGACGCGGGCTTCCGGGGAGAAGGGCAGGCCGTCGTCTTCGGAGGTGTCGATCGGCGACTCCAGGAAGGTGTCGAGGGCGTCGGCGAGCGATATCACTTCGGAGGGGTCGACGCCTTCGACGGCCGCGGCGAGGCGCCGATCGGGGTCCTCGCTGTCGTCGGCGGGGTGGCCGTGGCGGACGAGGAGGCGGGCGCGGCGGCCGAGGAGGGCGAGGTCGCGGGGGCCGATGCGCCAGCGGGGGCCGGTGAGGAGGCGTACCAGGGAGGCGTTGGCGCCGGGGTCCTGGAGGACTTCGCAGACGGCGACGAGGTCGGCGACTTCGGGGAGGTGCAGGAGTCCGGAGAGGCCGACGACCTCGACGGGTACGTCGCGGGCGACGAGGGCGCCCTGGATGGCGGCGAAGTCGGTGGCGGTGCGGCACAGGACGGCGATCTCGCCGGGGGGTGTGCCGGTGCGGACGAGGTGGGCGAGGGAGTCGGCGATCCAGTCGATCTCTTCGGCGTGGGTGGGCAGGAGCGCGCAGCGGACGGTGCCGTCGTGCTCGGCGCCGGGGGCGGGCCGCAGGGCTTCCACGCCGGCGTGGCGGGCGCGCAGGGGGGCGGCCAGGCCGTTGGCGAGGTCGAGGAGGCGGCCGCCGCTGCGGCGGTTCTCGCTGAGGGCGTGGCGGGTGGCGGGGCGGCCGTCGGCGTGGGCGAAGTGGTGCGGGAAGTCGTCGAGGTTGGCGACGGAGGCGCCGCGCCAGCCGTAGATCGCCTGGCAGGGGTCGCCGACGGCGGTGACGGGGTGTCCTGTGCCGCCGCCGAAGAGGCCCGCGAGGAGGATGCGCTGGGCGACGGACGTGTCCTGGTACTCGTCGAGGAGGACGACGTGGAACTCCTCGCGCAGGATCGCGCCGACGTCCGCGCGGGTGCGGGCGAGGGTGGCGGAGTGGGCGATCTGGTCGCCGAAGTCGAGGAGGTCGCGGGCGCGCTTGGCGTCGCGGTAGCGCTCGACGAGGCCGGTGAGCGCGGTGCGGGCGGCCGCCGCTTCGGGGACCTTGCGGAGGTCGGCGTTGGTGAGCTTGGCGCCTGCCAGGGTGGCCAGGAGGTCGGTGTCGTACGCGCGGAGCCTGCTGGGGTCGACGAGGTGCTCGGACAGCTCGCTGTCGAGGGCCAGGAGGTCGCTGACGAGGTCGGGGAAGGAGCGGGTGAGGGCCGGGTACGGGCCGGGGGCTTCGCGCAGGACGCGCGCGGCGAGCTGGAAGCGGGTGGCGTCGGCGAGGAGCCGGGAGGTGGGCTCCAGGCCGATGCGCAGGCCGTGGTCGGTCAGGAGGCGCCCGGCGAAGGCGTGGTACGTGGAGATGACCGGCTCGCCCGGGGTGTCGTCGGGGTCGGCCGGGTCGGGGTCGGTGACGCCTGCTTTGACGAGGGCCTGGCGGACGCGGTCGGCCAGCTCGCCCGCCGCCTTGTTGGTGAACGTCAGGCCGAGGACCTGCTCCGGGGCGACCTGGCCGGTGCCGACGAGCCACACCACGCGCGCGGCCATCACCGTCGTCTTGCCCGACCCGGCTCCGGCCACGATCACCTGCGGGGCGGGCGGCGCGGTGATGCAGGCCGTCTGCTCCGGGGTGAACGGGATGCCGAGGAGCTCTTTGAGCTGGTCGGGGTGGGTGAGGCGGGAAGGCACGTGAGAAAGGCTAGCGGCGGCCACTGACAGCTGGGGCTGTCGGCGGCCGCCGCCGGGGCCTCCTCGGCGTCAGCCGCCGATGAGGTCCTTGAGGTCCTTGTCCTCGACGACCTGGTCGGCCGGCGGGGCCTTCACGTCGACGGGCTTGCCGTAGTCGCTGTAGTCCATCTTGGTGGGAGCGGAGCCCTTCTCCTCGATGCGCAGGAAGTAGGGCTCGCCGTCCAGTGCGACGTAGTACGTCAGCTGCTTCTTGCCGGTCTTCTTGGTGAGGACGGCTGCCTTCTCGCCGTCGACCTCGGCGTCCTTCTCCCGCTTGAGCCCCTTGAGCTTGGCGGAGTTGAACATCTCGTCCTTGTCGCAGGCCTTGCTGTCCTGGGTGCCCGGGGTCTTCATCCAGCGGCCCTTGAGCTTGTCGCCCATCGCGGAGCTGCCGCTGTTCTTCCAGAACTGCTCGTCGCCCTTGAAGTACGAGGTCTTGTCGACGACGAGGATCTCGCCGAAGCCGTTGGCCGTGGAGCCGGTCTTGCCCCGGCAGTCGCCGGACTTGGCGACGGCGAACTCGACCTGGATCTTCTTGCCGGCCTCCTCGCCCTGGCCGGAGACCTTGAAGGAGCCCGCTCCCTTCGAGGCGTCCACGGCCTTCTTGGCGATCTTGTCGGCGCTCATCCCCTCGAAGGGGTCCTTGTCGCCGTCGTCGCTGCTGCAGCCCGTGACGCCGATGACGACGGCGGCGCAGGCGGCTGCCGCTGCCAGGAGCTTCCGGTTGGCTGCCATGGTGACTCTCCTCAGGACGGTGCACGTTCGGGGGGTGCGGTAGGCGCCCGCCGTGTACACGGTTCAGCTTTACGGAGACCTTAGATGGCCTGTGCGAGTGCTATGAGCGCGGGTGGCGGAAGGTGACGTTGGCCACCACGGGCAGGACGCACGCCATCACCAGAGGGGCGGCGGCTGCCGTCACTCCACGACCTGGCGGCCCTCCGGGAGGGCGCTGCAAGAGGTGCGGAAGGCGCAGTGGGTGCAGTGCTGGCCCGTTGCGGGCGTGAAGCGTTCGTCGAGGACCTTGCCCGCGGCGGTGGCCAGGAGGTCGCCTACCCAGTCGCCGCCGTCGCCGCCGTCGCCGTCGCCGGACAGGGGCTGCTGCGTCTGGACCTTCGGGAGGGCGTCCCCGCCGTCCTTCTTGGCGGCGCCCTGGCGCAGGTGCACCAGTTCCGCGCCGCCGGGCTCGGGCCGTGTGCCGCCGAAGGCGTCGTCGGCGGCACCTTCGCGGATCGCGAGCTGGTAGACGGCCAGCTGGGGGTGGCGGGCGACGTCGGCGGCGCTGGGGGCCTGTTTGCCGGTCTTGAAGTCGACTACGTAGGCACGGCCTTCGCCGTCGCGTTCGACGCGGTCCATGGAGCCGCGTACGCGTACTTCGTAGGAGCCCGCTTGCAGGGTCACGTCGAAGCCGTGCTCGCTGGCGACGGGGGTGCGGCCCGTGTGGGCGCCGCTGACGTGCCACTGGAGGAACCGTTCGAGCGCCGCGCGCGCGTGCTCTTTCTCCTGGTCGGACTTCCAGGGGGCGTCGAAGGCGAGGGCGTCCCACACCGATTCGAGGCGTTCCATGAGGACGTCGAGGTCGGCGGGGGTGTGTCCGGAGGCGACCTCGTCGGCCAGGACGTGGACGACGTTGCCGAAGCCCTGGGCGACGGTCGCGGGCGCGTCCGCCTTCACCTCGCGGCCCAGGAACCACTGGAGGGCGCAGGTGTGGGCGAGCTGCTCCAGGGCGCTGCCGGAGAGGGCGACCGGCTTGTCGCGGTCCCGGAGGGGCACCGTGCTCGCGGTGGGCTCGTGCATGCCCCACCAGCGGGAGGGGTGCGCGGACGGCACGAGGGGGCGCCCGTCGGTGTCGGCGAGCCCGGCGAGGCGGGCCAGGCGCCGGGCCGCGGCCTCGCGCAGGGCCTCCGACGCGTGCGGGTCGACGGTCGTGGCGCGCAGCTCCGCGACGAGCGCGGAGACGGACAGGGGGCGGCGCGGGCGGCCCGTGACGTCCCTGGGCTCGACGCCGAGTTCGGTGAGGAAGCGGGAGGGCTGGTCGCCGTCGTCGGCGGGCGCCTTGACGGCGGTGACGACCAGGCGTTCCCGCGCGCGCGTGGCGGCGACGTAGAACAGTCGGCGCTCTTCGGAGAGCAGTGCTCCGGGGGTGAGGGGTTCGGCGATGCCGTCGCGTCCGATGCGGTCGGCCTCCAGGAGGGAGCCGCGGCGGCGCAGGTCGGGCCAGAGGCCCTCCTGGACGCCCGCGACGACGACGAGGCGCCATTGCAGGCCCTTGGAGCGGTGTGCCGTCATGAGGCGTACGGCGTCGGGGCGCACGGCGCGGCGGGTGAGCGTGTCGGCGGCGATGTCCTGGGCCTCGATCTCCTCCAGGAAGTTCAGGGCGCCGCGGCCGCCGGTGCGCTCCTCGGCGCGGGCCGCGGTGGCGAACAGGGCGCACACCGCGTCGAGGTCGCGGTCGGCGTTGCGGCCCGCGGCGCCGCCGCGCCGTGCGGTGCGCTCCAGGCGGCGCGGCCAGGGGGTGCCGTTCCACAGCTCCCACAGCGCCTGCTCGGCGGTGCCGCCGCCCGCGAGGCACGCGCGTGCCCGGGCGATGAGCCGGCCGAGGCGCTGGGCGCCCTTGGCGTACGAGGGGTCGTGCGCGACGAGCCGCTCCGGCTCGGCGAGGGCGCGGGCGAGCAGTTCGTCGGAGGGCGGCGGCAGGTGGTTGCCCGCGGCGCGCTCCTCCTCGCGCAGGGCGCGGCCGAGGCGGCGCAGGTCGGCTGCGTCCATGCCCGCGAGCGGGGAGGTGAGCAGGGCGAGCGCGGTCTCGGTGTCGAGCCAGGCCGGGGTCACCTGGGGGCCGCCCTGACCGTCGGCGGCTTCTCCTGGGCGTGCCTGGCCGTCGTCGGCGGCCTCTTCAGGAAGCCCCTGGCGCGCCTGGTCCTCCGCCGTCGCCTCGCCCCGGCGCGCCTGGTCCTCCGCCGTCGCCACCGCCCGCAAGGCCGTCAGGAGGGCCGTCACGGCCGGTTCGTGGCGCAGGGGGATGTCGTCGCCGTCTATGTCCAGGGGGACGCCTGCGGCGGTGAGGGCGCGGCGGAAGGAGGGCAGGGTGCGGGCGCCCGCGCGGACGAGGACGGCCATCTCGCTCCAGGGGACGCCGTCCTCGAGGTGCGCGCGGCGCAGGACGTCCGCGATGTTGTCGATCTCCGTACCGGCTGTGGGGAAGGTGAGGACGTCCACGCGCCCGCCGTCCCTGACGGCGGCGAGTTCGCGGTGGGCGCGGACCTTCTCGGCGGGCAGCCGGGTCAGTGGCATGCGCCGGGTGAGGAGGCGGGTGGCGGCGAGGAGTCCCGCGCCCGAGCGGCGGGACGTCGTCAGGACCTCGACGGGCGCCGGGGTGCCGTCCGCGCGCGGGAAGTCGGCCGGGAACTGGAGGATGCCGTTCACGTCGGCGCCCCGGAAGGCGTAGATCGACTGGTCCGGGTCTCCGAAGGCGACGAGGTCGCGGCCGCCGCCCGCGAGCGCGTGCAGCAGGCGGACCTGGGAGGGGTCGGTGTCCTGGTACTCGTCCACGTACACGGCGTCGTACTGCGCGGCGAGGGCGCGTGCCACCTCGGGGCGGTGGGCGAGCAGGACCGCGCGGTGCACCAGTTCGGCGTAGTCGAGGACTCCTTGGAGGTCGAGGACGTCGAGGTACTCGGCGAGGAACGCGGCGGCGGCGCGCCAGTCGGGGCGGCCGCTGCGGCGCGCGAAGGCGTCGAGGGCGGCGGGGCCGAGGCCCAGCTCGCGGCTGCGGGCGAGGACGGCGCGCACCTCGTCGGCGAAGCCGCGCGTGGTCAGGCAGGCGCGCAGCTCGTCGGGCCAGCGGACCCGGGCGAGGCCTTCCTCGCCGAGGCCGAGCTGCCCGGCGAGCAGTTCGCGGACGGCGACGTCCTGCTCGGGTCCGGAGAGCAGCCGCAGCGGCTCGACGAACAGGTCGGCGTCCTGGTGGGCGCGGACCAGGGCGTAGCAGAAGGAGTGGAACGTGGTGGCCTGCGGGGCGTCGGCGGCGCCGATCCGGTGGGCCATCCGGTCGCGCAGGTCCACGGCGGCCTTGCGGCTGAAGGTGAGCACGAGGACACGCTCGGGGTCGGTGCCCTTGGCCACGCGCGCGGCGACCGACTCGACCAGGGTCGTGGTCTTGCCGGTGCCCGGACCTGCGAGAACGAGCAGCGGGCCGCCGTCGTGGTCAACCACGGCGCGCTGTCGTGCGTCCAGCTCAGGGGGGTCCGCGAGGACCGGTGGGGTACGCACCAGTCGATAGGCGCCCGCGGCCCCCTGTCGTACCTGCTGGTACGACGGGTGCCGCGCGTGCCGTGCGGATGAAAGGGAGCTCACGTGGGTCGCCGGTCCTGGTGGGTGTGCTGGTCGAGGTGTGGCTGCGGGACAGCCACGGGGTGAGGGTGCATGCGTGCTGTCGACGCTACGCCAGCGGCCGTGTGGGACGTGCGGCTTCCCCCGTACGGGCCACCAGCGGCCCACCGCCGCGCGCCCGGATGCCGGAAGCTGTCAGTTGTGACCTTCCGGAGCCCGTGGCCGTCCGGCGGGGCCGTCCGCGGGCGGCCCGGCGCCGTCCCAGCGCGCCCGGCGCATGTCGAGGCGCGGCACGTGCCCCTGTGTGGCCCGGCCCGCCTCACGCAACGGCGTGCCCTCCGCACGGTAGGCCTCCAGGGCGCGCAGTTCGTGGCCCGGCAGCAGGACGCCGTCGGAGCGGACCACACGCCACCACGGCACCGCGCCTCCGTAGAGGGCCATCGCCCGGCCGACCTGACGGGGGCCGCCCTCCTCCAGCCACTCGGCGACGTCTCCGTACGTCATGACACGGCCCGGGGGAATCATTTCCGCCACTTCCAGGACCCGCTCCGCATACTCCGGGAGTTCCGGTGGCACTCCGCTCTCCTCGCTCATCCGGACCATCCTGCCCCATGGCACCGACACGGTGACGGGGTGGCCACGGAGCGTACGGGAGGGTGTACGACTAGGTCCGATGTGGCAAATCGTGACCGTTTCGCGCCCCCGGATCGCCCCCTGATGCCCCCCGTCGCGGACGGGGCATGCCACCATCGTCCGGGCGGTGACTGGTGATACGAGATCAAGAAGAGGCGACGGAGCAGCAGAGCGTGCATTCCGACAAGACGGCTGGCACCTCCGCGGACAGGTCACGCCCCGGTAGCGGTGAGCCCGTCGGCGAGACGCACGAAGGCCGCGAATCGCCGGCCCCGTCGCGCGCCGAGCAGCCGTCCGGCACCGCCGAGCCGCGCGCCACGGAGCAGCCCCCCACGGAGCCGCACCCCGCAGAGCAGCCCCCCGCGGAGCCACGCCCCGCTGAGCCGCACACGGAGCGCTCCACGGAGCCTCGCCCCGCAGAACAGCCCCCCGCGGACACCGCCGCCCCGGCGGAGGTGCCCGGCTTCGACGCCGACTGCGCCGACGACGCGTACGCCGACCGCGTGGAGGGCGACGAACCGCTGCTCCCCGCGCGCGTGCACCGCCCCTCCGACCTGATGCGGCTGCTCATCGGCATGCTGGCGATCGCCGTGCTGCTCGCGTTCTCCGCGTTCGCGCACGGCACGACGTCCGGCCTTGAGCAGGACATCAACGCGGGCACCGGCGAGCCGCCGGACCTGTTGATGAAACTGGCGGGCCTGACGGCAAGCATCGGCGTCCTGCTGGTGCCCGTGGCGTTCGCGATCGAGCGCCTGATCAAACGGGACGGCCTGCGCATCGCCGACGGCGTCCTCGCGGCCGTCCTCGCGCACGGCGTGACCCTGGCCACCGACCTGTGGGTCGCCAGGGGCGCCCCCGAGTCCATCCAGGACGCCCTGACGCAGCCCTCGCCCGGCGACGTGAGTTCGCTGACCGACCCGGTGCACGGCTATCTCGCCCCGGTCATCGCGTACATGACGGCCGTGGGCATGGCACGCCGCCCGCGCTGGCGCGTCGTCCTGCTGGTGGTGCTGCTGCTCGAAGCCTTCACGATGCTCGTGTCGGGCAACACGACACCGTTCTCGATCATCCTGACGGTCCTGATCGGCTGGACCGTGGCGTACGGCACGCTGTACGCGGTCGGCTCGCCGAACGTGCAGCCCACCGGGCAGACGCTCCTCGCGGGTCTGCGGCACGTCGGCTTCCGCCCGGTGAGCGCCGCCCGCGAGGACGCCGGGGACAGCGCCGACCACGGCGACCGCGGCCGGCGCTACTTCGTCACCCTGGAGGACGGGCCACCCCTCGACGTCACGGTCATCGACCGCGAGCAGCAGGCGCAGGGCTTCTTCTACCGGGTCTGGCGCCGCCTCACGCTGCGCAGCATCACCACCCGGCGCAGCCTCCAGTCGCTGCGCCAGGCCCTGGAGCAGGAGGCCCTCCTCGCGTACGCGGCGATCGCGGCGGGCGCCAACGCGCCGAAGCTGATCGCCACCTCCGAGCTGGGCCCGGACGCGGTGATCCTCGTCTACGAGCACACCGGCGGGCGGACCCTGGACTCGCTGCCCGACGCGGCCCTCACCGACGAGCTGATGCGCGAGACCTGGCGGCAGGTGCGGGCGCTCCAGTCGCGGCGGATCGCGCACCGCAGGCTCGCCGGGGACGCCATCCTGGTGGATCGTTCCGGCAGGGTGATCCTGACGGATCTGCGCGGCGGCGAGATCGCGGCCGGTGACCTCGTGCTGCGGATGGACATCGCGCAGCTGCTCACCGCCTTCGGGCTGCGCGTCGGCGCGGAGCGCGCGGTCGCCTGCGCGGTCGAGGTGCTCGGGCCGGACGACGTGGCCGACTGTCTGCCGCTGCTCCAGCCGATCGCCCTGACGCGCTCCACGCGTGCGACGCTGCGCAAGCGGGCCCGTGAGCGTGCCCAGCGTGAGCGCGACGCGGTCCTTGAGGCGTCCCGGAAGGCCAAGGCGGCCTCGGGTGAGGAGGCGCCGCGGGAGCAGGCCGCGGACACGGCGGCGGCGCGCAAGTCGCTGCGCGCGGAGAAGCAGGCCGAGAAGCAGGCCATAGACGAGGCCCTGGAACAGGCCCGTGAGGAGGACCTGCTCACCCAGATCCGCCACCAGGTGCTGCTCATCCGGCCGACGGCACCCGTCGAGCCGGCGCAGCTGGAGCGGATCAGGCCGCGCACGCTGATCAGCTTCATCGCCGGTGCCTTCGGCGCGTACTTCCTGCTCTCGCAGCTCACCCACGTCGACTTCGGCACCATCGTCGGCGAGGCGGAGTGGGGCTGGGTCGCCGCGGCCGTGGTGTTCTCCGCGCTCAGCTACTTCGCCGCGGCGATGAGCCTGCTCGGCTTCGTGCCGGAGCGGGTGCCGTTCCTGCGGGCGGTGGCCGCGCAGGTCGCCGGGTCGTTCGTGAAGATCGTGGCGCCCGCGGCGGTCGGCGGTGTCGCGCTGAACACCCGGTTCCTCCAGCGGTCGGGGGTGCGCTCCGGGCTCGCGGTGGCGAGTGTCGGCGCCTCGCAGCTGTTCGGGCTCGGCTCGCACATCATCCTGCTGCTCGTCTTCGGCTATGTGACGGGCACCCAGAAGACCCCCACCCTGACGCCGTCGCGCACGGTCATCGCGGGCCTGTTGTCGGTCGCGGTCCTGGTGCTCGTGGTGACCGCCATCCCCTTCCTGCGGAAGTTCGTCGTCACGCGCGTACGGTCGCTGTTCGCGGGGGTCGTGCCGCGCATGCTGGACGTCCTCCAGCGACCGCAGAAGCTGCTGACGGGCATCGGCGGGATGCTGCTCCTGACGTTCCTCTTCGTGCTGTGCCTGGACGCGTCCGTACGGGCGTTCGCCAGCGAGGAGATGGGCACCCTGAGTCTGGCCAGCGTCGCCGTGGTGTTCCTCGCGGGCAACGCGCTCGGCTCGGCGGCGCCCACGCCCGGCGGTGTCGGCGCGGTCGAGGCGACCCTCACGCTCGGCCTCATCGCGGTGGGCGTGCCCAACGACGTGGCGGCGCCCGCGGTGCTGCTGTACCGCCTCCTCACGCTGTGGCTCCCGGTGCTCCCGGGGTGGCTGTTCTTCAACCACCTGACGCGCAAGGGGCTGCTGTAGCGCGCCCCGGCGCATCGGCGGCGCGGCGGCGCGGCGCGCCCTGACGGCGGCCGGGTCACCCGCACGGCCCGCGCCCCGAGCGCCCCGCCCTGCTCGACCGCAGGATGGAGCCATGCCCAAGCTCCCGCCGCGCGCCAGGGCTCTGGCCGCCACCGCCGTCCTGCTGTCCTCCGCGCTCGCGGCCTGCGGTGACGGGGCCTCGGACAGTGCCGACGCCGACGAGGCCCGGCCGGACCAGAAGCTCAGCTGGAAGGACTGCCCGGCGCCGTCCGCGGCCGAGGGCGGCGGCGGGGCCCCCTCGCCGCTGCCCGGCGGAGCGACGTGGCAGTGCGCCACCATGAAGGCCCCGCTGGACTGGGACGAGCCCGAGGGCGACACGATCGGCATCGCCCTCATCCGCGCGCGGGCCGGCGGCGCCGGGGGCAAGCGCATCGGCTCGCTCGTGTTCAACTTCGGCGGCCCCGGGGGCTCGGGCGTCACCACGCTGCCCGCGTTCGGCGCCGACTACGCGAAGCTGCGCACCCGCTACGACCTGGTGAGCTTCGACCCGCGCGGCGTCGGCCGCAGCCAGGGCGTGCGGTGCGAGGACGACGAACAGCTCGACGCGTACTTCCAGCAGGACGCCACGCCCGACGACGAGACCGAGCGCAAGGAGTTCATCGACACCGTCAAGGACTTCAACAAGGCGTGCGAGAAGAACTCCGGCACGGTCCTCCCCCACGTGCGCACCACCGACGTGGCACGCGACATGGACCTGATGCGGCAGGTACTCGGCGACGAGAAGCTGCACTACTTCGGCATCTCCTACGGCACCGAACTCGGTGGCGTCTACGCGCACTTGTTCCCAGAGAACGTGGGGCGCGCCGTGTTCGACGCCGTCGTCGACCCCACGGAGACGCCCGAACAGGGCTCCCTGGGGCAGGCCGAGGGCTTCCAGCTCGCCCTCGACAACTTCGCGAAGGACTGCGTCTCCCAGGAGGACGACTGCCCCGTCGGCGACACCGAGGACGACGTCAAGAACCGGATCGCCAAGCTCCTGAAGGACCTGGACGCCAAGCCGCTGCCCGGCCTCCCGCCGCGTCGCCTCACCCAGACCGCGGCCACCAACGGCATCGTGCAGGCCCTCTACTCCAAGGACTTCTGGCCCTACCTCACCGAGGGCCTTCAGGAGGCCTACGACGGCGACGGCCGGATCCTCATGCTCCTGTCCGACTCCATGAACGGGCGCAGTGAGGACGGCGAGTACAGCAACCTGGCGGCCGCGAACGTCGCGATCAACTGTGCCGACGACAAGCCGCGTTACAGGACGTCCGACGTCGAGGCGCGGCTCCCCCGGTTCCGCGCGGCATCGCCGCTGTTCGGTGACTACCTGGCGTGGGGCATGCTCGGCTGCACCGACTGGGCCGTGCCGGGCGAGGCCGACCACCCGGACGTCGGCGCGTCGGGGGCGGCGCCGATCCTCGTCATCGGCAACACCGGGGACCCCGCCACTCCCTACGAGGGCGCCCGTGCGATGGCCCGCGCGCTCGGTGAGGGCGTCGGTGTCGAGCTGACGTACAAGGGCCAGGGGCACGGCGCGTACGACAGCAAGGACCGGTGCGTACGCGGCGCGGTGGACGGCTATCTGTTGGAGGGGACGGTGCCGAAGCCGGGCACGGTCTGCGGCCCGGGCAAGGCAGCGGGCCCGTCGGGGACTTGAGGTCGAGACCGGCCGGGGGCGGGCGCGGGGCACTGTCAGTGGCCCCGCCTAGGATGGCCGGACGTTCTTTCGAGGGGGGAAGCGAGACATGCCGCGTTTCGTACGGTCGGTGGCTCTGGCCACCGCGCTGACCCTGATGGCCGCGCTCGCGGCGGCGGGCTGTAGCGGCTCGTCCGACAGCGAGGGCGGCGAGCGTCCCGCGGCCCAGGGCGCGGACCCGGAGCCGCGGCCGGACCCGTCGTCCACGCTGCCCGCCGCCGTCGTCTCGCAGCGGCTCGACTGGGGCGCGTGCGAGGGCTCGGGCGAGGACGCCCCGCCCGGCGGCGAGTGGCGGTGCGCGACCCTGAAGGTCCCGCTGGACTACGCGGAGCCGGAAGGGGAGACGATCGGCATCGCCCTGATCCGCGCGACGTCCACCGCGAAGAAGCGCGGCGACCGCATCGGCTCGCTCGTGTTCAACTTCGGCGGCCCCGGCGGCTCGGGCGTCTCCAGGCTCCCCTCCTTCGCCGCCTCGTACGGCGCCCTGCGTGAGCGGTACGACCTGGTGAGCTTCGACCCGCGCGGCGTCGCGGGCAGCGAGGGCCTGCGCTGCCGGAGCGACAAGCGCACGCAGGCGGCGGAGTCCACCGACCCCACCCCGGACACTCCGGCCGAGGAGAAGGCGTATCTGGCCGACGCGACGGCGTTCGGCGCGGGCTGCGCGCGGGCCGCGAAGAAGCTCCTGCCGCACGTCTCGACGGCCGAGGCGGCCCGCGACATGGACGTGCTGCGGCAGGTACTCGGCGACGAGAAGCTGCACTACTTCGGCATCTCGTACGGCACCGAACTGGGCGGCACGTACGCCCACTTGTTCCCCAAGAGGGTGGGGCGCCTCACCCTCGACGCGGTCGTCGACCCGACGGCGGGCTCGGTGGGCCACGCGCGGAACCAGGCGCGGGGCTTCCAGCGGGCCCTGGAGAACTACCTCCGGTCCTCCGGCGAGGACCCCCGGAAGGGCACACGGAAGATAGCCGACCTGCTGCGCCGCGTGGACGCGAAGCCGCTGCGGACGTCCACGCCCGGGCGCAGGCTCGGCGAGGCCCTCGCGACGACGGGCATCATCGTGGCGCTGTACAGCAGGCAGACCTGGCCGGTGCTCGCCGACGCCCTGGAGCAGGCCGAGAAGGGCGACGGCTCGGCGCTCCTGGAGCTGGCCGACACCTACAACCAGCGCGAGGCGTCCGGCGCGTACAGCACGGAGAGCCACGCGCAGCGCGCGATCTCCTGCCGTGACGGCAAGGAGCGCTCGACCGTGGGCGAGGCCAAGGCGCGGCTGGCCGCGTTCCGGGAGATATCGCCGGTGTTCGGTGGCTTCATGGCCTGGGACACTGCGGGCTGGTGCCACGACTGGCCGGTGGCGGGGCTTCAGGACAGCCCGGAGGTGAGCGCCCCCGGCGCCGCTCCCGTCCTGGTCGTCGGGAACACCGGCGATCCGGCGACGCCGTTCGAGGGCGCCCGCAGGATGGCGGACGAGCTGGGTGAGGGCGTCGGCGTCCAGCTGACGTGGAAGGGCGAGGGCCACGGGGCGTACGGCAACGGCAGCGACTGCGTCGACGGCACGGTGAACGACTACCTGCTCAAGGGCGAGGTCCCGCGCGACGGCAAGGTCTGCGCACCGTGACGAACGGCCCCCGGGTGGCTGCCACCCGGGGGCCGTCGAGGCCGGCGCCCTGCCGCCGGCGACGCTGCCTCCGAGGACCCGTGTCCCCGGAGGTCCCGCGCCGAGCGGTCCCGCGTCTAGTAGACCGGCTTCTCGGGCTCGATCTGGTTCACCCAGCCGATCACGCCGCCGCCCACGTGCACGGCGTCCGCGAAGCCCGCGGACTTCAGGACGGCGAGGACTTCCGCACTGCGGACACCCGTCTTGCAGTGCAAGACGATCTTCTTGTCCTGCGGCAGGGTCTCCAGGGCGGTGCCCATGAGGAACTCGTTCTTCGGGATCAGCTTGGCGCCGGGGATCGAGACGATCTCGTACTCGTTCGGCTCGCGGACGTCGATGATCTCGATCTTCTCGTCGGCGTCGATCCACTCCTTGAGCTGCGTGGGAGTGATCGTCGAACCGGCGGCCGCCTCCTGGGCCTCCTCGGACACGACGCCGCAGAAGGCCTCGTAGTCGATGAGTTCGGTGACGGTGGGGTTCTCACCGCAGACCGCGCAGTCCGGGTCCTTGCGGACCTTGACCTGGCGGTACTGCATCTCCAGGGCGTCGTAGATCATCAGGCGGCCGACGAGGGGCTCGCCGATGCCCGCGAGGAGCTTGATGGCCTCGTTGACCTGGATGGAGCCGATGGACGCGCACAGCACGCCGAGCACGCCGCCCTCGGCGCAGGACGGGACCATGCCGGGGGGCGGGGGCTCGGGGTAGAGGCAGCGGTAGCAGGGGCCGTGCTCGGACCAGAACACCGAAGCCTGGCCGTCGAAGCGGTAGATGGAGCCCCACACGTACGGTTTGTTCAGGAGCACGCAGGCGTCGTTGACCAGGTAGCGGGTCGCGAAGTTGTCGGTGCCGTCGACGATCAGGTCGTACTGGCCGAAGATGTCCATCACGTTGTCGGCTTCGAGCCGCTCCTCGTGCAGGACCACGTTCACGTACGGGTTGATGCCGAGGACGCTGTCGCGCGCCGACGCGGCCTTGGAGCGGCCGATGTCGGACTGGCTGTGGATGATCTGCCGTTGCAGGTTCGACTCGTCGACCTCGTCGAACTCCACGATGCCAAGGGTGCCGACGCCCGCCGCCGCGAGGTACATCAGCGCCGGTGACCCGAGGCCGCCGGCGCCCACACAGAGCACCTTGGCGTTCTTCAGCCGCTTCTGCCCGTCCATCCCGACGTCCGGGATGATCAGGTGGCGGGAGTACCTGCGGACCTCGTCGACGGTCAGCTCGGATGCGGGCTCGACCAGGGGTGGCAGCGACACGGGGACTCCGTTGGTCGGATATGCGGAACGGTTGTTCTGTGCGTAACACTGCCACGGCCTTCTTCATTCCGAGACACCTGGTCCGATGCGCGAGACGATCTCGTCCCAGTAACCGGGCAGGGCCTCCCAGGGCTCGCCGCCCGCGCCGCCGCAGCCGCCATCGGCGCGGTCGGTGAAGTAGATCGTCGACGCGCCCTGCCAGCGCGCGACGCGCAGCGCCTCGTCGAGGTGGCCACGCGGCACGCCGTGCACGAGGTGGCAGAAGCGCTCGGGCGGATAGTCGGCGGTCCACTCGGCGACCTGGGACCAGCGGTAGTCGCTCCAGGGCCCGCTGAACGTCACCAACTGGTCGGCGCTCTCGACGTATCCGGGGTACGGGTGGGTGCCGTGCCCGAACACCACGTGGGCCCGGCCCAACAGCGCGCGCAGGGTGGTGACGGTGCGCCGGACCTCCGGGAGCGCCGCGCGCTCGGTCGGGCAGCGGGCGAGGTAGAACCCGTCGGCCAGATACCAGTCGAGGTAGCGGTGGGCGTCGGAGACGAGTTCGCCGAAGCTCCGGGCGCCGTGGGCGACGTCGAGGTGGCCGAGGACCCGGACGCCCGCGTTCCGCAGGCGTCCCGCGGCGTCCAGGCAGTGCGGGTCGGGCCGGTCGCCGGGGCCGCCCGCGACGTTCAGGACGACCCAGTGCAAGGAGTCGCTCGACCGGGTGAGTTCGGCCCACTCGGCCGAGGCGAGCAGGGGGTGGGCGATGCCGGGGACGCCGAAGCCGACGCGCAGCCCGGTCCGCGGGACGACCGGGGCGGTGGCGCCCGTCGGACGGGGGCCGCGGCCCGGCCGGGGGGTGGGGCCGGGGCGCGGTGTGCGGCCTAGATGCGGCATGCGGCCTCCATCCAGATGTCGGCGAGCGACTCTTCGAGGTTGATGCGCGGGCGCCAGCCGAGCCGGTCGCGGGCGGTGCGCACGTCGGCCTGCTGCCAGCTGCCGCAGCCGTCCGGGTAGGGGTAGGCGGTGGGGGCGGTGTGGTCGGCGTCGGGCCGCGGGTGCAGGCTCGGCCTGCCGGGTGGCTGGTCGAGTTCGTGCAGGGCGCCGCCGTAGCCGGCGACGCGGGCGAGTACGGCGGCGGCGTCGCGCAGCCGCACGGCGCGCCCGGAGCCGATGTTGACGATGCCCTGGGCGGCGGAGAGCGAGGCGGCGTGCACGGCCCGCGCGACGTCGCGTACGTCGATGAAGTCGCGCTGTACGCCGAGTCCGCCGAGCTTCAGCTCGCCGTCGCCGGACTGCATGGCGCGGCGCATGGCCTCGGCGAGGCGGCCGAGCGGCGATCCTGCGGGGGTGCCGGGGCCCGCGGGTGAGAACACCCGCAGGACCACGGCGTCGAGCCCGGAGCCGAGGACGAGTTCGGTGGCGGCCAGCTTGCTGACGCCGTAGGGGCCGCCGGGGCGGGGCACGGCGTCCTCGGCGGTGGACGAGCCGGGCTGGCTCGGTCCGTACTCGGCGCCGCAGCCGAGCTGCACCAGGCGGGCGCCGCAGCCGCTGCGGCGCAGGGCCTCGCAGATGGTGGCGACGGCGACGGTGTTGTGCCGGGTCAGTTCGCGGGCGCCGCCGCGGGTGGCGCCCGCGCAGTTGATGACGACGCCGGGGTGCACGGCGTCCAGGAAGCGGGTGAGCGCGCCGGGGCTGCCGCTGGCGAGGTCGAACCGTACGTCCGAGTCGTCCCCGCGGCCGAGCGCGGTGAGCTGGACCGCCGGGTCGGCGAGCAGCCGGTCGGCGACGAACCGGCCGAGGTATCCGTTGGCTCCGATCAGCAACACCCTCATCGGGCGCCTCCGGGGACGGACGCTCGGATGCTGGGCCTTGTCATCTGTGGTTCTCCTTCAGGGGGGTGCCGGCTGGTCTCGGGCGACGGGTGGACCGGGGTGGTCAGGGGGTGCGCCCCGGGGGTACGGAAGCGGGCGGGGGCGCGGGCGCCGAGGGGCGGCGCGCCCGTTCACGCCGTGCCCCCGTGGGCGTGCGCGGAGGCGCGGCCGAGCACGCGGACCGCGCGGGCCAGGAGTACGGCGGCCCCCGCTCCGCAGGCGACGGCGGGCGCGTCCCAGGTGAGGGCCGCGGTCTCCACCGGCGCCGCGAGGAAGCCGCAGCCGGGGAGGCGGGCCGCCCAGGCGAGGGCCAGGGCCGCCGCACCGGTCGCGCCGACCGCGGCGTACACGAGTCCGGGGGCGCGCGTGGAGCCGTGCGCGGCGAGGAGGCGGCCGAGCCAGAGCAGTACGGCCAGCGCGCCGGCGCTCAGGCAGGGGGTCACGTCGTCGAGGCCGAGCGCGGCGGACGCTCCGGCGGCGGCGAGGCCCACCGTGGCCGCGTAGAGCGCGAACACGCCGGTCAGGAGGGGCCGTACGGACGCGGCGAAGTCGGCGAGCCCCCGGCTGCGGCCGAGCCGGGCGCGGGCCCGCACCGCGAAGAGCCGCGCGCAGGCGAGGCCGGGCGCGACGGCGGTGGCGAGCGTGAGGGCGGCCAGGGCCGATGGTGTCCAGGGCCGGTCCGGCCCGCCCGGGGCGGCGGCGCGCAGCAGTCCCTCGCCGAGCAGGGCGTACGCGAGCAGCCAGCAGGTCCACGCGCGCGTGGCGGGCGCGGCGGGGCGGGGGGTGCGCAGCGGGCCGTGGCGCAGGGCGACACGTGCGGTGACGGCCAGGGCGAGCGCGCCGCCCACCGCGACCGCGAGGCGTGCGCCGCCTCCGGTGAGGGCGAGCCCGGCGAGGCCGAGGGCGCACACCGCGCCGGGGAGCAGCGCGAACACGGGCCAGTGGGCGTGGACTTCGGGAGCGGTGGCGCGGGGCAGGCCGCTGCTGTGGGGCCCGGGGGCGTCGCGGGCGTCAGGGGCATCCCATGTGTCGCTGTCGCGCGGCACGCGCGCGTACATCTCCTCGGCGAGGGCGAACACATCACGGTGCCGGAACCGCGCGGCCGTGCGGTCGGTGACCCCGTGCGCCTCCAGGCCCGCCGCGATCTCCAGCGGATCGACGGCACGCTCGCACAGGGCGCGGTGGCGGTGGAGCAGCGCCTTGACGGGGTCGACGGCGCCGGGCTTCGGGGCGGGGGCGTCGTGGGGGGTGGGGGCAGGGGCGCCGTCGAGCCTGAGGACAGGGACCTCGTCGGACCTTGCAGCGAGCGCGTCGTCGAGCCCGAGGGCGGAGACGTCATCGGACCTGAGGGCGGGCGCGTTCTCGGGCCTGGGGGCGAGCGCGTCGCCGGACCTGGCGGTGGGCGCGTCCTCGGGCCCGGGGGCGAGCGCGTCGGGCCCGGGGCCAGCCGTGTCGGACGTGGGGGCGAGCGCGTCGTCGAACCCGAGGGCAGAGGCGCCGCCAGGCCTGGGGGCGAGCGCGTCGCCGGACCTGGCGGCGAGCGCGTCCTCGGGCCCGGGGGCAAGCGCCTCGGGCCCGGGGCCAGCCGCGTCGGACGTGAGGGCGAGCGCGTCGTCGAACCCGAGGGCAGAGGCGCCGGCAGGCCTGGGGGCGGGCACGTCGCCGGACCTGGCGGCGGGCGCGTCCTCGGGCCCGGGGGCGAGCGCGTCGGGCCTGGGGCCAGCCGTCCAAGCCCGCTCCCCCGCCGCCGTACGCGAAGCCACCCCCGCACGTGGGGCCACCCCGGCGCGGGAAGTCGCCCCCGTATACGAGGCCGCCGCCCCACGCGAGGCCCCCGCACGTGAGGCCGCCACCCCCCGCGAAGCCCCCGCCGGGTCGAGCCCCGTCACGAGGCCACCTCCCCCACGTACCCGCGCAGCCCATAGCGTGCGGCCCACCGCCCCGGTACGGAGGCCTCGGCCGGGTGGGCGAACGGGACCGGTTCGCCCGCCTCGTTCACGGTCTCGCGGCGCACCGGGCAGTGGGAGACGATCTCCAGGTAAATGCCGTGAAATGCCGCGATGTTCTGCTCGACCGTGAAGAGTTCGAGCGCCCGGGCCCGCGCCGCCGCACCGAGGCGCGCGCGGCGCTCGGGGTCGCGCAGCAGCGCCACGCACGCCTGTGCGAGCGCCCGGGGGTTGCGGGGCGGCACCACGAGGCCTGTGCCGCCGATGACCTCGACCACCGCGCCGACGTCCGTGGAGACCGTGGCGCGCCCGCAGAGCATCGCCTCGATGAGGCTGATCGGGAAGCCCTCGACGACGCTCGACAGGACGACCACGCCGCCCCCGGCGTAGGCGTCGGCGAGGTCCGGTGCCTCGGGGCTGCCGATCTCCTCGAAGGAGACGGGGCCGGCGCCCGCCGCGTGCGCGCCCTCGGCCTCGTCGGGGAACAGCCGCGCGGCGAGCGCCCGGCAGTGTTCCAGGTACGCCGCCGCGCGCGGCCCGTCCGCGAGCGCGCCGACGATCCGCAGGCGGGTCCTCGGCTCCTCCTCGCGGACCGCGGCGAAGGCGTGCAGGAGGGAGACCAGGTCCTTGGCGGGCTCGATCCGGCCGACCCACAGGAGCGTGTGCGGATCGCCGGGCTCCTCGCGCTCGCCGACCTCGGCGAAGCGGTCCGCCTCCAGGCCGGGGTAGACCGTGCGCAGCTTGGCGCGGTCGGCGCCGCACCGCTCCTGCCAGCGGCGGGCGTGCGCGTTGCCGGGGGTGATGACGGTGGCCTCGCGGTAGGTCTCGGCGGCGAGCCTGCCGTGGAAGGAGGCGAGCAGCGCCCGCGCGGGCGCGGGCTCTCCGGTCGTGCCGGCCAGGTAGTGCGCCCGCAGCCGTACGCCGTACTCGGTGACGAGCAGCGGTACGCCCGCGAAGTGCCGGGCGAGCAGGCCGGGAAGGGCTGCGGCGCCGCCCGCCGTGGCGTGGCAGAGGTCGGCGGCGCCCAGCGCGTCGTCGTCGTACCAGTCGAGGGAGAGCGGCCGCAGGGCCCGCTCCAACTCCGCGGCGACGGTGAGCAGGTCGGGCACGCGGGCGGCGCGGGCGGCCCGGTGCGCGCCGGGCGCGCGGCAGGCGCTCTCCAGGGCGCGCACGGCGTCCTCGGAGCGCAGGGCCCCGGCGAGCCCGCCGGTGTCGCGTGCGAGTTCGGCGAGCCCGTAGAGGCCGGTGCCGAAACGGTCCGCCAATGCGGCGGACGCGCCCGTGAGGCCCGCCGCGAGGTCCCCGAAGCACGCGGCGAAGCGGCGGCCCGCGCGGCGCCGGCCCCGGAGCACCGAACGCCCGGAGGCCTCCCCCCACAGCGCGGCGGTCCGCACCCGGCGGACCTGCGGGGGCAGTTCGCCCCAGCCGAGCGCCTCCTGGCGGGGGCTCCCGCTCAGCGCGTAGACGTCGAACTCGTGCTGCCCGAGCCCGCGCACGAGCCGGTCGCACCAGAGCCTGGCCTCACCGCCCACATACGGATAGCCACTCTCCGTAAGCAGTCCAATGCGCACGCGTGCACCCCCGATCTGCCCTCTGGGGAGCCGCCGTTGGCCCGGCGGCTCGCAGCGGGACGAACGTATGCGGACATGCCGGTGGCGCGACGGACGGTTGTCCATCGCGCCACCAAAAGGGGTGAAGAGCAGTAACTTTCCTGCGCCGGTAGCGTTCCGTCGCGCTATAGAAGCCTCATAGGGCGACGAAAGGCGTCATGAGGGGCTCGTGGGAGATCTCCTCACTCACGCGGAGTCATGCCACGGCCAATTCCTCGGGAGCCGCTCCCGACCGGGCGGCACGGGCCGCGCGCCGCTCGGCGGCGAGCGCCGGGTCCAGGGCGGGCACGGCCGCGAGCAGGTCCCGCGTGTACGGGTCCCGGGGCGCGTCGTAGACCTCGTCCACGGTGCCGTACTCGACGATCCGACCGCGCCGCATCACCGCGACCCGGTCGCTGACCTGGCGCACCACCGCGAGGTCGTGCGCGACGAAGACGAGCGCGAGCCCCAGTTCCCGCTGCAACTCCGCGAGCAGGGCGGTGACCTGGGCCTGCGTGGTCACGTCGAGCGCCGAGACGGGCTCGTCGCAGACGATGAGCCGGGGCTCGGCGGCGAGCGCCCGCGCGATGCCGACGCGCTGGCGCTGGCCGCCGCTGAACTCGTGCGGGTAGCGGTCGTAGTGCGCCGGGTCCAGGCCGACGCGCTCCATCAGGTCCCGTACGCGGGCGTGGATCGCGGCCTCGTCGCGGTCGCCCCGCGCGCGCAGCGGATCGGCGACGGACTCGCCCACCGAGCGGCGCGGGTTGAGCGAGGAGACGGGGTCCTGGAACACCATCTGCACGCCCGGCACCGGGCCCGCGCCCCGCTTCTCGGCACCGCCGTGGCTGAGCTGCCCGGAGGTGGGTTCCAGGAGGCCCACGAGCATCCGGCCGAGCGTCGTCTTGCCGCTGCCGCTCTCGCCGACGACGCCGAGGGTCTCGCCGCGCCGCACGGTGAGCGACACGTCGTCGACGGCGACGAAGGCGCTCTTGCCGCTGCCGAACTCGCGCCGCAGCCCCTTCGCCTCGACCACGACGTCACCGAGGTCGCCGGAGCGCTCGTCCCGTACGGCGTCCACGCGCGGCACGGCGCTCAGGAGCTGCTTGGTGTACGCCTCCTGGGGCGCGGCGAGGACGTCGGCGACGCCGCCGCGCTCCACGACGCGCCCGTGCCGCATGACGAGCACGTCGTCCACGCTGCCGGCGGCCACGCCCACGTCGTGGGTGACCAGGAGCAGGCCCATGCCGGTCTCCTCGCGCAGCACGTGCAGCAGGTCGAGGATCTGCGCCTGCACCGTCACGTCCAGGGCGGTGGTCGGCTCGTCGGCGACGAGCAGGTCGGGTTCGCAGACCAGGGCCATGGCGATCAGGGCGCGCTGGCGCATGCCGCCGCTGAACTCGTGCGGGCGCGAGCGCGAGCGCCGCGCGGCGTCCGCGATGCCGACGCGGTCGAGGACGTCGACGGCACGCGCGCGTGCGGCGCGGCGCGAGGCGCCGGAGTGGGCCCGGTACACCTCGGCGATCTGGTCGCCGACCGCGTAGTACGGGTCGAGCGAGGACAGCGGGTCCTGGAAGACCATGGCGGCGACCCCGCCGCGCAGCCGCCGCAGCTCGCGGTCGGTGGCCCCGGTGACGTCGACGCCGCCGACCCGCACGGCGCCCGTGACCCGCGCCCCGGTGCCGCGGTGCAGGCCGAGCAGCGCCGACGCGACGGTCGACTTGCCGGAGCCGGACTCGCCGACGAGGGCGAGGGCGGCGCCGCGCGCGAGCGTGAAGGAGACCCCGTCCACGGCCTGTACGTCGCCGAAGCCGACGCTCAGGCCGTCCACGTGCACGAGGTGTTCGTCGAGGCTCATGCGAGCACCACCCGTCGGTCGGCCACCGCGTACAGCACGTCCGCGACGGCGTTGGCGAGGACCACGAAGAAGCCGGTGATGAGGACCATGCCGACGACCACCGGCAGGTCGACGACCCGGACGGCCTGCACCAGTTCGCGGCCGAGCCCGGGCAGGCCGAACAGCGTCTCGGTGAGCAGGGCGCCGCCGAACATGGTCCCGAAGTCGTTGGCGCTCAGCGCGATCACGGGCGCGAGGGCGCCGCGCAGGGCGTGCCGCCCGACGAGGGAGCGCTCGCTGATCCCGTACGCGCGGAAGGTGCGCACGTGGTCCTCGGCGAGCGTCTCCAGCATCGCGGAGCGGGTCAGGCGCGCGTACTTGGCGGACTCGATGAGGGCGAGCGAGAGCCAGGGCAGGAGCAGGTTCCACGCCCACTGCTGCGGGTCCTCGGTGAACGGCACGTACTGCGGGAACGGCAGCCACTGGAGCTGGCCGCAGACCAGGATCATCAGGAGCAGGCCGATGACGAACACGGGGGTCGCGGTGCCCGCGAGCGTGAGGGCGGTCAGGACGCGCTCGGTGGGGCGCCCGCGCCGCCACGCGGACAGGACGCCGGTGCCGACGCCGAGGATCAGCCACAGGACCATCGCGCCGATCGCGAGCGACCCCGTGACCGGCACCTTGTTCATGATCAGGTCGGTGACCTGCTGGTCGGTCTGGTACGACAGGCCGAGGCAGGGCGCGTCGCAGTGCAGGACGCCGGTGCCGGTGGAGTAGTCGTGGCCGGCGACCACGCCGCGCAGGAACTCGAAGTACCGCGTGTACAGCGGGTCGTCGAGCTTGAGCTGTTCGGAGACCTGCTGGACCTGGGCGGGCGAGCAGCGCGGGCCGCAGGTGATCTGCGCGACGTCGCCGGGGGCGACGTAGAAGACGGCGTAGATGACCACGGACAAGGCGAAGAGCGTGACGAGGGCGCCGAGGGCGCGCCGCAGGACGAAGCCGGTGAATCCGGAGCCCGGGCTCATGAGGCCGCCCCCTTCCCGGCCCGCTTCGTGCCCACCCGCAGCCGCGAGGCAGCGCGTGGGTCGAGGGCCGTGCGGACGCCGTCGCCGAGGACGGTCAGGGCGAGCACGGTCACGAAGAGGGTGCCCGCGGGCAGCAGCAGGTACTGCGGTGCCGCCTGGTACCAGACGTCGGCGGAGGTGAGCATCTGGCCCCAGGACGCGGTGGGCGGCTTGACGCCGACGCCGAGGAACGACAGGGCCGCCTCCACGGTGATGTTGGTGGGGACGAGCAGCGCGGAGTACGTGATGACGGGCGCGGCGAGCGCGGGCAGCAGCTCGCGGCGCGCGATGCTCACCCCGCCCCAGCCGCTCAGGCGGGCCGCGGAGACGTGGTCGAGCGCCTTGAGCGAGATGGTCTGGGCGCGCACGATCTTCGCCATGCCGCCCCAGCCCACGACGCCGACGACGAGCGCGACGAGCACGGGGCGCGGGAAGCCGGTCGGCACGACGGCGAGGAGCCCGAGCGCGAGGACCATCAGGGGCAGCGCAACCATGACGTCGGTGGCGCGGCTGAGGGCGAGGTCGACCCAGCGGTTGCCGAGGCCGCTGGCGAGGCCGACGCCGATGCCGAGCGCGACCTGGAACACCGTCGCGACCAGCGCGACGCCGAGGGAGACCCGGGCCCCGTAGACCAGGCGCGCGAACAGGTCACGGCCGGTCTGCGGCTCGACGCCGAGCCAGTGCTCGCCGCTCATGCCGCCGAAGGAGCCGACGGGCACGCCACCGCGCGCGGAGTCGATGAGCTGAGGGTGGTACGAGGTGGGGTCCTGGCCCTCCAGGGCGGTGAGCAGGGGCGCGGCGAGCGCGACCAGGACGAGCAGGGCGACGATCGCGCCCGCGACGAGGGCGGCGCGCTGCGTGCGCAGGCGCCGCCAGAACTGACGGGCTCCGGAGGGGCCGGGGGCGGACGCCGTGGCGGTGTCCGCTCCCGCGCTCTCCGAGGCCAACAGGGCCTCACTCATGACAGATCTACCCGGCGGTCCCTACTTGACCGCGACCTGGGAGATGTCGAGGACGCCCGTCCAGTCGCTGATCACGACGTTCTTGATGTCCTTGCCGTACAAACGCTTGTAGACCGGGTGGAACAGCGGCACGTTGACGGCCTTCTCGCCGATCTTCTTGTCGAGCGCGCCCCAGCGCTTGGCGGCGGCCGCGTGGTCCGTCAGCTTGTTGATCTCGTCGATCTCCTTGTTGACGGCCTTGTCGTTCAGGAAGGAGGAGTTGAAGTTGTAGCCGTCCTTGACGATCTGGCGGCCGTCGAAGATCGGGGCGAGGAAGGGGCCGCCGGAGGGCCAGTCGGCACCCCAGTGGGCGAGGAAGAGGGCCGGCTCCTCCTTGGCGTCGTGGACCTTGTCCTCGTAGTCGTTGTCCTCCAGGCCCTGGAGCTTGACGGTGATCCCGGCCTTCTTCAGGGCGTCCTGGAGGGCGGTGGCGATCTCCGGGCTGGTCTCGAAGTTCTTGGTGTTGGAATGCGTGAGGGTGACGGTCAGGCCGTCCTTGTAGCCGGCCTCCTTCAGGAGTTCCCTGGCCTTCTTCGGGTCGCCGTCGGCGCCGGCCGGGAAGTGGTCGAACTTCTGGTGGCCGAAGGACTCCTGGTCGGGCAGGAAGGTGGTCGCGGGCTCGGCGAGCGAGGAGCCACCGGCGGCGTTGATGACCGAGGAGCGGTCGACGGCGTAGGCGACGGCCTGGCGCACCTTCGGGTTGTCGAAGGGCTTCTTCTTGGGGTTGAAGGCCAGGTAGTTGGTGTAGCCGAAGTGGCCGGTGCCGACCTGCGCGGCCAGCTTCTTGTCGCCGGTGACCTTGGCCAGCTCGGCCGGGCCGAGGTTGGTGTCGGTGGTGACGGCGGCGGCGTCGGCGCCCTGGCTCGCGGACAGGCGCTGGTTGATGACGGAGGAGTTGAAGCCGGAGCGGACGTCGATCTCGTCCGGGTAGGCCTTGCGCTCGGCGTCGGTCTTGGCCGACCAGTGCGGGTTGCGCTCCAGCTGGAGCCGCTCGCCGCCGTTGGTGTTCTTGACGACCTTGTACGGGCCCGAGGAGATCGGGTGCTCCTCGTACTTGGTGCCCTTGTCCTTGGCCTTCGGCACGGGCGCGAACGACGTCTGCGTGGCCACGTAGTCGAAATCGCCCACGGGCTTGTTCAGATGGAAGACGATCGTCCGGTCGTCCGGCGTCTCGACCGAGTCCAGGCCCTTCTTGTCCTTGTACGGGCCCTGGTACGTGGCGCCGCCGATGAGCCAGTCCCGCAGGAAGGGCGCGCCGCCGGACAGCTCGGCCGCGAAGGAACGCTCGATGCCGTACTTGATGTCCTTCGTGGTGATCGGCGTGCCGTCCTCGAACTTGAGGCCCTTCTTGAGGGTGTACGTCCACACCGTGGCGTTCTTGCTCGGCTTGCCGAGGCTCTCGGCGAGGTCGGGGACGACCTTCGCGCCCTCGGCCCCGTCCTCGCGGTTGCGGGTGGTCAAGGTGCGGAAGACGAGGCTCGGGACGTTGCCGCCGCCGGAGGTGTAGAGGCGCGCCGGGTCGAAGGTCTTCTGGGGCTCGCGGTTGAGGACGGTGAGCGTGCCGCCCTTCTTGGCCTTGCCGTCGCCTCCGGCGTCGTTGCCGTCCTCGGGCCCGCAGGCGGCGGCGCCGGCGGCCAGGACGACCAGGGTGGCGGATGCCGCTGCCACGCGGCGGGATATGACGGACTTCTGACGACGCAGACGCATCGGAGTGCCTCTCGGAAAGCTGAAGAGATGAGGGAGCGGGGGAAAGAGCGCGGGAGCCCGCCCGGGGCACGTGCGTCCACGACCGTTCGTCCAGGATGCAGACATCTGACCATGTGGTGGACCGCGCACGGGGACGCGGCACACGCGCGGAACGGAACGCGGTGAAGGAGGAAGAAGCGCGACGCACTCGCCGGGGGCGGGCGTCAGCGACAGTGAATATCGGCCACGCAGAGCGCGGTCACGCCGAACAGCGCCAGCTCAAGGGCGGCGCTCGGGGAGGCGTGACGGGTCGACATGCGGAGAAATATGGACGATGCCGCGCGGAATGTCAACGCGATGTCTCAGCTGTCGAGCCAAAGCTTCTCAGCCCTTGGGAAACACCCAGGGGTTGGGCTTGCAGTGGATTCCGTCGTGGTCGAGGAACTTGGTCTGCTGCTGCATGACGGGCGCCAGTTCGCCGTCCCGCCGGCAGTCCACGTGGTTGTAACCGAGCCGGTGGCCGACCTCGTGGTTGATCAGCATCTGGCGGTAGGGGTGGATGCGGTCGCCGTAGGTCTTGGCGCCCTGGGCCCACCGATAGGCGTTGATCATGATGCGGTCGGTGGACGCCGAGTCGCACGACACGTTCTGCCGGAGCGTTTCGAGGCCGGACTTCGCGCACCACTTCGCGGTGGTCACCGGGCTGGCCAGGGTGATGACGAAATCCGGCTTCCCGGAGGAGATCCGCTCGAAGGTGCGGGCCCCGCCGTGGGCCCAGCTCCGCTTGTCGTTCAGGGTCTTCTGCACGGCCTGCGCGAACAGCGCACCGTCCAGACCCATGCCCTTCTCGACGTCGACGCGGTAGCGGAACTTCTGCCCCTTGCCGGGCGCCCCGTCGAATCCGGGCATCACGTCGAAGTGCCCGGACGCGGCGAGCTTCGCGTCCAGGGGGTACTTCTTGCCCATCTTCGTGTCGTACGTCTCCGGCTTCGCGGGGGCGGATTCGGACGGGGCGGGCCGGTTGTCGGACCGCGATGCGGGGTCGCGGGCGTCCCGGCCCTCCCCCGCGTCGCGGCCCGCGGCCCGGGTGCCGGAGCCCTTGGCGTCGTCGGCGACCTGCGCGGCCACGACGATGGCGAGGGCCATGGTGACGGTCGCGGCGGCGGCACCGATGAGGGTGCGGTTGCGGGGCCGCCCGCCCTGCGGGGGCCCGCCGCCGGCCTCGGCGCGCGGGGAGGCGCCGCCCGTGCCGTCGCCGTCGTCACCGGCGCCGGCCTTCCGGGCGGTGCCGGACGCGTGCGAGTCGCGGGGCGCGGGCGGCCGCACGGGCGTGGCACCCGCCGAGAACACGTCCGCGCCCTCGAAGCCGTCCGGGGCACCGAGGGCGTCGAAGGCCGCGACGTCCTCCCGTCTCGGCCCCGGCATCCGCCGCGGCCGCGCCCCGCCGGCCCGCGGCGCCGACCCGCCGACCGGGCCCCAGCCGCCCCCGGGCTCACGCTGCTCGGGGTGACCGCCGCGGACGTGCGGGGCGGGGCGGGCGGTGCGGCCTCGGGCGGAGGCACCGGGCTCCGGCGCCACCTGGGGCGTCCCGTGCGCGGGCGTGCCGGGCTCCGGCGCCGCCTGGGGCGTCCCGCGCGCGGGCGTGCCGGGCTCGGGCGCCCCCTGGGGGGTGCCCCGAGCGGGCGTGCCGGGCTCCGGCGCCACCTGAGGCGTCCCGTGCGCGGGCGTGTCACCGCGACGGCGGCGGCCGTTTCCGGCCTCGGACGGGGTCATCCGCGGCTCGGGTATGCCAGAGGTGCTGCTGGTGTCTGAGGTGTCGGCCGGGTCCCGGCGGCTATGGCGTCCCACGCGGCGTGTCAGCTCCTCGTACCCGAAGTACCCGGATCGCGGCGGTCGGCGCTCACGCCGCCGCCCTTGCGCACCTCACGAGGATCCCTCAACTCATCGGCCTCAGCCACGAGTTCACGGATCGCGGCGGCCACCGCGTCCGGAAACTCCATCATCGCCACGTGCCCCGCCTCGGTCAGCGTGAGCAGCCGCGAGCCCCGGAAGGCCGCCGCGGCCTTGCGCGCCATGCGGTACGACACGAGCTGGTCCCGGCCGCCGTACACGAGCAGGGTCGGCGCGAGCACCCGCTCGGCCTGCCGCCACAGGCCGTGCTGACCGCCGAGCGTGTACGCGTTCACGATGCCGCGGGCCGAGCGGGCCATGGCGTCCCAGAAGTAGGGGCGGGCGAGGCGGCGCTCCATCTCGCGCACGGCCACCGCGAACGCCTCGGGCGAGACCTTGGCCGGATCGCCGTAGCAGAGTTCCATGACGCCGCGCACCCGCTGCTCCGGTGTCCACTCCTTGGTCAGCCGGAGGAACAGGGCGGCCACGCCGGGCAGCGCGAGCAGCCCCGTGGGCACGGCGGTGCGCTGCACCCGCAGCTCGGGCAGGGCGGGCGAGACCAGCGTGAGGGAGCGCACCAGGTCGGGGCGGACCGCGGCGACGCGGGTGGTGACGGCGCCGCCCAGGGAGTTGCCCACCAGGTGGACGGGGCCGCGCCCGCGTGCCTCCAGGAGGCGGATGACCGCGCGCGCGTGCCCGGTGACCGAGTAGTCCCCGTCGTCCGGGGGCGGCGAGTCGCCGAAGCCCGGCAGGTCGAGCGCCTCACCGTCCACGACGTCCTGGAGCAGCGGCATCAGCGCCGACCAGTTCTGCGAGGAGCCGCCGAGCCCGTGCACGTACAGCGCGGGCGGCAGGCCCGTGGCCGTCGTGGGCCGGGTGCGCACCGAGAGCGTCAGGCCGGGCAGCGTGACCGAGTCCATGCGCTCGCCCTCCGCGACACCGACGGCGCCCGGCTTGGGGGCGACGGTGGCGGCCAGGACATCCGGCAACTCGGTCGAAGGCATGCGGCAATGTTACGAGACGATCACGCGTTGGATCGCGTGTTCGGGGTCACAGGTGCCGTTTGGATCGCGTAACAGATCGCGGGGCAACCGGGCGAGAGATCGCGGGGCGCCCCGATCGGGTGTTCCCTGGGTTCATAGGGAACTCGCCGGGAAGAGGCGTGCGCACAGGGCACCCGCACCGCGGACCGTCTCCGGCGGAGGAACCGGCGGAGGAACCGGCGAGCCGGAGGAGACCGCGGCCACTGAAGACACTGAAGACACCGGCAAGAGATCCGAGGAGTCCCCATCATGACCGTTGATCCCAGCGACCCGGACACGTTCGAGGCCGAGGAGTCCGCGGGCGAGCCCGACGAGGAGACGCCCGAGGCCGACGCCGCCGAGCAGCACACCGACCTCGCGCCGCAGCACGACGGTTCCCTGGAGGACGTCGACCCCGGCGCGGCCAACGTGGCGGACGTCGCCGAGCAGGCCCGCGTGGTCGAGCTGGACGAGGACGACTACCGCTGAGCGGGGGCGCGCACTCGCGCGCCTGCCCGTGTTTGCCCTGCTACGCACCGCTTCCATGGGCACCGGGTCCGTGAAATTCTGCGCTCGCACCGCGCACATCGCAGTTACCGAAAAGTACGATGGCGGCGCGGCGCACACCGCGACTAAGGACGATTCTGGGAGGCGGCGTGACAGCCATAGAGCAGACAGAGGCGGCACGCCCGCGGGGCACTCGCCTGCCGCGCCGTGCCCGACGCAACCAACTCCTCGGCGCGGCCCAGGAGGTCTTCGTCGCCCAGGGCTACCACGCGGCGGCCATGGACGACATCGCCGAGCGGGCGGGTGTCAGCAAGCCGGTGCTCTACCAGCACTTCCCCGGCAAGCTCGACCTCTACCTGGCCCTGCTCGACCAGCACTGCGACAACCTGCTGCAAGCGGTGCGCGCGGCCCTGGCCTCGACGACGGACAACAAGCAGCGCGTCGCCGCGACCATGGACGCCTACTTCGGGTACGTGGAGGACGACGGCGGCGCCTTCCGGCTCGTCTTCGAGTCCGACCTGACCAACGAGCCCGCGGTCCGCGAGCGCGTCGACCGGGTCACGCTCCAGTGCGCGGAGGCGATCTGCGAGGTCATCGCGGAGGACACCGGCCTGCCCCAGGCCGAGGCGATGCTGCTCGCCTCCGGGCTCGGCGGCCTCGCCCAGGTCGTGGCGCGCTCCTGGCTGCACAGCGACGGCGGCGTCCCGCGCGAGAAGGCGGTGCAGCTGCTGACCTCGCTCGCCTGGCGCGGCATCGCGGGCTTCCCGCTGCACGGCACCGAGGGCCACTGAGCGGGCGGACCGGCCCCGAGCACGCGGACCGGTCCCCCGTCCCGCTTTTCTTCCCGGTACGTGTTCGCTCCTGGCGTGCGCGGCCGGAGCCGTCACCGTCGCCTCACCGGGCTAATCTGTGCAGGTACGGCGCGGGCGGCCGCGCACATCACTGACCGTCGGAGGGACAAAGCGTGGAGGTCAAGATCGGCGTGCAGCACGCGCCGCGCGAGATCGTTCTGGAGAGCGGTCAGAGCGCCGAGGAGGTCGAGAGCGCGGTCTCCGAGGCCCTGACGGGCAAGGCCCCGCTGCTGAGCCTGACGGACGACCACGGCCGCAAGGTCCTGGTCCCCGCCGACCGCCTCGCGTACGTGGAGATCGGCGAGCCGGCCCAGCGCAAGGTGGGCTTCGGCGCGCTGTAGCACGCGGACGGCGCGCGCCGCAGCGGCGCGCACGGGAGCGGCCCGGTGGTTCCACCACCGGGCCGCTCTCGCGTGTTCACCCGCTGTTCACCCGCCGTACGGGGATCACCCGCTCGTACCGGACATGGATGGGGTGGAGGGTTGCGTTCCGACAGCCGGGGGTAGTACCGGCTACGACCGTTTTGCCCCCAAGATCCGTACGCGGTCGTCCGCGATCCGCACCCGACCACGAGGGAGGGACCCCCACCGTGATCCTGGAAGCGCTCGGCTCCGCACTTCTCGGCCTGGCCCTCGCCTGGGCGACGGCCCATCGGCTCGCCCACCGGCTGCCGTCCCGCACGCTCGTCCTCGCGACCGGAGTGGGCGGGGCGCTCATGGGCGCCTTCGTCGCGCACACGGCGCTCGGCCCCGGCAGCTCGCCCATGACGCTGGCGGGCGCCCTGATCGTCTCGGCCGCGCTGCTGTCCCTGCTGCTCCGCCCTGACCGCCGCCTGCGCCGCCGCCAGCTCACGGCGTAGGCCGCGGGCCCGGCGGCGGGGCGGCGGGCTCAGGCCGCCAGGCCCAGCGCGGCCATCCGCTTGGTGTGCGCCTCGGTGATCCGCGAGAACATCCGCCCGACCTCGGCGAGGTCGAAGCCGTCCGCGACGCCCCCGACCAGCATGGTGGACAGCGCGTCCCGGTCGGCCACCACCCGCTGCGACTGCGAGAGGGCCTCCCCCATCAGGCGCCGCGCCCACAGCGCGAGCCGCCCGCCGACGCGCGGGTCCGCGTCGATCGCCGCGCGCACCTTCTCCACGGCGAAGCTCGCGTGCCCGGTGTCGTCGAGGACGCCGAGGACGAGCCCGCGCGTGTCGACGTCGAGCCGGGCCGCGACCTCGCGGTAGAAGTCACTGGCGATGGAGTCGCCGACGTACGCCTTGACCAGGCCCTCCAGCCAGTCGGACGGCGCCGTCTGCCGGTGGAAGCCGTCGAGCGCGGCGACGAAGGGCTCCATGGCGGCGGTGGGCTCCTCGCCGACCGCGGCGAGCCGGTCCCGCAACTGCTCGAAGTGGTGGAACTCGGCGGACGCCATCTTCGCCAGCTCCGCCTTGTCGGCAAGCGTCGGCGCCAGCTTGGCGTCCTCCGCGAGCCGCTCGAACGCCGCCAGCTCCCCGTAGGCGAGCGCGCCGAGCAGGTCCACGACCGCGGCGCGGTACTGCGGGTCGGCGGAAGCTTTCGCCCAGTCCTGGGCGGCGACCCCGGTGGGGGTCTCGACGGCCCCGCCGTCGGCTGCTTCGGCTGCTTCGTTCGCGGGTCGGGCTGCGTTGTCAGGCGTCTCCATGAAGCGCACAATAGCCCGCCCGACCGGTGGCGGAAGGCCCTGGTCAGCCACTGTGACGACAACGACGTGGCGCGAGCGAGGGGGCGCGCGCCGGACCCGGGCGGGCGCCGGTGCGAGCCGGGTGACACACATCGCCGGACACTCCTGCGGGATTCCGGGGTACAGTGGTAATGCGCCCGCCGAATATTCGACGGGCCGTATGAATGAGGATGCCCGGTCGGTGGCCCGATCGGCTCCGACCCGACAGCCCTCCAGAGCGGTGCGCGTGGTGCGTGCAGCATGCGGAGGGACCCTCAGCGGTGTGAGCGCTCGAGCGTCGGCAGTGGTCCCGTGCCACTTGGCCCGCCCGGTTCGTTCCACAGGCGGCCGGCAGTCCCCGACACGGTCACGACCCCCAGCGTTCGCCTCGCGCCGCGTCTCACAGAAGAGGCATAGCCCTGACTACGACTTTCCGGGATCTCGGGATCCTCCCCGAGACAGCCGAGGCCCTCGAGGCCGTCGGCATCGTGAACCCCTTCCCCATCCAGGAGATGACGCTCCCCGTCGCGCTCTCCGGCACCGACGTCATCGGCCAGGCCAAGACCGGCACCGGCAAGACGCTCGGCTTCGGCCTTCCGATCCTCGAGCGCGTCGTCGTCCCCGCCGACGTCGAGGCGGGCCGCGGCACGCCCGAGGACCTCACGCAGGCCCCGCAGGCGCTCGTCGTCGTCCCCACCCGCGAGCTGTGCACGCAGGTGACCAACGACCTCCAGACCGCCGGCAAGGCGCGCAACGTCCGCGTCCTCGCCATATACGGCGGCCGTGCCTACGAGCCGCAGGTCGAGGCCCTCAAGAAGGGCGTCGACGTTGTCGTCGGCACCCCCGGCCGCCTGCTCGACCTCGCCGGCCAGCGCAAGCTGAACCTGAAGCACGTCAAGTGCCTCGTCCTCGACGAGGCCGACGAGATGCTCGACCTGGGCTTCCTGCCCGACGTCGAGAAGATCATCAACCTGCTGCCGGTGAAGCGCCAGACGATGCTCTTCTCCGCGACCATGCCGGGCGCCGTCATCGGCCTCGCCCGCCGCTACATGTCGCAGCCCACGCACATCCGCGCCACCGCGCCGGACGACGAGGGCCAGACCGTCGCGAACACCGCGCAGTTCGTCTACCGCGCGCACTCCATGGACAAGCCGGAGATGGTCTCCCGCATCCTCCAGGCCGACGGCCGTGGCCTCGCCATGATCTTCTGTCGGACGAAGCGGACGGCCGCGGACATCGCCGAGCAGCTGGAGCGGCGCGGCTTCGCCTCCGGCGCGGTCCACGGCGACCTCGGCCAGGGCGCCCGTGAGCAGGCCCTGCGCGCCTTCCGCAACGGCAAGGTGGACGTGCTGGTGTGCACCGACGTCGCCGCCCGCGGCATCGACGTCGAGGGCGTCACGCACGTCATCAACTACCAGTCCCCCGAGGACGAGAAGACGTACCTGCACCGCATCGGCCGCACCGGCCGCGCGGGCGCCAAGGGCATCGCGATCACGCTGGTCGACTGGGACGACATCCCGCGCTGGCAGCTGATCAACAAGGCGCTGGAGCTGGACTTCAACGACCCGGTCGAGACGTACTCCAGCTCCCCGCACCTGTACGAGGAGCTGAGCATCCCCGCCGGCACCAAGGGCGTCCTGCCGCGCGCCGAGCGCACCCGGGCAGGCCTCGGCGCCGAGGAGATCGAGGACCTCGGCGAGACGTCCGCCCGCGGCGGCGCGAAGGGCCGGTCCCGTGGCGGCCGCACCCGGACCGCGGCCGCGGAGGAGCCCGCCGCCGAGCGCGCGGAGCGTACGCCGCGCCGGCGCCGCCGCACCCGGGCGGGAGCCCCGGTGTCCGGTGCCGCGGAGGCCGCCGAGGCGCAGCCCGCCGAGGCCCCGGCCGCCGCGCCCGCCGCCGCGGAGGAGCCGGCCGCGCGCACGCCGCGTCGCCGCCGCCGCACCCGCGCGGGCAAGACCTCCGAGGCCGCGGAGTAGCCGCCCGTCACCCCTGTGAAAGCCCGCCGCGACCGCGGCGGGCTTTCTGTCTTCCGCCCCGCGGCGCCGAGCCACCGGACACCCGTTAACGTACGTCGCATGAGCAGGCCCCCCACGTTCAGCCCGCCCCCGGGCACCCGCGCCCGCGTGCTGGAGACCGCGCGCGGGGGTTTCGCCGTCCTCGACGCCGCGCCCGCCCGCCCGACCGGCGAGGTCAGGGGGTCCGCGCTGCTGCTGCCCGGGTTCACCGGCAGCAAGGAGGACTTCATCGCGCTGCTCCAGCCACTGGCGGCCGCGGGCTACCGCGCGGTGGCCGTGGACGGGCGCGGGCAGTACGAGTCCGACGGCCCTGACGACGAATCCGCCTACGCCATCAGCGAGTTGGCGCGCGACGCGCTCGCTCAGGCCGGTGCGCTCGGCGACCCGCCCGGCACCCCCCTGCACCTCGTCGGCCACTCCCTCGGCGGCCTGATCGCCCGCGCGGCCGCGCTGCTCGCCCCCGCAGGGACCTTCGCCTCGCTCACGCTCATGTCGTCGGGCCCCGGCCGCATCTCGCCGTCCCAGCGCACCCGCGCCACCCTGCTCACGGACGCCCTCGCGGCCCACTCCATGGCGGCGGTGTGGGAGGCGATGCGGGCCATGGACCCGCCGGAGGACGCCGAGGTGAACGGCGGCCCGGACAGCGGCGCCCTGCGCGCCCGCTGGCTGCGCAACAACCCGGCCCAGCTGATCGCCACCGGCCGGCAGCTGTGCGTCGAGCCGGACCGCGTGGCCGAGCTGGCCGCCCTGACGCTGCCCGTGCACGTGCTGTCCGGGGAGCACGACGACACCTGGCCGGTGCCGCTCCTCGACGACATGGCCCGGCGCCTCGGCGCGCACCGCACGGTCATCACCGGGGCCGACCACTCCCCCAACACCGACCGCCCGGAGGCGACCGCCACCGCCCTCGTGTCCTTCTGGGACCGGACGCGCTGAGCCCGGCGCCTCAGTAACACTTCTGGAGGTGCTCCCAGAAGCCGTCCCGCAGCACCCGGCGCAGGTCGGACTGGCCCCGCAGGGAGTAGTCGAGCAGCCGCTCCGCCTCGACGAGGAGTTCCTGGTCGACCGATCCCGGCAAATAGGGGTGGCCGGGCAGCAGGCCCACGAGGGCCTCGCGGCCGCGCGCCGACAGCCACTTCGCGGAGATCTGCGCGCCGACGAACCGCACGTCGTCCCGCGAGGGCCGGGAGGCCGCCAGCGAGCCCTCGTACGGCAGGGCGGAGCGGCGCGTGATGTACGGCTTGAAGAAGTCGGCGTCGAACGTGCGCTGGCTGTCGACCTCCCAGAGCAGCGGTTCCGCCTGGTTGCGCCCGTCGGGGGCCTCGATGCCCCACAGGTGGACGCGTGCCCCGTACCCCTGCGCGGCCTCGACCGCCGACACCAGGTCCTCGTCGCCGCCGATGAGCGCGGCGTCGCTGATGGCCCGGTGCCGGGCCAGGGACTCCAGGTCGCTGCGGATCAGCGAGTCGACGCCTTTCTGCTGGTTGTTGGCGTTGAGGTTGCCGAGCCGCACCTTGACGTCGGGCAGCTCGGCGATGGACTGCTGCTCGCTGGTGTGGATGCGCCGCCGGGCACCGTCGTACCAGTACACGCGCAGCAGCCTGCTGTCGGCGAAGATCGTGCGGGCCTTGTCGATGAGCGCGTCGATGAGCCCTTCGGCGTCCAGGTCGAAGGCGCGCCGGTCCTCGGTGCCCACGGCGAGACGTCCCGCGGCGGCGTACAGATATCCGGCGTCGACGAAGATCGCGTGGGTGGACGGCGTCTTCGCCACCTCGGCGAGCATGCGCTCGAGGAGCCCGTTGGCGCGCGCGAGCAGCGCGTTGACCTCGCCGGTCTCGTGGATGGTCTCGTCCGTGTCCATACGGAACACATTGTCGCGTCCGTCACACAGGGGGCACAACCAGTGCTAGTTACGCAACGAACACAACCGGCCGCGAAACGGGGCGGCAACACGGCGTTCATTAGCCTCTCAAAAAATTTCCTTAGCGTAGGGAATGTTTGACGAGGGAAACTCGTTGGAACCGTACGTAACCGAAGTTCTCCTCAGGAGGATCACCAGACGAAGGGAGAAGCCCATGCGCTTCGAAATCATGCGACTCGACGACGTCGACGGCACCGCTGTGGACACCACCGTCGTGGACGCCGCCTCCGTCAACCGGATCGTGCAGCAGGCGGCCGCCATCGGCCAGCGCCTCTACATCCGCCCGGCCGACACCACGGCCTCGTAACGCCGCACGTCCCCACCCATCACGCTCCAGAGCCCTGTACGACACCGGATCACGCCGGTGACGTACAGGGCTCTGTCCGTGGGTGCGCTCCCGCGCGCGGGGGTCAGCCGCCCCGGATGATCTGGGTGACGCCGTTGACGATCTGCTGCACCGCGATCGCCGACAGCATCATGCCCGCCAGGCGCGTCACCAGGACCACACCGCCGTCCTTGATGACCCGGATGATCAGCAGCGAGAAGCGCATCGCGAGGAACAGCACGACGTGGATGGCGAGGATCGCCGCCCACACCGAGACCTGCTCGACGCCGCTGGCGTGCTGGACGGCCAGGATCACCTGGACGATCGCGCCGGGCCCGGCAAGCAGCGGCATGCCGAGCGGGACGAGCGCGACGTTCACGTCCTTGGTCTGCTTGGGCTCGTCGGTCTTGCCGGTGAGCAGGTCGAGCGCGACGAGCAGCAGGAGCAGGCCGCCCGCGATCATCAGGGCCTGCGTCGACACGTGCAGATAGTCGAGGATCTGCTGCCCGATGACGCCGAACAGGGCGATGACCCCGAAGGCCACGCAGACGGCCTGGAAGGCCATCTTCTTCTGCACCTTGCCGGGGCGGCCCGCGGTCAGGGCGAGGAAGATCGGTGTGATCCCAGGGGGATCCATGATGACGAAAAGGGTGAGGAAGAGGGATCCGAAAACGGCGACGTCGAACACGGTGATGGCCTTGCAGAGAGTCGTACGAGGTGAGGGAGGTGAGGCGGCGGAGCCCGCGCACGGCGCGGGGCGCGCGGCCCCGAAGAGGCGCGGCGGACGGTGGCGCCCGCTAGGCGGGCAGGTCTCCGCCCGCGCCCGGCACCGGAAACGCCCCGGTGGCGCGGCGCGTGATCTCGCCGTAGATCTCGGGGTCGGTGGTGTACTCACCGAGCGAGACGGTCTTGCGGCTGCCGTGGTAGTCACTGGAGCCGGTCACGAGCAGGCCGAGGTCGGCGGCGAGGCCGCGCAGGCGGGGGCCCGCCTCGGGGGCGTACGCCAGCTGCTCGGGGTGGTCGACCTCGATGCCGTCGAGCCCCGCGGCGGCCAGCTCGGCTATCGCGGACTCGGGCACGACCTTGCCGCGCTGGGCGGCGGCGGGGTGGGCGAGGACGGTGACGCCGCCCGCGGCCTTGACCAGGCGGATCGCCTCGAAGGGGTCGAGTTCGGACTTCTCCGCGTACGCGCGTCCGCCGTCGGCGAGCCACTGCGGCGTGAAGGCGTCCGAGACACTGGCGACGACGCCGAGCCGCACGAGGGCCTCGGCGATGTGCGGGCGGCCCACGGAGCCGTCGCCCGCGATCCGCGCGACCTGCTCCCAGGTCACGGGGACACCCAGCTCCTGGAGCTTGCGGACCATGGTCCGCGCGCGCGGCACCCGGTCGTCGCGCACCAGCTCGCGCGCCCGCGCCAGCTCCGGCTCGTCCGGGTCGAAGAGGTACGCCAGCATGTGCAGGCCCACGCCGTCGAGGCGGCAGGACAGCTCGGCGCCGGTCACGAGGGTCAGGCCGGGCGGCAGCGCGGCGACGGCCTCGGCGTGGCCGCGCGTGCTGTCGTGGTCGGTCAGGGCGATGACGTCGAGTCCGGCGGCGGCCGCGTTGCGCACCAGCTCGGCCGGGGTGTCCGTGCCGTCGGAAGCGGTGGAGTGGGTGTGCAGGTCGATGCGCACGCGAGGACTCCACGCTGTTCGGGACGGGCAAGGGACGCTTCAAGGATAACGGCCGCCTCAGGGGCGACCGGCCGCCGCGTCCGCGCGCGGAGCGCGCCCGTGCACGCGGCGGGGCACGCCCGCGAGGGCTACGGCGTCAGCAGGCGTGGTGACAGCGCCCCGCACGGCAGCAGCTCGACCTCGGCGCCGGCGTCCCGCAGGTCCGTGAGCACCAGCTCGTCGTACATCAGGAGCCCGGACTGCTCGGGCCACGCGATCGCCCACAGCCACAGGCCGCACGCCTCGCCCGCGAACACGGCGCGGTCCTCCGGCGTGCCGGACACGTGCCACAGGGGTGTCGGGCGCCCGGCCGCGAGGACCTTGGCGGCCGGCGGCTTGCCGATGTTCATGGCGGGGCCGGGGTCGGGGCCGTCGATGCCCGCGTAGCGCGCACCGAGGCCGATGCCCAACTCCTCGGCGACCAGGATGAGTTCACCGACGCCGCCGAGCGGGGCGGGCCCCGAGCAGGCCACGGCGGTCGCCCGGCCGCCGCTGCGGTCGTCGCCCGCGCAGGCCACCCCGGTGAAGAGCCAGCCGACGGGCAGCGGCCAGGGCATCCACACCGGCACCTGCGCGCGGTGCACCACGACGCTGAGGGCCTCGACGCTGGGCGGGATCACGGGTTGCAGCGGATGCACGGTGCCGTGCACGTCGCACTGCCAGGAGTCGGCAAAGAGGCCGGGAGCCCTGACCCGGCCACCACACTTCGGGCAACTGGGTTCGCCCCTCATAGCGCCCCACGGTCCTCCCCGGTGGACGCCGCGTCAAGGACGATCACCCGTCCGGAGTGCGGCCGCACGGCGCGCGCCGGGGGCGCGCTAGTCCAGGGCCACCGTCGCGCGCAGCGGATCGCGCAGGTCCGTGCCCTTGCTCAGCCAGCGCTCCTGGAGGGCCTGCGCGCCGTGCACCCGCTTCCAGGCGGCCTCGTTCGGCGTCATCGGCAGCAGCGGCAGGAACCGTACGGGCTCCATCGGCTCGTCCAGGTCCAGGTCCGCCACCAGGCCGCCGGGCTCGGCGACCAGGACCGAGGTGAAGGGCGCGCCCGGCCACAGCGGCTCGCCCACGTCCAGGGAGCTGCCGGGAGCCACCACGACCCCTTCGACCTGCGGCGAAGCGGCGAGCACGGCCAGCGGCCTGAGCACCTTGTCGGTGTCGGCGACACCGCCCCGCACGGACAGGATCAGCTCCGCGCGCGGGCCCTTCACGGGGTCCGCGAGGACGGCCGTGGGGTCGGCCATCGGCTGGGCGGACATGCCGAGGGTGGCGTACCGCACGACCCCCGCGCTTTCGGCCGGAGGGCCCGGGAAGCGCAGCACCTCGACGCGGTCCGTGCCGAGGAACGTCACCGCCGCGCGCGCGTCCGGTTCGCCCAGGCCGTCACGCAACCGGGCTTCGACCAGAGCAAGAACATCAGCCATGCCGTGAGCATAGAACTCGTCAGTGATGGGTAAAGGTCGGGGTTTGACGGACCGGTCGGCTGATACTGTTGGCTGCTGGCCCGGGCGGCACGCAGAAGCGTCGCTCTCAAGCCCGGACCTCGGGGCCCTCGGGCCCGAACTCGACGGACGGCGCCCTCGCGCGCCTGGGAACTCCCCTACGGGGGACCGGCCGGAGGAGGTGGGGCTGCAGTGGATCGAAGTCGACCGTGCAGTACCACTCGCTCTTCCGCCCGCTGACTCCCCGCAGCAACGACGCTGCGGCTGTGTGCCCGGCACCCCAAGCACCACTCGGCCCGACCCGGCCTGTGCCCCGCACGACGGAAGAGCACCGCGTTTCACCTGATCTGCATCAGTAGCGTTGCTGCCACCGCGACGGTGCGGTGCTCCCCGCTTTGTGGACGTGCCTCCCCAGCACAGCCGGACGTCCCCATTCCGGGTAGTTCCACCCGCCGCAGGCGGCCCTTTCGTCGAAGGAGCCTGCCCATGTCGATGATCCGCGACCTGCGCGCCGCAGTCCGCCCCTCCCTGCGCAAGGAGAGCGGCGCCTACAGCTCGTACGACACCACCCGCGACCCGCGTGCCGCGTCCGCCGTCGTCGACTGCGCCGTCTACCGCGACGGCCGCCGCGTGTCCTGCGACGAGACCCTCACCCCGCACGAGGCCATGCTCCAGGTCCGCCGTGACGGCGGCTTCGCCTGGATCGGCCTGCACGAGCCGACGGAGGCCGAATTCGCGGGCATCGCCGCCGAGTTCGGGCTGCACCCGCTGGCCGTCGAGGACGCTGTCCACGCCCACCAGCGGCCCAAGCTGGAGCGCTACGACGACACGCTGTTCACGGTCTTCAAGACCATCCACTACGTGGAGCACGCCGAACTGACCGCCACCAGCGAGGTCGTGGAGACCGGCGAGGTCATGTGCTTCACCGGCCGGGACTTCTTCATCACCGTCCGGCACGGCGGCCACGGCTCGCTGCGCGCGCTGCGCCGCCGGCTCCAGGACGAGCCCGAGCTGCTCGCCAAGGGCCCGTCGGCGGTCCTGCACACCATCGCCGACCACGTCGTCGACGGCTATCTGGCGGTCGCCGACGCGATGCAGGTCGACATCGACGACGTCGAGAACGAGGTCTTCGCGGCCACCGGCAAGGGCGGCTCGCGCGGCGTCGACGCCGGGCGGATCTACCAGCTCAAGCGCGAGGTCCTGGAGTTCAAGCGGGCCGTGCAGCCGCTGCTCCGCCCGATGCAGCTGCTCTCCGAGCGTCCGATGCGGCTCGTCGACCCCGACATCCAGAAGTACTTCCGCGACGTCGCCGACCACCTCGCCCGCGTCCAGGAGCAGGTGCTCGGCTTCGACGAGCTGCTCAACTCGATCCTCCAGGCCAACCTCGCGCAGGCCGCCGTCGCGCAGAACGAGGACATGCGCAAGATCACGTCCTGGGCGGCCATCATCGCCGTCCCCACGGCCGTGTGCGGCGTCTACGGCATGAACTTCGACCACATGCCCGAACTGCACTGGCGCTACGGCTACCCGATGGTGCTCGGCCTGATCGCCACGGTCTGCTACACCATCCACCGCACCCTGAAGCGGAACGGCTGGCTGTGAGCGCGGGTCCCCGCCCCGGGGCCGCTGGCTAAGCTGCCGTCATGACCGCTGACACGCTGTTCGGGCGCGCCCTGATCGAAGAGGCCACCAAGAAGTCGGGCCTCGTCTGGGTGCGCGGCGCGGGTCCGGCCCGCGCCCTGTGGCACGTCTGGCACGACGGCGCGGCGCACCTCGTGGGCGACGGCCCCGGCGAGCAGCCCCTGCCGCAGCTCGCCGACGGCGCCACCGCCGAGGTGACCGTGCGCAGCAAGGACAAGGGCGGCCGCCTCCTGTCCTGGACGGCGACGGTGACGGAGCTTGCGCCGCGCACCGAGGAGTGGGAGGCGGCGGTCGCCGAGCTGAAGGGCAAGCGGCTGAACGCCCCCGACGGCGAGCGGGTCGTCGAGCGCTGGGCGGCCGAGTGCCGCGTGCTGCGCCTCGCGCCGCGCGAGGCGGACCTGGAGGCGCCCGACGGCTCGCTGGCGGCCCCGCCCCTGCCGACGCCCGCGACGACCCGCGCGCCCATGCCTCAGGGGCTGCCGAAGCTGCTTCTCGGCCGCGGGAAGAAGGCGAGGAAGCGGCGCTGAGCGGCGGCTACGACGTGGGCAGCTGCTTGCCGTAGTCCACCGTCTCGTTCAGGCCCGGCTCCTTCAGCGGGACGGCCTGGTTCCACTCGCTGAGCCGCAGCGTGCCCGCGCCGCCCGCGCGCCGCAGGGTCAGCGGGTACGGCTTGCCGTCGAGGGACACCTCCAGGGTGCCGCCCGCGCCCTGGTCGCCGCTGATCCTGATGTAGCGCTTGGTGCCGGTCCCGCCGCGCTCGCCCTTGGCCAGCGTGCCGTGCAGCGCGAGGGTGCCGTCGAGGAGCACGTCCTTGTCGGTGAACCCGCTGAGCCTGCGGTACGCCGGGTCGCCCTGGGGCACCTTCACGTACTTGCCGTCGAGCTTGGCCGCCGCCGAGCCGTCCGGGCCTGCGGAGGCGCCGCCCTCGCCCTGGTGCGCCCAGAAGGCCGAGTCCGCCTTCAGGAAGAGGTTCTCGCCGACGCGCAGCAGCTCGAACGTCTGCCCCTTGGACGTCACCGTGCCCGTGCCGCCGTTGGCCGTGAGCCGCATGTCGAGCTTGTACGTGTGCCCCTTGGTGACGACGCTGCCGGAGAGCCGCACGGCGGGCGCGGCCTCGGCGACCTGCCGGGCCTTGCTCTGGATCCTGGCCGCGGAGAGCTTGCCGACGCCGTTCGTGCCCTTGTCCGGGTCGTCGTCCCCGCCACCGCCGCACGCCGTCAGGCCGGCGACACCCACCATGAGCCCCGCGCACACCGCGCCCACCAGCACGGACCTTCGGAAACGGGGAGCCGGTCGCATCGCAGTCACAGGTGGGGCTGCCTCTCGTGCGGACGTCGTCTACGGCCGTGGCCGTACGCCGGGACGGCCTGGCGTACCGCAGCGTACCGGTGTCCCCTACGTCCCTCGGAGCCAGTCCGTCCGGACCGCTCACCAGGGCATATGCGAGGGGTACGGGCTAGCCTGAACCCCATATCCCCGGCATAGGGCACATACCGCCGAAACGGTTCACCGACCCCACCCCGAGAAAGGCGCGGCACATGGCAGGAGGCGCGCCCCGGATCTTCGTCTCGCACCTGTCCGGCACCGCGGTCTTCGACCCGAACGGCGACCAGGTGGGCCGCGTGCGCGACCTCGTCGTCATGCTCCGCGTCGGCAGGAGGCCGCCCCGGCTGCTCGGCCTGGTCGTCGAACTCGCGACCCGCCGCCGCATCTTCCTGCCCATGACCCGGGTGACGGGCATCGAGTCCGGCGAAATCATCAGCACCGGCGTCCTGAACGTACGCCGCTTCGAGCAGCGCCCCACCGAGCGCCTGGTCCTCGGCGAGATGCTCGACCGGCGCGTGCACCTGGTGGAGACCCGCGAGGAGGTCACCGTCCTGGACGTGTCCGTACGGCAGCTCCCGGCCCGCCGCGACTGGGAGGTCGACAAGGTCTTCGTCCGCAAGGGCAAGGACGGCGCCTTCCGGCGCAAGGGCGAGACGCTCACCGTCGACTGGGCCGCCGTGGACGGCTTCTCCCTGGAGGAGCACGGGCAGGGCGCGGAGAACCTGCTCGCCACCTTCGAGCAGCTGCGCCCCGCCGACCTCGCCAACGTCCTGCACCACCTCTCCCCCAAGCGGCGCGCCGAGGTGGCCGCCGCCCTCGACGACGACCGCCTCGCGGACGTCCTCGAAGAGCTGCCGGAGGACGACCAGATCGAGATCCTCGGCAAGCTCAAGGAGGAGCGCGCCGCCGACGTCCTGGAGGCCATGGACCCGGACGACGCCGCCGACCTGCTCGCCGAGTTGCCCGAGGACGACAAGGAACGCCTCCTGACCCTGATGCAGCCCGACGACGCGGCCGACGTACGGCGCCTGATGGCGTACGAGGAGCGCACGGCGGGCGGTCTGATGACGACCGAGCCGATCGTGCTGCGCCCGGACGCCACGGTCGCGGACGCCCTCGCCCGGGTGCGGCAGGAGGACCTCTCGCCCGCCCTCGCCGCGCAGGTGTACGTGTGCCGGCCGCCGGACGAGACCCCGACCGGCAAGTATTTGGGCACCGTGCACTTCCAGCGGCTCCTGCGCGACCCGCCCTACACGCTCGTCGGCTCGATCCTCGACGACGACCTGCGCCCCCTCTCGCCGGAGGACCAGCTGCCGGTCGTCGCGGGCTTCTTCGCCGCGTACGACATGGTGGCGGCGCCCGTGGTCGACGAGGGGGGCGCGCTCCTCGGGGCCGTCACCGTCGACGACGTACTCGACCACATGCTGCCCGAGGACTGGCGCGAGACGGAGTTCCACCTCCAGGAGGAGACCGGCCATGGCGCGTGAACGGCAGGGGCGCGCCGGCGGGCGCGACCGCGAGGCGCGCGAGGAGCGGCGCGAGCCCCGTCCCGAGACCCGGCCCCGGTTCCGTCTCGACCAGCCGCGCGCGCGGCGCCGCAAACTGCTCCCGGACTACGACCCCGAGGCCTTCGGGCGGCTCTCGGAGCGGATCGCGCGCTTCCTCGGCACCGGCCGGTTCATCGTCTGGATGACCGTGGCCATCGTCATGTGGGTGGTCTGGAACGTCTCCGCCCCCGTCGAGCTGCGCTTCGACCGCTACCCGTTCATCTTCCTGACCCTGATGCTCTCGCTCCAGGCCTCGTACGCGGCCCCGCTGATCCTGCTCGCGCAGAACCGCCAGGACGACCGCGACCGCGTCACCCACGAACAGGACCGCAAGCAGAACGAGCGTTCCATCGCCGACACCGAGTACCTGACCCGGGAGCTGGCCTCGCTGCGCATGGGCCTCGGCGAGGTCGCCACCCGCGACTGGCTGCGCTCCGAACTCCAGGACCTGGTCAAGGAGCTGGAGGAGCAGCGGCGGGTATTCCCGTCGGCGGCCGCGCGGGCACGTGACGTAGGCGACCGCTGACGGGCCTTCCGGACCCCCCTACCGGGAGCCGTACCATCGAGTACATGGTTACGGAAGACGCGGTGCGCGAAGCGCTGGCGACGGTGAACGACCCCGAGATCCAGCGGCCCATCACCGAACTGGGGATGGTCAAGTCCGTGGAGATCGGCGCGGATGGCGCGGTCGCGGTCGCGGTGTATCTGACGGTCTCCGGCTGCCCGATGCGGGACACGATCACGAAGAACGTGACGGACGCCGTGTCCCGCGTAGAGGGCGTCACCCAGGTCGACGTAACCCTCGACGTGATGAGCGACGAGCAGCGCAAGGAGCTGGCGGCGGCGCTGCGCGGCGGCCAGGCCGAGCGCGAGGTGCCGTTCGCCAGGCCCGGCTCCCTGACCCGGGTGTACGCGGTCGCCTCCGGCAAGGGCGGCGTCGGCAAGTCGTCCGTGACGGTGAACCTGGCCGCGGCGATGGCCGCGGACGGCCTCAAGGTCGGCGTGGTCGACGCCGACATCTACGGCCACTCGGTGCCGCGCATGCTGGGCGCGGACGGGCATCCCACCCAGGTCGAGAACATGATCATGCCGCCGTCCGCGAACGGCGTGAAGGTCATCTCCATCGGCATGTTCACGCCGGGCAACGCGCCGGTGGTGTGGCGCGGCCCGATGCTGCACCGCGCGCTCCAGCAGTTCCTCGCGGACGTCTTCTGGGGCGACCTGGACGTGCTCCTTCTGGACCTGCCGCCGGGCACCGGCGACATCGCGATCTCCGTCGCCCAGCTCGTGCCGAACGCCGAGATCCTGGTCGTCACCACGCCCCAGCAGGCGGCGGCCGAGGTCGCCGAGCGCGCGGGCTCCATCGCCGTCCAGACCCACCAGAAGATCGTCGGCGTGGTCGAGAACATGTCGGGCCTGCCCTGCCCGCACTGCGGCGAGATGGTCGACGTCTTCGGCACGGGCGGCGGGCAGAGGGTCGCCGAGGGCCTCACGAAGACGACCGGCGCGACGGTGCCGGTGCTCGGCTCCATCCCCATCGACGTCCGGCTGCGCGAGGGCGGCGACGAGGGCAGGCCGGTGGTCCTCACCGACCCCGAGTCCCCCGCGGGCAGCGCGCTGCGCACCATCGCGGGCAAGCTCGGCGGCCGCCAGCGCGGCCTCTCCGGCATGTCCCTGGGCATCACGCCCCGCAACAAGTTCTAGACCCGGGCGCTTACGACAGGGCGCGTGGAGTCCACGACGCCCTGTCGTCCGTGCTGGTCCGTGGGCTACTTCGCGTAGGCGGCGATGTCCTTGACCACCGAGAACCCGAGGCCGTACGCGCTCATCCCGCGCCCGTACGCCCCCAGATGCACCCCCTCTTTGGTGGACCCGGCGAGCACCCATCCGTACTCGGACTCCCGGTAGTGGAACGAGGTCGGGACCCCGTCCACCGGCAGGGAGAGGGCCGACCAGTCGGAGCCGTCGAGGTCGTCCGCGAGGACCCACGCCGTCTCCGTCTGCTGGTCCAGCCAGTCGTCCCGCAGGCTGTGGTCCATCTGCCCGGGCCAGGTGTAGGACAGCAGCCCGACGCCGGCGAGCCAGGCCGCGGAGGACACCGAGGTCGCCTCCAGGACGCCCGTGCCGTCGGCGCTGCGCCGCACCGGGTTGGCGGCGACGGTCACCACGACCGCGAAGCGCTCCCTGTCCCCGTCGCCGGAACCGCCGTCGGCCCGGAGCGACGGCTCGTCACCGTGGCCGATCGAACCGTGCTCCACGGCGCCGTCCGCCGCGGTGCCGACCTGCATCAGCCAGCGCGGTCCCGTGAAGGCCTCGTCCAGGCCGTACCAGGGGAAGGGCGCCAGCAGGTAGCCGTCGACCGTGCGCCGGGCGGAGGGCACCGCTTGCGACGCGGCACCGTCCGCGGCTGACGCCTGAGCGCCCACCCGACTTGTCGTCTCCATGTACCCGGCCGCCTCCTCGCTGTCGTCGGTCCGGAGCGGCCCGCCCCCCTCGGGCGTCCTCACGCCGGACAACAAGGCAGGATAGCCACACCGCATCCGGAAGCCGGTAAGGCAGTCGGCGGACGGGTGTCCGGCAGGCCACGAGCGCGGGCATCGCGGCGCACCGGGCGGCGCACACGTGGCGCCGGATGGCGCATGCGGGCGGCGGCGTGCGCTCAGGTCGCGTCGGCGTCGAAGGGCGGGTGGTCCTCGGCCGCGGGCTTGGCGGGGCGCTTGTCCATGTCGATCCGGCCGCCGCCGTTCGCCGCGGCCTTGGAGGTGGACGTGCCGGACCGGCTCGCGCGGTCCTCCCGGTCCTCCGCGGGGTCGCTGTCGCGCCCGTGCACGGAGTCCGCCACTTCGGCCATTTCCTTGCGCAGGTCGAAGCCGTTGCGGATTTCCTTGAGCCCGAGGTCCTCCCGCTCCATCTGCTTGCGGATGAACTTCTTCGGATTCAGGTCGTCGAACTCGAAGTCCTTGAACTCCGGACCCAGTTCGTCCCGTATGTCCTGCTTCGCACTGTCCGAGAACTGCCGGATCTTACGAATGGTCCGGGACGCGTCCTGGATGAACTTCGGCAGCTTGTCCGGGCCGAAGATGAGTACAGCGAGGATGACCAGCGTCACTATCTCGAATACGCCGATGTCGTTGAACACCCTGAAGCTCCTTGCCGTCCGGACCCGCTCTACGGTACCCGGCGCTGCTGTACGTCCGGTAGCCGCCGGGCGTCAACGACGTCAACAGCGGCAAGTGCCGTCCGGGGGCGCACTCCCGGCTCAGTCGCCACTGGCGCTGCCGAGGACCAGGGTCACCTTGCGCTCGTCGCCGCCGCGGCGGAGGGTCAGCTCCAGGCGGTCCTCGGGCTTGTGCGCGCGGACCTTGACGATCAGCTCGTCGCCGGAGTGCACGCGCCGGCCGTCGACCTCGGTGATCACGTCGCCCGGCCTGAGCCCTGCCTTGGCGCCGGGGCCGCCGCGGGTGACGGCGGGGCCGCCGTTCTGGCTCTTGCGCGCGATGCGCGCGCCGTCGCCCGTGAACCGCTTGTCGATGGTGACGCCGATCACCGGGTGTGTGGCCCGGCCGGTGTTGATCAGTTCCTCGGCGACCCGCTTGCCCTGGTTGATCGGGATGGCGAAGCCCAGCCCGATGGAACCGGCCTGGCCGCCCTCGGACTCCGAGCCGCCGTCGGCGGAGCGGATGGCGCTGTTGATGCCGATGACGCGGGCCTTGGAGTCGACGAGCGGCCCGCCGGAGTTGCCAGGGTTGATGGGCGCGTCGGTCTGGAGTGCGTTCACGTACGAGACGTCGCTGCCGTCGCCCTTCTCGCCGCCCGCCGTGATGGGGCGCTCCTTGGCGCTGATGATCCCGGAGGTGACGGTGTTGGCGAGGTCGAAGGGCGCGCCGATGGCCACCACGGGGTCGCCGACCTGCACGTTCTCGGAGTTGCCGAGGGGCAGTGGCTTGAGGCCGCGGACGCGGGAGACCTTCACGACGGCCAGGTCGTAGCCGCTGTCCCTGCCGATGACCTTGGCGCGCGCGGTCTCGCCGCCGCTGAAGGTCACGGATATCTCGCCGCCGGTTCCCGCCGGTTCGACGACGTGGTTGTTGGTGAGGATGTGGCCCTTGCCGTCGAGGACGAATCCGGTGCCGGTGCCGGCTCCGTCGTCGCCGCGCACGTGCAGCGTGACCACGCCGGGCAGGGCACTCGCGGCGATCCCGGCCACGCTGCCCTTGGGCCGGGCGCGGGACTCCGAGCCGGCCTGCGGCAGCTCCACGCCACCGCCGCCGATGCCGCCCTCGCGCTCCAGCTGCGCCCCTACGACACCACCGATGCCGCCCGCGACGAGCGCGATGCCCACCGCCCCGGCCACGAGCCCCTGCCGGCCACGCTTGCGCCGCTGCTCCCGCGTCTCGACGGCGGCCCCGGTCTGCTGGAGGGGCGCGGCGCTCCAGGGGTCGTACCGCTGCCAGGGCGCGGGGGCGCCCGGGGCCTGAGTGCCGTGGGCCGGGGTGGTGACCGGGTGCTGCACGGGCGGGGCGGGGGCCCAGGGCCCGGGTTCGCCGTACGGCGGGGTGCTGTAGGGGTCGGGCTCGTGCAGGGGCTTGGGGCGGCCGGCCGGGGGGTGGGGGGCTGCGGCTGGGGCGGGCGGTGCTGCCGGGGCAGGTGCTGCGGGCGTGGCCGCCTGGCCTGCGTGGCGGTCGGCTGCCGGGGCGGCCGGAGAGCCGGAGCCCGCGGACGAGGCGGCCGGTGCTGCCGGGGTAGGTGCTACGGGCGTGCCCGCCTGCCCGGCGTGGCGGTCGGGCGCCGGGGAGCCGGGGGCTGCCCCCGCTGGAGGTGTCACCGGCGCCTCGCCGGGCCGGGTCTCGGGCGGCAGAGGCCCGGAGGCCGGGGTGTCAGGGGCCGGGGGCCGGGCCTCGGCCGCACGGGGGGCGGCCTCCCCGCGTGGCCCAGCGCCAACGTCTCCGCTCGGCCCAGTACCCACGACCTCGTCCATGCTCTCCCCACAACTGCCCCACGGCGGACGCCGATTCCGTGCCCGTCGGGCACACCGGGGAATTCAACCAGGTCCGCGCGCCGGACGTCAGTGGATCTCGGCCGTGCCCCGTCGCTGGGCGAGGCCGGGGGGCGGTGTCGCCCGGGGTGTCGGGTCCGCCGCGGCGTTCAGCGTGAGGCCGGTGGCGGCGGCCGGGCCCTCCGGGTCGTCCGGCGCGGCGGCACGCACCAGCGGCGACATCACTCCGGCACCGGCGAGCAGCGGGGCCGTGAGGTGCTGCGGCGTGGGCGTGGAAGGGCCGGGCGCGCCGGACAGGAGCGGCACGGCGGCCGTGGTCGGCGCGGGCGCCTGTGGCCGCTGCCCCTGGACGGAGAAAGGGCTGATGCCACGGCGGCGCGTCGACTCGGGGACGCCGGTGGTGGGGGCGGTCTGGGAGCGCGGCGGCGACGCGTTGCTGTTCGTCCCCGCGCCGCCCGCGCGCTGGTCGGTGGAGCCGAGGGGGGCGCTCACCGTGACCCCGCCGAGAGCTATCGCGGCGAGGGACACGGCCCCGGCGGCCGCGAAGGCGAACCGCCTGCCGCGCCAGCCGGACCGCTCGGCCTCGGTCCTGCCCACCGCGTGTATCCGGAAGCCGCGCTGCTCGCTGGGCAGCACCGCCGCGTGGGCGCCCGACGGCGCGTACTCCACGAGGGGGTCGGGGCGCGGGCCGCCGAGGGAGAACAGGCCGCCGCTCGGCAGGCCCGTCGTCCCGGAGGAGCCGGTGGCGAAGCCGTCGTCGACGGGGGTGCGGGGGCCGCCCCGGCCCTCGATGTCGTCGATGTCGTCGAGGCTCATGCCCGGGAGGTTCTGCAAGCGGGCGAGGAAGCTCTCGCTGGGCGGCGGGGCCGCCGTCTGCGCGAACACGCTCTTGAGCCGGCGCTGGGCGTCGGCTTCCGTCTTGCACGTAGGACAGGTGGCCAGATGCGCGAGCACACGCTCGCGCGCCTCATGACCGAGTTCGCCGTCGACCAGCGCGGCGAGTCGGTCCCCCAGGTGCTGCTCGGCGAAATGCCGCTCGGCAGGATTCGACCGTGATCCACTCACGCGGTCGCGCCCCCTCCTCCCAGCGCCACGGCACCGGTGACCGCGAGCGAACGGCGCTCGGCGCGGGCCTCGGGTGAACGGTGCTGGAGCGCCTTGCGGAGCTGGGAGCGGCCACGGTGGATACGGCTGCGGACCGTACCGAGCTTGACGCCCAGGGTGGCGGCGATCTCCTCGTACGAGAGGCCCTCGATGTCGCACAGGACCACGGCGGCGCGGAACTCGGGCGCGAGGGTGTCGAGCGCCTGCTGGACGTCCGCGTCGAAGTGCGTGTCGTTGAACACCTGCTGGGGGGACGGCTCGCGGCTGGGGAGGCGCTCGGCGGCGTCGTCCCCGAGGGCGTCGAACCGGATGCGCTGCTTGCGGCGCACCATGTCCAGGAAGAGGTTCGTGGTGATGCGGTGCAGCCAGCCCTCGAAGGTGCCGGGCGTGTACGTCGACAGGGAGCGGAAGACGCGGACGAAGACTTCCTGCGTGAGGTCCTCGGCGTCGTGCTGGTTGCCCGTCAGGCGGTAGGCGAGGCGGTAGACGCGGCCGCTGTGCGTGCTGACGATCTCCTCCCAGGTGGGGGGAGTCCACGCCTGGGCATCCGCGTCAGCGGCAAAGGTCGCGGTCTGAGCGGAGTTAGCGCGGTCAGCGGTGTCGGTCACGGATTTCGGCCTACCCGCCAACCTGAGAAAACGCCGGAGCGCTCCTCCCTGATCCGCGGACTCGGCCGCACCTCCCCTGTCGGCTCTGGTGGTGTCCAGTGGAGCCCCTACCATAACCACCTCGCCCGTTAGCTCCGGATAAGCGTTTTTACCTAGATTTGCCTCTTGGGGGGTCGGTACGGCCCCTGCGATCGTGCCTTGATCCACCCGATCCCCCCGTCAGCTCTCCCCGGGCCGCCCCGGGCCGCTCCCCGTCAGCGGTCTACCTGACTAACGCGCGGTCCCATCTGCGGGTTCCCGGGCCCAACGGATACAGTCACCGCCAGGCAACCACGGGGACAGGAGAGGGCCATTAGCGGCAACCGGCAGACGAGCTGGGCGTTCGCCGACGCCTTTGTCGCCGAGGACGAGGCGCTGCTCTGGGCCCGCGACCGGGCGCTGGACGCGGGCCTGCGCTCCGTGTCGCCCGGCACCGGCGCCGCGCTGCGGCTGCTGGCCGCCACCGTGGACGCCAAGGCCGTCGCCGAGATCGGCACGGGCACCGGGGTCTCCGGCATCCACCTGCTGCACGGCATGCGCCCCGACGGGGTGCTGACCACCGTCGATCCCGAGCCCGAGCGCCAGCAGTTCGCGCGGATGGCCTTCCGGGCCGCGGGCTTCGCGGGCAACCGCGCCCGGTTCATCCCGGGCCGCGCCCTCGACGTGCTGCCGCGCCTCGCCGACGGGGGCTACGACCTGGTGTTCTGCGACGGCGACCGGCTCGAGTGCCTCGACTATCTCGCTGAATCGTTGCGCCTGCTACGTCCGGGTGGCCTCGTCTGCTTCGAGGGCGTCTTCTTCGACGGCCGGACCGTCGACTCCGGGCCCCAGCCCATCGAGGTGCTGCGGCTGCGGGAGCTGCTCCGCGCGGTGCGCGAGAGCCAGGACCTCGTACCGTCGCTGCTCCCGGTGGGCGACGGCCTGCTGTGCGCGGTCAAGCGATAGCGCGGCACAGCCCCGGGCGCGCGCCCGCCCGCGCCCCTCGGGGGTGCTCCCGCCCGCGCCCCTCGGGAGTGCTCCCGCCCCGGACACAGCACTGCCCCGGCTCGTCGTACGATGCCGGGGCAGTGGAAAAGTGTGGGCGATTGCGCGTCAGCCGACTACCTTCTTCAGGGCGTCGCCGAGTGCGTCGGCCTCATCCGGGGTCAGTTCGACGACAAGTCGACCGCCGCCTTCGAGCGGAACGCGCATGACGATGCCCCGCCCCTCCTTGGTCACCTCGAGCGGGCCGTCGCCCGTCCGCGGCTTCATGGCCGCCATGCTCGTTCCCCTTCCTGAAACCAGCTTGTCGCAGCCGACAACCCAGGTGTCACCGGCATCGAACACATTGCTTCCAGGTCATTATCCCGCATGGCGGGACCCGATGACCAACATCGGTCGGCATCGCTTGCGCAACGCGCGCCCGCAAAACCACTCAATTCGGCGATGTGGCTGCAATACTTCGCCGCCCCAGGCGCTTCTTCCGCCTCTCGTTCTTTGACGCAGGTCACATCTCCGACGGCGTACCGGTGGCCGATGATCTAGGTCATGCTGGGCGCACCGAGGCCCAGGGACACACACCCACGGGACCACCACACAGGACCAGCGGAGGGGACCCCACCATGGCCGACACCGTGCTCTACGAAGTCAGCGACGGGCTCGCGACGATCACGCTGAACCGTCCCGACGCCATGAACGCGATGAACACCGAGGCCAAGGTGGCCCTGCGGGAGGCGGCGCGCGAGGCGGGGGCCGACCCCGAGGTGCGGGCGGTGCTGCTCACCGCGACCGGCCGCGCCTTCTGCGTGGGCCAGGACCTCAAGGAGCACATCGGAGTGCTCCAGGAGTCGCGCGCGTCGGGCTCCGGGCAGACCATGAGCACGGTGAGCGAGCACTACAACCCGATCGTGCGAGCGCTGGCCGGCATGCCCAAGCCGGTCGTGGCGGGCGTCAACGGCGTGGCGGCCGGCGCGGGCTTCGGCTTCGCCCTCGCCGCCGACTACCGCGTGGTCGCGGACACCGCGTCGTTCAACACGTCCTTCGCCGGGGTCGCGCTGACCGCCGACTCGGGCGTGTCCTGGACGCTGTCCCGGCTGATCGGCCAGAGCCGCGCCGCCGACCTGCTGCTCTTCCCGCGGGGCATCAAGGCGCAGGAGGCGTACGACCTGGGCATCGCGAACAAGGTCGTCCCGGCGGACGCCCTTGCCGACGAGGCGCGCGCGGTGGCCCGCGCGCTGGCCGCGGGCCCGACCCTCGCCTACGCGGCGATCAAGGAGTCCCTCGCGTACGCCGCGGGGCACTCCCTGGACGAGGCGCTGGACAAGGAGGACGAGCTGCAGACGAAGGCGGGCGCGTCCGACGACCACGCCATCGCCGTGCAGGCCTTCCTCGACAAGGCGAAGCCCGCCTACCTGGGCCGCTAACCGCGCCCGCTCAGGAGCCGCTCGCCTCGCGGGCCACGCAGTCCGCGAGGTGGTCGTTCACCAGGCCGCAGGCCTGCATCAGGGCGTAGGCCGTGGTGGGGCCGATGAAGCGCAGGCCGCGCTTCTTGAGGGTCTTGGACAGGGCCGTGGACGCGTCCGTGACCGCGGGCACGTCGGCGAGTGTCCGCGGTGCCGGGCGCGTGGCGGCGTCCGGCGCGAACGACCAGATCAGGCGGTCCAGCTCGCCCTCGGGCCAGTCGGCGAGCACGCGCGCGTTGGCGAGGGTCGCGTCGACCTTCGCGCGGTTGCGGATGATGCCCTCGTCGGCCAGGAGCCGCGTGCGGTCGGCGTCCGTGAACTCCGCCACCGCGGCGATCTTGAAGCCGGAGAAGGCCGCCCGGAAGCCCTCCCGGCGGCGCAGGATCGTGATCCAGGACAGGCCCGACTGGAAGGCCTCCAGGCAGAGGCGCTCGAACAGCGCGTCGTCGCCGTGGACGGGGCGGCCCCACTCGCCGTCGTGATACGCCACGTAGTCCTCGGTGGACAGGCCCCAGGGGCAGCGCAGGGCGCCGTCGGGGCCGGGGATCGCGTCGCTCATCGGTCGTCCTCCGGTCGCTCGGCCGGCGCCGCCGCCGGATTCCCGTCGCCCGGGGCGCGGTCCTGGGGGCCGGGCCCCCCGGGGTCCGGGGCGCCGGGGCCGCCGTACCTCGCGAACAGGCCGGGGCCGCCGACGGCCGTGGCCTGGGCGCCCGCGAGGGCCGTCTCCAGCTCCGCGATGCGGGCGTCGCGCTCGGCCAGCTCCGCGCCCAGGCGGTCGAGGGCCTCGTCCACGTCCACCATGCGGTAGCCGCGGACGGTCATGGGGAAGCGGACCGCCTCCACGTCGGCCCGGCGCAGCGGCCGGTCCGGCGGCAGCGGGTCGGCGAAACGCTCCGGCGGCACGTCCGGCAGGGCGCCGCCCTCGGAGCCGCCGAGGACGGCCAGCGTCACCGCGGCGACCACCACCACGAGGGCGATGACCAAGAACAGGAACATGACCATCTGTGCGGGTCCCCACGCTCGGATGCCGACCGCGGCCGGTCGGCACGGAACTGTTGGCTAACTGTCTGGCTCCGATCGTGCCATGCGCCTCTGACAGTTAAGGTCGCAGGCGGCGACGGCCACGCGGTCCGCCACGTAACGAAAGGGAGGCGCACAGGGGATGCTCAAGCTGGGCAGGCGCGTGTTCGATGCGCATGAGCCGGTCATCATGGCGATCGTGAACCGGACCCCGGACTCCTTCTACGACCAGGGCGCCACGTTCCGCGACGAACCCGCCCTCGCGCGCGTGGAACAGGCCGTCGCCGAGGGTGCCGCCATCATCGACATCGGTGGCGTCAAGGCCGGTCCCGGCGAGGAGGTGACCGCCGAGGAGGAGGCCCGCAGGACCGTCGGGTTCGTCGCCGAGGTGCGGCGGCGCTTCCCCGATGTCGTCATCAGCGTCGACACCTGGCGGCACGAGGTCGGCGAGGCCGTGTGCGACGTCGGCGCCGATCTGCTGAACGACGCGTGGGGCGGGGTCGACCCGAAGCTCGCGGAGGTCGCCGCGCGGTACGGGGTGGGGCTCGTGTGCACCCACGCGGGCGGCGCGGAGCCGCGCACGCGGCCGCACCGGGTGGAGTACGAGGACGTCGTGGCCGACATCCTGCGGGTGACCGTGGGACTTGCCGAGCGGGCCGTGGAGTTGGGGGTCCCCCGGGAGTCCGTGCTCATCGACCCCGGGCACGACTTCGGGAAGAACACACGGCACTCCCTGGAGGCGACGCGGCGGCTCGGGGAGCTGGTGGACACGGGGTGGCCCGTGCTGGTGTCCCTGTCCAACAAGGACTTCGTCGGGGAGACCCTCGACCGGCCGCTCAAGGAGCGGGTGGTGGGCACGCTGGCCACGACCGCGGTGTCCGCGTGGCTGGGGGCGCAGGTGTACCGCGTCCACGAGGTGGCGGAGACGCGGCAGGTCGTGGACATGGTGGCGACGATCGCGGGGCACCGGCCGCCCGCGGTGGCCCGCAGGGGCCTGGCGTAGGCCCGGCGGGCCACCGCGGGCGGGCTGTTCCGGCCCGTCCGGGGTCCGCGACTAGCGGCCGACCTCCTTCGTCACGAGGCTGACCGCCTCGTCCACGTCGTCCGTCACGTGGAACAGCAGCAGATCGTGTTCCGAGGCCTTGCCCTGGGCGACGACCGTGTCGCGCAGCCAGTCGACGAGGCCGCCCCAGTAGGCGGAGCCGAAGAGGACGATGGGGAAGCGGGTCACCTTGCGGGTCTGTACGAGCGTGAGCGCCTCGAACAGCTCGTCGAGGGTGCCGAGCCCGCCGGGCAGTACCACGAACCCCTGGGCGTACTTCACGAACATCGTCTTGCGGACGAAGAAGTAGCGGAAGTTGACGCCGATGTCGACGTGCGGGTTGAGGCCCTGCTCGAAGGGCAGCTCGATGCCGAGCCCGACGGAGACGCCCTTCGCCTCGCGGGCCCCCTTGTTGGCGGCCTCCATCGCCCCGGGCCCGCCTCCGGTGATCACCGCGAAACCGGCGTCGACGAGGGCCTTGCCGATGCGGACGCCCGCCTCGTACTCGGCCGTGTCGGGGCGGGTGCGGGCCGAGCCGAAGACGCTGATGGCGCTCGGGAGTTCGGCGAGGGCGCCGAAGCCCTCGACGAACTCGGACTGGATGCGCATGACCCGCCAGGGGTCGGTGTGCAGCCACGCCGAGTCGCCGCCCTCGGTGTCGAGGAGCCGCTGGTCGGTGGTGCCGGGCGTGATCTGTTCACGGCGCCGCACCACCGGCCCCAGGTGCTGCTCCTCCGGCGGACCCTGAGCTTCCGGACTGCCCATGAACATCCCCTTCCACTGACGGTCGCGGCGCGGCCCGGTGTCCCGGGCCGCTCACGACTCACTCGTTGTGCCACTTCAGCGTAGGTCTACGGGCGTTACGCGCGGCGCAATTCCACAAGGCGGTCGGGTTCAGGCGGTGAGCCAGGCGCGCAGCTGTGCCTCCGCCTCGGGGATCAGGGAGGCCTTGACCCGCTCGTCCACCTTGTGGGCGAGGAGCGGGTCGCCGGGGCTGTAGTTGACGGCGGGCACGCCGAGGGCGCTGAAGCGGGCCACGTCGGTCCAGCCGAACTTGGGCCGGGCCTCGCCGCCGACGGCCTCCAGGAACGCCTGGGCGGAGGGGTGGGTGAGGCCGGGGCGCGCGCCGCCCGTGTGGTCGTCGACGACGAACTCGTCGATGCCGCAGTCCGCGAAGTAGTCGCGGACGAAGGCCTCCGCCTCCTCGGGCGTGCGGTCGGGCGCGTAGCGGAAGTTGACGACCACCGTGCAGGCGTCGGGGATGACGTTGGTCGCGACGCCGCCCTCGATGCCGACCGCGTTGAGGCCCTCGTGGTACTGGAGGCCGTCGACGACCGGCTTGCGCGGCTCGTACGCGGCCAGCTTGGCGAGGATCGGGGCGGCCGCGTGGATGGCGTTGGAGCCCATCCACGCGCGCGCGGAGTGCGCCCGCTCCCCCGTCGTCTTCAGGTGGACCCGCAGCGTGCCCTGGCAGCCGCCCTCGACCTGGCCGGCGGTGGGTTCGAGGAGGACCGCGAAGTCGCCCGCGAGCCAGTCGGGGTGGGCGTCGGCGACGTGTCCCAGGCCGTTGAGGTGCGCGGCGACCTCCTCGTTGTCGTAGAACACGAAGGTGAGGTCGCGGTTGGGCTCGGGCACGGTCCGGGCGATGCGCAGCTGGACCGCGACGCCCGCCTTCATGTCGCAGGTGCCGCAGCCCCAGAGCACGCCGTCCTCGTCCAGGCGCGAGGGCACGTTCCCGGCGATCGGGACGGTGTCGATGTGCCCCGCGAGGATGACGCGCTCGGCGCGGCCCAGATGGGTGCGGGCCACGACGTTGTTGCCGTGCCGGTCGACCGTCAGGTGCGGCAGGGCGCGCAGGGCGGTCTCGATGGCGTCCGCGAGCGCCTTCTCCTGGCCGCTGGGGGACGGGAAGTCGACGAGCGCGGCCGTCAGCGCGGCGGCGTCCAGGGTGAGGTCGAGCGGCGCCTTGGCCGGGGTCTGATCCATGGCCTCGACCCTAACTCTCCGCTCCGGGTCGCCCTCTGTTCGGCTCTGTCGCTCCGCACGGCCCCTCTCCGTGCCCGTGTCGGCACTTTCCGTACTGTCAGTGCGCTCCAGTACGGTGTCCCGCGTGTCCGAGCCGTCCCTCTTCGTCCGGCGCGGCCGCCTTCCGCGCGCCGGGGCCGCCCTCGCCGTGCTGCTCGCCGTCGTGGCCTACGTAGTGATGCAGTACGTGTCCGGGAGCCGCTCCGACCCCCGGTGCACGGTCGTGTCGGGCAACGGCGACGGGGCGACGTACGAGATGACCGCGGAGCAGGCCGTCAACGCCGCGACCATCGCCGTCGTCGGCACCCGGCGCGGCATGCCGGAGCGCGCGGTGACGATCGCCCTCGCGACGGCCCTCCAGGAGTCGGGGCTCCGCAACATCCGCCACGGCGACCGGGATTCGCTCGGCCTGTTCCAGCAGCGGCCCTCGCAGGGCTGGGGCTCCGCGCGGCAGATCATGGACCCGGTGTACGCGTCGGTGCGGTTCTACGACCACCTCAAGGATGTGCCGGGTTATTCGCGGCTTCCCCTGACGGTCGCCGCGCAGCGCGTGCAGCGCAGCGGCTTCCCGCAGGCGTACGCGAAGCACGAGCCGGGCGCCGCGCTGCTGGCCGCCGCGCTCACCGGACGCACCCCCGCGACGCTGAGCTGCCAGGGTCTGCCGGGCATCGACCCGGGCGGCCCGGACGAGGTGCGGCGGGCGCTCGCGCGGGACTTCGGGCGGGGCGTCCTGCCCGCGGGCACGATCGCGCGCGGGCGCGTGGTCAGCGTTCCCGTCACCGGGGCGACCGCGGCCTCACCGGAAAGTGGCACTCCGCAACGCGGCTGGGAGCTGGCGCACTGGGCCGTCGCCCATGCGACGGCCCTGCACATCGAGCGGGTCTCGTACGGGGACGCGGAGTGGCGGGCCGGGGATTCCGGCGCCGTGTGGCGTACGACCGGTGCGCGCACGCACGAAGTCCGAATCGTCGCTGGGCAGTAGTGCGGAGGGGTCCCTCGAATGAGGGACGGCGATTGCCGCGCGGAGACGCCTGACCGGCCCATTCGAGCGGGTGCCGCACCCCCCTCAAATTCCTTGAGAACAAGGGGTGTTGAGCGGGCGGCGCGGCATTTTCACGAATGACGTTTGCCCGAATTTATCCGCAGCCGATAATGCGACGCATTGCCAACTCTTTACGTTGGCCCACCGCAACCTTCGGGAGCTTCGAGCGGTAGTCACTGCGTCCGGCGCCGGAGATCCTCCGGCCGGACACCTCACCTTCCCCTCCCGCTAAGGAGCATCATGTCCCTCCCCCTGACCCGCCGGATCGCCCGTGCCGCGCTGCTCGTTGCGGCGGGAGCGGCGCCCGTGGTCGGTGCGGCCGGCTCCGCGAGCGCCGCCGACCTGCCGGACACGTCCAAGCTGGGCGGGCTCACGGCCGTCGACCCGAGCAGCCTGGGCGACACGGTCGACGGTGCGACGCAGAAGGCCAGTGGCGTCGCGACGGAGGCCGGGAGCAAGGCCGTCAAGAAGGGCGTGCCGACCGCGGGCAAGGCGGTGGGCAAGGGGGCGAAGACGACGACTCCCGCCGCGAAGGGGGCCGCGGATGACGTGGCCGAAGGGGCGGGCGAGGTCCTTGGGGACGCCACGGGCAAGGGGCTGCCGACCGAGCAGCTGCCGGTGAAGAGCCTGCCGCTGGGCTGACCCTCCGGGTCCGGAAGCCGCGAAGGGGTGGGGGGGGGGGGAGGGGCCCCCCCCCCCCCCCCCCCTTCCCCCCCCCCCGCCCCCCCCCCCCCCCCCCCCCCCCTCCCCCGCCCCCCCCCCCCCCCAGACAAAATGAGCGCCCCC